>JBBQJN010000180.1:0-7610 GCA_038325945.1 Burkholderiales bacterium | reverse complement strand
ATAGCGAGAATCGGCCCCAGCGAGGACAGTTCTTGCCGGATTTGCAGGCCCATAGCCCAGCTATGGGGCAAAAAGACGGTGAGAAATGGACCGCTGCGGTCGATTCGCAGCCGACGTTCCCCAAGCCCGACAGGCTCCTAGCCTGCGTAACCCGTTCGGCCAGCCATCGCGCTGTGCCCTGTGGCGGCGCCCGCCCGATGGGCCCGCAGTGGCCGCCGCGGGCCTGCGTCAGCGCTGCGTCACATGGGTGGCCGGCAAGTGGCCGCCATTCCAGCGGCCCTGCAGCGCGCGCTCAATCTGCGCTGCCAGTTGAAGCAGCAGGCCGTCGTTGGCCTGCCGGGCCTGGGCCTGGATGCCCAGCGGCAGGCCGGATTCCTGCACCCCCAGCGGCAGTGACAGGCCCGGCAGGCCGCACAGATTGGACAGCGGCGTGTAGGCAAAATTGCGCCACAGGTGCTCGAACCAATCCAGCACCGAAGGGTTGTCGCTGAGCGTCAGGTAGGCCGTGGTGCCCAGCTTGGGCGTGGGCAGCGCGGTGATCGGCGTCAGCATGATGTCCCAGTCCTCGAAGAACGCGCCGAACGCCCGCGCGGTGGTGTTGAAGACGGCCTGCATCTGCGCCCGCTCGCTGAAGCTGGTTTGCAGCCCCGCCTGCCAGATGCGGATGTTGATCGGCTCGATCAGGTCGGCCGGTGGGCGCTCCAGCCCGCGCGCTGCCAGCAAGTTGGCAATGGTCTGCGCAAAGTTGCTGATGTAGCAGGTGGTCTGCGCCGCAAAGGCCGCGCGGTAGTCGACATCGGGCAGCGCCCACGCGACTTGATGGCCCAGGCCTTCAAGCAGCCGTCCGGCGCGCTCGAGCTCGGCCACATGGTGCTTTGTGGCGCGGTAATCGCCCCATTCGTGCGACAGCGCAATGCGCAAGGGCTTGGGGTCACGCGTGATCAGCTCGCTGCAGGGCTCGGCCGGCAGCCAGTAGGGCATGAACTCGCCCGGCGCGCCGCCGCGGCAGTGGTCGATAAAGGCTGCCGTATCGCGCACGGTGCGGCTCTGGCAACCCTGGATGGAGACCAGGCCGCTGAGGTCGGACATGCCGGGCGCGATCGAAAACACGCCGCGCGAAGGCTTGAGCCCGAGGTTGCCGTTGGCGCCGGCGGGGATGCGGATCGAGCCACCACCGTCGGTGGCGTGCGCCAGCGGCAAGATGCCGGCGGCCACCACCGCCGCCGCGCCGGCCGACGAGCCCAGCGTGGTGTAGTCCAGGTTCCAGGGGTTGCGGGTGATGTAGACGTCGGGGTTCTCGGCCGACGAGCAGACGCCGAACTCGGGCGTGGTGGTGCGGCCCATCAGGTTCAACCCGGCGCGGCGCATCTGGCCGGTGAGAAAGCTGTCGGCGGCGGGCCGGTGGCCGCGCATGAAGCGCGAGCCCATTTCCTGCAAGCGGCCCTGCAGCGTGGGGCCGAGGTCCTTGACGAAGAAGGGCACGCCGGCAAAGAAGCCGTCGCGCCGGGCGCCGGCCTGGAACGGCTCGGCCACGGCGTCGTCGAACAGCTCGACCACGGCGCTCAGCGTCGGGTTCAGCAAGGCCACCGCGGCGGCGGCCTGTGCTGCCAGCTCAGCGGCAGTCAGCTCACCCTGGCGCAAGCGCGCCGCCAAGGCCACGGCGTCGTGTTGATGCCACTCATCCCAGCTCATCGCCAAGCTCATCAAGGCTCCTCCCTGCTTCAGGTCTGCGATCGCAACTTGGCCAGTCTAAGCTGCGGCCGCAGGGGATGGCAGCCGGCGCGGGCGATGGACATGACAGCGGCGGCGGCGGCAACTCAGGCACCGCCGCCGCGCCGCGGCCAGGGCGCAGGCGCCCGGCCAGCCACAGTGAATGACTACGAGGCCAGGCTGCCGTGCCAAGCCGGATCTTGCAGCCTTGGTTCAGCCCGCTGCGTCAAAGGCGCCGCGCAGCCACTGCAACTGGCCGCCGTCGATCGCCACCACATCAAAACGGCAGGGCGGCAGCACCGCCAGCCGGGCCAGGTAGTGCTGGGCGGCGCGTTGGATGCGCTGCTGCTTGATCAAAGAGACGCTGCCCGCGGCACCACCAAAGCCGCTGCCGCGCCGCGCCCGCACCTCGGCAAACACCAGCGTGCCGTCGGGCTCGCGCAGGATCATGTCGATCTCGCCGCCGCGCTGGCCCGGGCCGCCGGCCAGCCGATAATTGCGCTGCACCAGGGTCAGGCCTTGCTGCTGCAGATAGTCCAGCGCCAGCGCTTCGGCGCTGTCGCCCACCGCCTTGGTGCCGGCGGCCTTGGCGGCCTTTGGCACCGTCGCTTCGCCCCGGCCCCAGCCTTTGAACATCGCGCCCTCTTTGCTGCAACAGGCCGCAGCCGCCGCCACCGGCGGCCAGCACCACCCGCCGGCGTCACTGTACGTGGTGGCCACGCCGATCGGCAACCTGGCCGATATCACGCTGCGTGCTATCCATGTGCTGGGCCTGGTCGATGCGGTGGCCTGTGAGGACACCCGCGTCACCGGCCAGCTGCTGCGCCATCTGGGTATCGACAAGCCGCTGCTCGCGCTGCACCAGCACAACGAGCAGGCCGCTACGCGCGGCGTGCTCGAGCGGCTGGCACAGGGCCAGCGTGTGGCCTATGCCAGCGACGCCGGCACGCCGGCCGTCAGCGACCCCGGCGCACTGCTGGTGGCGGCAGTGGCCGCCGCCGGCCACCGGGTGCTGCCGATTCCCGGCGCCAGCAGCGCGGTGGCCGCGCTCAGTGCTGCCGGCGATGCGCTGGCCACCGGCTTTGCCTTCATCGGCTTTGCGCCGGCCAAGGGCGCCGAGCGCCGCAGCTGGCTGCAAGCCGCCGCCGCCGCGCCCGGCAACCAGGTGCTGTTCGAGGCGCCGCACCGCATCGAAGCGCTGGCCGACAGCTTGGCCGAGGCTGCGCCGGCGCGCCGCATCACAGTCTGCCGCGAGCTCACCAAGCAGTTCGAGACCATCGCCACGATGGCGGCGGCTGAGCTGCCATCCTGGCTGGCCGCTGATGCCAACCGCTGCCGCGGCGAGTTTGTGCTGGTGCTGCACGCGCTGGCGCCGGCCGTGGTGGATACCGGCGAGCTGCCGGCCGAAGCCCAGCGCCTGCTGGGGCCGCTGCTGCGCGAACTGCCCTTGAAGCAAGCGGTGGCGCTGGCGGCCGAGCTCAGTGGCGCGCCGCGCAACGCGATCTACGCCCAGGCGCTGGCGCTGCGCAACGGCGCCAGCCCGGAGCCACCCGACGCTGACACCGCGGCGGGCTGAGAGGTTGAGGGGCAATCCCATGGGCCCATGGGATTGCCTCTCAACCTATGAGGCGCCTGGCGGGCGTCGACCCCGGGCGCAGCGTGCGGCTCTGGCGCGGTGATTTCGGTGAACCCATGCGGGCTGCGCGTGAACCCAGCCGCTGCCTACAATGGTTTGATGATCTCCCGCGAACCCACCCTCGAGCGTTTGGCCATTGCCCAGCAGTTGCTGATCGACCCCTTTGGCCTTGACGAGGCCAAGCTGGCCGGCGCACTGGGCGTCATCGGTGAGCACCGCATCGACGATGCCGACCTCTACTTCCAGATCACCCGCCATGAAGGCTGGAGCCTGGAAGAAGGCATCGTCAAGAGCGGCAGCTTCTCGATCGACCAGGGCGTGGGTGTGCGCGCGGTGGCCGGCGAGAAGACGGCGTTTGCCTACAGCGACGACATCTCCGAGGCCAGCCTGCTCGACGCCGCGCGCACCGTGCGCAGCATCGCCGCCGCCGGCCAGAGCCGCCGCGTCAAGCTGGGCCGCGCACCCAGGATCGCCACCAGCCGCGCGCTGTACTCGCCCACCGACCCGATTGCCACGCTCGACAGCGTGCAGAAGGTGGCCTTGCTCGAGAAGATCGAGAAGATGGCCCGCGCCCGCGACCCGCGCATCGTGCAGGTGATGGTCGGCGTGGCCGCCGAATATGACGTGGTGCTGGTGGCGCGCGCCGACGGCACCCGCGCCGCCGACGTGCGGCCGCTGGTAAGGCTGTCGATCACCGTGATTGCCGAGAGCAACGGCCGCCGCGAGGTGGGCTCCGGCGGCGGCGGCGGGCGCTTCGGCCTGGGCTACTTTCAGGACGAGCAGCTCACGCTGTATGTCGATCAGGCGGTCAATGCCGCGTTGACCAACCTCGAATCGCGCCCGGCCCCGGCCGGCGTGATGACCGTGGTGCTGGGCCCGGGCTGGCCGGGCGTGCTGCTGCACGAGGCCGTGGGCCATGGCCTGGAGGGCGACTTCAACCGCAAGGGCTCGTCCACCTTTGCCGGCCGCATCGGCCAGCGCGTGGCCGCCAAGGGCGTGACCGTGCTCGACGACGGCACCCTGGCTGACCGGCGCGGCAGCCTCAATGTCGACGACGAAGGCCATGCCTCGCAGCGCAACGTGTTGATCGAGGACGGCATCCTCAAGGGCTATATCCAGGACTCGATGAACGCCCGGCTGATGGGCGTCAAGCCCACCGGCAACGGCCGCCGCGAGAGCTATGCCCATGTGCCGATGCCGCGCATGACCAACACCTACATGCTGGCCGGAGATCGCAGCAAGGAAGAGATCATCGGCTCGATCAAGCGCGGCCTCTATGCCACCAACTTCGGCGGTGGCCAGGTCGACATCACCAGCGGCAAGTTTGTCTTCTCGGCCAGCGAGGCTTACTGGGTCGAGAACGGCAAGATCCTCTACCCGGTCAAGGGTGCCACCCTCATCGGCAGCGGCCCCGAGGCACTCAAGCGCATATCGATGATCGGCAATGACCTCGAACTCGATTCGGGTGTCGGTGTCTGCGGCAAGGAAGGCCAGAGCCTGCCGGTCGGCGTCGGCCAGCCGACGCTGCGCATCGACGGCCTGACAGTCGGCGGCACCGCCTGAAGCGCGCGCGGGCCACGGGCTGCGGGCCACGGGCCCACCGGTCAATCGTCATGCGCCCGCTGTCAAGTTGTCAAACGTGGGGTGACAGCCGGGCAGCCGGAGCCTACATTCGAGGCCCGACCGCTCTGCAGGAGAACCGCCGTGCAAGATCTGACCGCTAGCGTGGGCCGAGGTGGCCTCAACCTTCGCCCCGATGTGCTGCTGGTGCAGGGCCTGCTGAAAGCCAAGGGCTTCGATCCAGGCCAGCCCGACGGGCGCTGCGGCCCCTTGACGATCAAGGCGATCCACCGCTTCCAGGCCAGCTTCCTGCCCGTGCCCGACGGCTTGATCGAGCCCGGCAAGAACAGCTGGCAGCGCTTGATCGGTGCCGCCAAGGGGTTGCCTACCCCGGCGCCGGCGCCCTTACCCAAAGAGTGGGAAGGTGATCCGGCGCGCTGGCCGGCCGAGAAAAAGATGAGCAGCATGAAGCCTGAGTTGGCGGTCAAGGTGCGGCAGGTGCTGGCGGCGTTGACGGCCAAGGGCTTTCAGCCCAAGGTGTTTTATGGCTGGCGCTCGGTGACGGTGCAGGCCAAGCTGTTTGCCGAAGGCAAGAGCAAGGTCAAGTTCAGCTTCCACAACGCCCAGTTGCCTGACGGCACGCCCAACGCCTACGCCGCCGACATCATCGACGCGCGTTATGCCTGGACCGCCGAGGCCGAGAGCTCGGGCTTCTGGAAGGCGCTGGGCGTCGCGGCCAAGGCACAAGGCCTGGTCTGGGGCGGTGACTGGGTGAGTTTTCGCGACTGGGCCCATGTGCAGCTGGTGGCCAACAGCGAACTGGCCAAGGTCAAGAAGGAAAGCGGCCTGTGAAGGCAGGCGCTTCGCCATTGCGGCAAGCGCTGGTGCCTGCGGCCGTGGCCCTGCTGGGGCTGGCGGGGCTGCTGGCCTCGGCCACTGCCTGGGCCGATGCGCCGGCGGCTGTCGGCACACGCTGGCTGGTGGTGGGCGCCAGCGAGGCGACACCGGGCGGCATCGCCAAACGTGCCCGTGCGCTGACCGCGGCCGGCGCGGGCGACGGGCTGCTGCTGTCCACCGCCGACTGCTTTGATTCGCGGCCGGTGTTTGCCTGGGCGGCTGAAGTGGCCAGTGACTTCGAGCCGGCCCGGGCCGCGCTGGAGCGGCTGCGCCAACATGTGCCCGACGCCTTCATCAAGCGCTGCAACGTGCGCGCGGGCAGCCTGCTGGCGCTGGGCCTGCCGGCCGTTCACCCGTCGATCGCCGATGTGCCGGCCGACGCCGTCAACTGGAGCGACGCCGACCGCGTCAGCGCCGTGCGTGTGCTGGGCGCCGGGCTCAGCCTGGTGCTGCAGCGTTACCGTGCGGCGCTGCCCGACGACCCGGTGGAAGGCCGCCGCACCCGCTTGCTGCTGGTGCGGCCCGGCGCCGCGCCGCGGCCGCTGGTGGAGGACTGCGCTGGCCTGGCCTCGGCGGTGGCAGGCCATGGCTGGCTGGCCCTGGCCTGCGACAGCGAGCAAGCGGCCGACCATGTGTTGCATACGGTGCATGCCTTCAGCGACAGCGGCGAGCGCGTGGCTGAAGTGGCACGCTGCCGAACGCCGCGACTCAGCGCCGACGACTTGCTGCTGTGCCAGTCCGAATCGGTCGACGCCACCGGCAAGCTCAAGCTGACGCCGCGCAGCAGCAAGCTGGCGCGCCGCTGAGGGCCCGGATCGACGCGCGCGCCGATCCGGGCGCGCTCAGAGCGCGAAGATCTTGCCCGGGTTCAAGATGTTTTTCGGGTCAAGCGCGCGCTTGAGCAAGCGCATCATGTCCACCGTGGCCACGCCGGCCTCGTCGAGCAAGAAACCCTGCTTGTGCAGGCCGATGCCATGTTCGCCGGTGCAGGTGCCCTCCAGGCTCAGCGCATGCTGCACCAGCTGGGCGTTCAGCCGCTCGGCGGTGTCGCGTTGCGCGGGCTGGGTCGGGTCGATCAGGTAGGCGATGTGGAAATTGCCGTCGCCGACATGGCCGACGATGTAATACGGCAGGCCGGCCCCGTCGGCCTCGCTCACCGCCTGGGTGATGCACTCGGCCAGCCTTGAGATCGGCACGCAGGTATCGGTGGTCACGGTGCGGCAGCCGGGGTTGGACGACATGCCAGCAAAGTAGGCACGGTGGCGCGCCGCCCACAGCCGGCTGCGCTCCTCGGGCGTGGTGGCCCATTCGAAGTCTTCGCCGCCGTGCTCGTGCGCCACCTCTTGCACCGTTTGCGCCTGCTCGGCCACGCCGGCGGGGCTGCCATGGAACTCCATCAACAGCATCGGTGCCTCGCGCAGCGCCAGCTTGTCATGCTTGTTGACCGCGCGCACGGCGTTGACATCGAGCAGCTCGCAGCGCGCAGCGCGCAATCGGCACGCCGGTGCAGCAGCACGCCGCCACCTTCTTCGAGCAGGCCGAGGCCGCGGTTGGCGCCGACCTACCGCAGTTCGTGAAGGACGACTTCGACGCCTTCATGGAATGCGGCATCCTGGCCCACGGCTTCCTGCGCTTGCATTGCGGCGACTGCGGGCACGACAAGCTGGTGGCGTTCAGCTGCAAGCGGCGCGGCTTTTGCCCGTCGTGCGGGGCCCGGCGCATGGCCCAGACAGCGGCGCACCTGGTGGACCACGTCATTCCGCGCGTGCCGGTGCGCCAGTGGGTCCTCTCGTTGCCCATCCCGCTG
>JBBQJN010000179.1:0-7637 GCA_038325945.1 Burkholderiales bacterium | reverse complement strand
GCCGAACATCGTGATGGCGCGGTCACGCGCCTGCAAGTCTTGCCACAGGTAGGACAAGGGCAGGCCGGCCTCGACGCAGAGGCGGATCTCGCCGCTGTGCGCTGATTCGCTGGCCGCCACATGGGCCTCGATGCGCTGCAGCGCGGCTTCCGGCAGTGCCCGCGCGCTGTCGGTTTCGTCCAGCCAGCGGTGCTTGAGCAAACGCGTCAGTTGAACCATTACCAGCTGCCTCCTGCGCCGCCGCCGCCAAATTTGCCGCCGCCGCCCGAGCTGAAGCCACCGCCACCGCCAAAGCCGCCACCACCGCCGCCACCGCCGCCACCGCCCCATAGGGTCGGCGGGCCGCCATGACCACCTCGGCCGGATCGGCCGCTGCGGCCACTGCCGCCGGCGCCCAGCACGCCCACCAGCAGCAGCGCAAGCAGGCCGGCTCCTGCGGCCATGGCCAGGCTGGCGCTCAGCCACCAAGCTACAGCGCCGGTGCCGCCGGCCGTCAATGCCGAGCCCAGTTTGCGGCCAATCATCGCGCTGAGCACGCTGCCCACCACGGGTACGGCAACAAAGAAGATCATCGCCAGCGACTCCCAATTGAAGCCGCCGCTGCCACCGGCGCTGCCGCGCCGCTCAGGCGTTGGCAGGTGCTCGCCCTGGATGCGAGCGATCAAGGCCTCGACACCGGCCGACAAGCCGCCAGCAAAGTCGCCCTGCTTGAAGGCCGGCGTGATCTGGTTCTGGATGATCTGGCGTGCCGCGAGGTCGGGCACCGCGCCTTCCAGCGCCTTGGCCGGCGCGATCCAGACCTTGCGGTCGTTCTTGGCCACCACGATGATCAGGCCATCGCCCACATCGCGGCGGCCGATCTGCCAGGCGTCGCCCAGCCGCTGCGCGAAGCTGGCGATGTCCTCGGGCGCGGTGGTCGGCACCAGCAACACCACGATCTGCGGCCCGGCCTCGGCCTCAAACGCCGCCAGCCGCGCCTCCAGCGCCTGGCGCGCGCCAGCGTCCAGCGTAGCGGTCTGGTCGATGACGCGGGCGCTCAGTGCCGGCACCGGCAGCAGGTTCTGCGCACGCAGCGCGGGCGCCATCGCCAGCAGCGCCAGCGCCGTGAGGCTCAGCAGGGCCGTGCGCAGCCAGCGCATCATGGTGAAGCGCTCGTCAACGCGAGGCCGGCGCCGCCGGCGCGGCCGCGGGCTTGTCGAAGTTGACCGTCGGCGGCACGCTGATGGCGGCCTCATTGGCCACCGTGAAGCTGGGCTTGGCGGCGTAGCTGAACAGCATCGCCGTCAAGTTGCTGGGAAAGCTGCGCGTCAACACGTTGTAGCCCTGCACCGACTTGATGTAGCGGTTGCGCGCCACGGTGATGCGGTTCTCGGTGCCCTCAAGCTGCACCCGCAAATCCTGGAAACCCTGGTTGGCCTTCAGGTTGGGGTAGTTTTCACTCACCGCCAGCAGCCGGCTCAGCGCACCCTGCAACTGGCCCTGGGCGGCCTGGAACTTCTGAAAGGCCTCGGGGTCATTGATCAGCTCGGGCGTGGCGACGATGCTGGTGGCGCGGGCACGGGCCTCGACCACGCCGGTCAGCGTGCTCTGCTCAAAATTGGCCTCGCCCTTGACGGTGGCCACGATGTTGGGGATCAGGTCGCTGCGGCGCTGGTACTGGTTGAGCACCTCGGCCCAACTGCCCTTGACCTCTTCGTCCAGGCGCTGGAAGTCGTTGTAGCCGCAGCCCGAGAGCAGCAGCGAGGTGCCCAGCAACAGGGCGGCAAGCAAGGAACGGGGCAAGGCCATGGTTTTCTCCTGCGCAGCTTCGGCGCGCGACGCAGCATAGCTGAGGGCCAAAGCGCCGGATTCAAGCCGCCGCCGCAGGCCGGTGGCAACGCAGCGGCGGCGATAATCCAGGCCATGAACGCCTTGCTGCAGAACGACACTTTCCTGCGCGCTTGCCTGCGCCAGCCCACCGATCACACGCCGATCTGGCTGATGCGCCAGGCCGGGCGCTACCTGCCCGAGTACCGCGCCTCGCGGGTGGCGGCGGGCAACAGCTTCATGGGTCTGGCCACCAACCCGCAGTACGCCACCGAGGTGACGCTGCAGCCGCTGGACCGTTACCCACTCGACGCCGCGATCTTGTTCTCCGACATCCTGACCGTGCCCGACGCGATGGGCCTGGGCCTGAGCTTTGGCGCCGGCGAGGGCCCGAAGTTCGCCCATCCGGTGCGCGACGAGGCGGCGGTCGCCAAGCTCGCGGTGCCTGACCTGAACAAGCTGCGCTATGTATTCGACGCCGTGGCCTCGATCCGAAAGGCCTTGCTGAGCACCGATGCCCAGGGCCGCCAAGTCGGCCGCGTGCCCCTGATCGGCTTCTCCGGCAGCCCCTGGACGCTGGCCTGCTACATGGTGGAAGGCGGCGGCTCGGACGATTACCGGCAGGTCAAGTCGATGCTCTACAGTCGGCCTGACCTGATGCACCGCATCCTGGCGGTCAACGCCGATGCGGTGGCGGCTTACCTCAATGCGCAGATCGAGGCTGGCGCCCAGGCGGTGATGATTTTCGACTCGTGGGGCGGCGTGCTCGAACACCGCGCCTTCCAGCAGTTCAGCCTGGCCTATACGCAGCGCGTGATGCGCCAACTCAAGCGCGAGTATGACGGCCAGCGCATCCCGGCCATCGTCTTCACCAAGGGCGGCGGCCTGTGGCTGGAGCAGATTGCCGACACCGGCGCCGACGTGGTGGGGCTGGACTGGACCTGCGATCTGGGGCTGGCCCGCCGCCGCCTCGATGACCGCGTAGCGCTGCAGGGCAACCTCGACCCGATGGTGTTGTTTGCCACGCCCGAGGCGGTGGCCGCCGAGGCCCGTGCGGTGCTCGACAGCTTTGGCAGCCCGCAGCGTGCCGACGGCCGCTGGGGTGGGCACATCTTCAACCTGGGCCATGGCATCAACCAGCACACGCCAGTGGAGCATGTGCAGGCTCTGGTGGAAGCGGTGCACGCGCATTCGCCGACATGGCGCCAGGGGCCGGCTGCGCGCTGAGAAGTAGTGTTGTCGGGGGCGGACTTACCCGCATGAGTGAGCACTCAGGGCTTGACTTATCCCCAAAAGACGGCATGCGACAAAGTACCGACCAAGAATGTGCAGTGCAGCATCAGATTTGCTGCAAATTCGTGCTAAGTGATTGATGTAGAACAGGTTTCTGGATCTGCTTCAAAGTTGGGCAATGCGGGCCAGAGCCCGTTGGATCAAGCACTTAGCGCGTTCGCGAGCAGCTTTCCCACAAAGTTATCCACAGAAACCGGGGACAGTTGAAAAACTCGTTTTCAATCATCAACTTAACGTGGTTTCTTGATGTGAAGACGATAAAAGTGGCGCAACTGACGGGATTGCCGGCGTGAGCGGCGTCGTGAGCGGTGTCGTGGTGGCCGTGGCGGTTGAGGCGCCGCAGCACAGCGGTCTGGTGGGCGCGCTGCACTACCTGAGTGAGCAGCCGCTGACCCCCGGCACCTTGCTGCGCGTGCCTTTGGGCAAGCGTGAGCTGCTGGGTATCGTCTGGCATGGCGATGCCGCGGCGCCGCTGCCGGCCGAGGGCGCGCCCGCACTGCAACTGCGGCCGGTGGGCGAGGTGCTGGACGCGCTGCCGCCGCTGGCGCCGGCCTGGCTGGCGTTGGTCGATTTTGCCGCCGCCTACTACCAGCGCAGCGTTGGTGAGCTGGCGCTGTCGGTGCTGCCGCCCGAGCTGCGCAAGCTTGACGCCGCAGGCCTGGCCAAGCGCCTGACGCGGCTGTTGAAAAAACTCGATCAGGCGCCGGCAGCTGCAGCCGCCGAGCCGCTGCGGCCGCAGCTGGGCGACGAGCAGTTGGCGGCGCTGGCAGTCATCGAGGCGGGTTTCCAGGCCGCCGGCCAAAACCCTAGGCCGCCACCACTGTTGCTGCACGGCGTCACCGGCAGCGGCAAGACCGAGGTCTACCTGCATGCCACCGAGCGCGCGCTGGCCGCCGGCCGCCAGGCGCTGGTGCTGGTGCCCGAGATCAACCTGACGCCACAGCTCGAAGCGCGCTTTGCCGAGCGCTTTCCGGCGCATCGCCTGGTGGCGCTGCACAGCGGCCTGACTCCGGTGCAGCGCTTGCGCAACTGGCTGACCGCTCACCTCGGCCGCGCCGACATCGTGCTGGGCACCCGCATGAGCGTGTTTGCCCCCTTGCCACGGCTGGGGCTGATCGTGGTCGACGAGGAGCATGACCCGTCGTACAAGCAGCAAGAGGGCGCGCGCTACTCGGCACGCGATCTGGCGGTCTACCGCGCCCATCTGGAACGGGTGCCGGTGATCCTGGGCTCGGCCACGCCCTCGCTCGAGACCTGGCAGCGCGCGCTGCCCGGGCCGCAGCAGCGCTACCAGCGGCTGGCGCTGGATGCGCGGGTAGGCGGCGGCACGCTGCCACGGGTGCGGTTGTTCGACATGGGCGTGCTGCCGCGCATCAAGGGGCAATCACCGGTGCTGGCGCCGCTGGTGATCGAGTCGCTGCGCCAACGCATCGCCGCCGGTGAGCAGAGCCTGGTCTTCCTCAACCGCCGCGGTTATGCACCGGTGCTGCACTGCGCCGATTGCGGCTGGAAGAGCGGCTGCCCGCACTGCAGCGCCTGGCGCGTCTTCCACAAGAGCGAGCGCACGCTGCGCTGCCACCACTGCGGTTTTACCGAGCGCGTGCCGCGCGCCTGCCCCGACTGCGGCAACCTCGACATCGCACCGCTGGGCCGTGGTACCGAAAAGCTGGAAGAGCAGCTGGCCGAGCTGCTGCCGGGCGCGCGCATCGGCCGGCTCGACGCCGATACCGCGCGTGGCAAGGGCCAGCTGCAGGCGCGGCTGGCCGAGGTGCATGCCGGCGAGGTTGACATCCTGGTCGGCACGCAGATGGTGACCAAGGGGCATGACTTCAGGCGCATCACGCTGGTGGTGGCCGTCAACCCCGACAGTGCGCTGTTCGCCAGCGACTTCCGCGCCCCCGAGCGGCTGTTTGCGCTGCTGATGCAGGCCGGCGGGCGCGCCGGCCGCCATGCCGAAGCCAGCGCGCGCAGCGAGATGTGGGTACAAACCTGGCATCCGCAACACCCCTTGTACGCGGCCCTGAAGAAGCATGACTTCGGCGCTTTCGCCCAGAGCCAGCTGGCCGATCGCCAGGCCGCCGGCCTGCCGCCCTACAGCCATCTGGCGCTGCTGCGCGCAGAGGCGCGCGACCCCGAGCTGGCGCTGGCCTGGTTGCAAGAAGCCGCCGCGCTGGCCGCCGCGCTGCCGGCGGCCGAGGGTGTGGTGCTCTATCCGCCGGTGCCGCCAACGCTGAGCAAGGTGGCCGGCATGGAGCGCCTGCAGCTGCTGGTGGAAGCGCCCGGCCGCGCCCGGCTGCAGCGCTTGCTGGCCGATTGGATGCCTTTGCTGCACGGCCTGCGCGCCCGCCACAAGGGCCTGGCGCGCTGGGCCATCGACGTTGATCCGTTGGCGATCTGAGTTAAGCTGGGGCCCTGTTCTGGTCGCTCAAGGTGGTCCGAAAATGAAGATGAACCTGCAGCAAGCCAAGGCTCAACTGTCGCGGCTGGTGGACGCGGCCATGATGGGCGACGAGGTCATCATCGCCAAGGCCGGCAAGCCCTGCGTGCGGCTGGTGCCGGTGGGGCCGGCGGCGCGCCAGCCGGGCGCAGCCAAAGGCAAGGCTGCGCTCACGCCGGCATTCTTCGAGCCCCTGCCCGAGGCCGAATTGAGCGCTTGGGATGGCCGCTGAGCCTGTTGGGCCTGCGGCGGCCGGCGCCAAACCAAGCCGGCGGGCTGGCATCGCCCGTTCACTCGACACCCTGCCGCTGTTGCTCGACACGCACGCGCTGCTGTGGTGGTTGTTGGACAGCCCTGAGCTCAGCCTCACGGCCCGGCAAGCGATTGCCGACCCTGAGCGCCGGGTGCTGGTGAGCGCGGCCAGCGCCTGGGAACTGGCCACCAAGTTCCGTATCGGCAAGCTGCCACAGGCCGAGGACATCGTCGTCAACCTGCCGCAGTACTTGCGCAAACAGCGCTTCGAGCTGCTGCCGGTCAGCCTGGCACATGCGCTGGCGGCCGGGCAGTGGCCGGGGCCGCACCGCGACCCGTTCGACCGCATGTTGATGGCGCAGGCGCAGATCGAGCAGGCGCTGCTGGTGACGGTTGATCCGGTGTTCGGTGAGTACGGGGTTGCGGTGGTCTGGTAGCAAAGCAGGAACTTCACAGAAGTCACTGCGGGAGGTGGTTCGCGTAGGCGGTTGCTCACGGTAGATCGGTCTGGCATGGGCGGCCTCACCCTCATGCGCTCAGACGCGTATCACTTCGCCTTTCAG
This sequence comes from Burkholderiales bacterium, assembly GCA_038325945.1. GTDB lineage: Bacteria > Pseudomonadota > Gammaproteobacteria > Burkholderiales > Burkholderiaceae_C > Pseudaquabacterium. The sequence goes on along the minus strand of JBBQJN010000179.1, from coordinate 1,286 downwards.
CGACCACAGGATGGCCAGCACGTCGTTGCGCGTGGTCGGGTCGATGGGGTGGGTCGCCAGCACGGCCATCGCGTTGTCGATCACGGTGACGAACTCCTGTTCGCTGATGTTCATGCCCTAGTGCGAGGCGCGCATGTCCTTGTCGGTGCAGGTTTCCGGGCCACCGGCCCCGGCGCAAGAGAACTCGATCACGTGCTGCTCGACCTTGGGCATGTGGTTGTCGATCAGGTGTTGGCCTGGGCCTGGTGCCGGCAGCGCCCGGCGCCACCGTTGGTCACCCCGCCGGCTGCACCCCAAACAACCAGGCCAGCAGGCTGAAGCTGATGAAGGCCAGCACCGTGCTGCTCATGATGATGCGCGCTACCCGGCCCGAATCGGCGCCGTAGCGCTCGGTCAGCAGCGAGACGTTGCTGGCGCTGGGCAGGGCGGCGGCCAGCGTCAGCACGATCAACTGGAAGTTGTCCAGCGGCGCGCCCAGTTGCTGCGCGCCAGCGCCGACCAGCAGCACCAGCAAAGGGTGCACAAACAGCTTGATCAGCGCCACCGGCAGGTAGTCGGCCAGCGGGGTGCGGCTGTGCGCGTGTTGGCCGGCGCGCCAGAGCACGGCGCCGATGGTGAACAGTGCCACCGGGCTGGCGCTGTCGGCCAGCATGCGCACGACAGTGTCCGGCGGGCCGGCCAGCTTGACTTCGGCCACCGACATCGCCGCGCCGATGGCGATGGCCCAGGGCAGCGGGTTGGACAGCGCGCCGCGCACCGCGCGCAGCGCGGCCGTGCGCGCACCCTGCTGGCCGGCGCCCTGCAGCTGCGACAGCGCGATGCACAGCGAGCTGGTGATGAACAGATCGGCCAGGATGGTGGAGATCACCGGGCCCACCGCCGACGCGCCCAGCAGCGCGGCCAGCAGCGGCACGCCCATGAAGCCGGTATTGGGAAAGGCCGCCACCAGCGCGCCGAAGGACGCGTCCTTGAGGCCGACCCGCGCATTGAGGCTGACCGCGATGGTGAAGAACACGATCAGCAGCGCGCACAACAGATAGACCACCAGCACCGAGGGGTTCAACAACTGCAGCACCGGTGTGCTGGCGCCGAAGCGCAGCAGCAGGCAAGGCAGCGCAAAGTACAGCACATAGGCGTTCAGCCCGGGGATCGCCGCCTCGGGCAGCAGCCGATGGCGCGCCGCCAGCCAGCCGGCGAGCACAAGCGCGAAGAACGGAACGGTGACGGCGAGGATGGCCTGCATGTTGGGCAAGGAGTATCCCAGCCTGCCCGGCGCAGGCGCGCCG
>JBBQJN010000178.1:0-7702 GCA_038325945.1 Burkholderiales bacterium | reverse complement strand
AGCGAGAATCGGCCCCAGCGAGGACAGTTCTTGCCGGATTTGCAGCCCCATAGCCCAGCTATGGGGCAAAAAGACGGTGAGAAATGGACCGCTGCGGTCGATTCGCAGCCGACGCTCCCCAAGCCCGACAGGCTCCTAGAGCCGCAGCGCGATGACGCCGCCGGCATCTGCCGCACGCGAGCAGCACAGCACGATGCGCTCGCCACGCTCGGCCCGGCTGAGCACCACATCGCGGTGCTCGATGGCACCTGACAGCGCCGGGTCATAGGCTGCGGCACAGACGCCGCAGAGGCCGTCCGAACACTTCACCTCGATCTTCAAGCCGGCCTCGGCCAGCACCTCGGTGGCGCTGCGGTCGGCGGGCACGGCCAGTTCACGGCCGCTGTCGAGCAGGCGCAGCACAAACGCATGGTTCTGACGCGGCGGCGCCTCGGGCAGGCTGAAGTATTCGCGGTGCAAGGCCTGATCCGGCCAGCCGGCCGCCGCAGCGGCGGCGAACACTGCGTCCATGTAGCGCGCCGAACCGCAGCTGTAAAGCTGCTCATCCGCGCTATAGGCCGGCACCAGCGCCGCCAGGTCGGCGCGCTGGCCGGTCTGCGAGAAGTGAAAGTTGGCTTGCTCGCGCCAGGGCGCGGCCTCGATGTCGGCAATAAAACCGGCTTTGGTGCGGCTGGCGGCGCTGTAGTGCAGCGCAAACGGCCGGCCCAGCGCGTGCAGCCGGTGGGCCATGGTCAGCAGCGGCGTGATGCCGATGCCGCCGGCGAACAGCCAGCTCATGCTGGCGTGCTCGTGCAGCGCAAACAGGTTGCGCGGTTTTGATACAAACAGCGTGCGGCCTTCGCGGAAGGCGCGGTGCATCAGCGCCGAGCCACCGCGCCCGCCGCGCTCGGGTGCCTCGCGCTGCACGCCCAGTACCCAGCGGCTGACGTCGGCCGGGTCGCCGGCCAGGCTGTAGGCGCGTTGGTACTCGGGCGCGATGACCACGTCGATGTGCGCGCCGGCCTCGAACGCAGGCAGCTCGCCGCCATCGGCCGCCGTCAACTCGAACTTGACCACCTCGGGCGTCATGTCCACGCGCCGATGCAGGCGCACCGGAAATACCGGCGGCTCGCCTTCGGGCAGGCGGAACGGCGGCGCCAGGTCTTCGGTGGCGCCACGCGCCAGCCGGGCCTGGTACTCGGCGGGCGACAGCATGGCGCGGTAGCGGGCGATGCCGGCCTCGCGGTCAACCGGAAACACCACCGGGTAGGGCGGCGGCATGGTGTCGGCCGGGTAGACCGCCAGCGTCTGCGTCGCCGGGTCGAGCTTCAGGCCCGGATTGATGCCGCGCCTGTGGGTCAGTTTGGCCTGCACATAGCGCCCGCTGGCGCGGTCGAGCTCGATATCCCACCACCAGGTCTTGACCGGGTTGATGGCGCCCCGGCCCAGTTTGTCGTCCAGTGCCGCCAGGTGGCTGGCCTGGCTTGGCAGCTTCATGGCCAGCCAGCGCCAGGCGCTGTCGGAGAGCAGGCCTTCCAGGTTCCAGGGGCAGGTCTTCATGCAGCGCCCGCACATGCCGCCGCCGGCATTGGTGATGCGGTAGCGGGCGCATTTCTCGGCGTCGGATTTCCAGATCTCGTAGCCGTTGTACATGCGCTTGGGGCCGGCGGTGATGGCGCCCGACGGGCATTCGCGCGCGCACTTGTTGCACTGCTCGCAGAAGCGCTGCAGGCCGAAGTCGATCGGCTTGTCCATCAGCATGGGCAGGTCGGTGGTGACGCTGCCGCTCTTGAGCCGCGGGCCGAGAAAGGGGTTGAGGATGACCTCGCCGATGCGCGAGACCTCGCCCAGGCCCGACAGCAGCAGCAGCGGTGGCTGCAGCACGTCGCCGTCCAGCACCGAATGCACCCGCGCTGAATAGCCCAGCCGGCGGATCTGCTCGGCGATCACGCCGCCCAGCAGCGAGAAGCGCAGGTAGGCGCGCATGCTCTGCGCCACCGAGATCCAATCGTCACCGCTGGCGCCTTCCATGGTCTCGTGGCCCTGGTCAAGCAACAGGTTCACGGCATTGGCGTGATACGCCGCCAGCGTGTTACCACCGGCGTCGTGCGAGTACCAGGCCCACTCAGGCACCTTGCACAGGCCCACCGCGTCGCTGCCCAGAAAGTATGAGGCCGCTTTCAGGTTATGCGCATTGCGTTGCGCATCGGCGGTGCTTGGCGACACCGGCCCACGCGCCGGGCCGAACTGCAGCAGCAGCAGGGCGCCCAAGGCCCGCCGGGCGCAGGCGCCGATCGGGCTCTTCATCACATAGTGGGCGTTCTTGGCGCTGTCCTGCACGTCCTTGCCGAGGTCGCCAAACAGCGCGCGGGCAAAAAAGTCGGCGCGCTTGGGAAAGCGTGGCACGCGGTCATGGTCGATGAAGGTGGTGGGCTGATCGCGGCGCTGCAGGGTTTCGAAGGGATGCGGGCCAAGGTGGAAATCGCGGCGCGCAAACGGGTCTTGATGGTGGGCGCCCTTGAGCGTGCCCAGGCCCAGCTGCCAGGCCAGGCCATGCGAGCGGCTGCGGCGCTGCAGCGCTGGCGCAGCCAGCGGCAGGTCGCAGGCCAGCGCCAGCGTGGTGCTGACTGCCGCCAGGCCGTAGCGGCGGCCCAGGTAGGGGTTGCTGCCGTCGGGCTGGGCCAGGCCGGCGGCCACGGCCAGCCGCTGCAGTTCAAGCTCGCTGCAGCTCGCGCTGTGCGATCGCGCCTCGAAGCCCAGCAGGCGCAGGTAGCTGGCCAGCAGCACGGCGGTTTGTGCTGCCAGCAGCGCGGCGCGCTGGGCCTGGGCATCGATGATCCAGTCGCTGCCGGGCTCGTCGGGCCGCGGGTCTCGCGGGTACTCGACCAGCACCACCAACGCATGGCTGTGGTGGTTGATCGGCCCTTGCTCGGCGCGCGCAGCGTCCAGCACATCGCTGAGGATCATGTCCATGCCGGCGGCAAAGCTGCGCGGCTGGCTGTGCGCCAGTTCTTCGGCGATGCCGGCCACGGCAGGGTTGCGCCGCGGCGTGGCCAGCAGCGCAGCGGCCGGCAGCCGGCAGATGCCGACCATCGAGGCGTCGAAGTAATAGCCCGCGGCCTTCAGGTGCTGCGCGCGCTCAAGCGCATCGGCCGGGATCTCGGCGCGCTGCGCGGCCACCGCGCCGTCGCGCACCACGTCAAACATCGCCATGAAGCGCCGCATGGCATGGGCGATCGACAGCGGGTCGGCGGGCTCGAAGTCGGGTGCCGGCAGCGGCGGCACGTCGGCCAGATCGGGCAGAGCCTGGATGCGGCTCAACCGCTCCAGCGGATAGGGGCCCAGATGCACCGGGCGGTTGCGGTAGGAGAAGAGTCTCAAGCGGTATTCCGGGCCGTTGGCGGGGGTGCAGCAGGGGCTGAGCATGCCTGCGCGGGCAGGCGGCTGTCCATCCGTGCCAGGCCCTCATGCGCTTCATGCCAAACTTTGGCCATGAAAAAATTCAAGATGCCCCCCAACTCCCTGTTCGCCATGCTGCTGCGCAAGCCCTGGTGGCTGAGCGCGACGATTGGCTGTGTGCTGGGGCTGGTGGCGGCGGCGCTGCTGCCAAGTGAGTACCGGGTGGTTGGCGCCTTGTCGGGTTTTCCGTTCCTGGTGATCGCTGTGCTGGCCGCCAAGCGGCAGTGGGGGCTGCCCAACGCGGCGCGCGTGCAGCTGACCCAGGACAGCGTCAGCGCGATCGGCTGGCCAGCCTTTGCGGCGCTGCTGACGCAGGCGTTTGAGCGCGACGGCCATACCGTGACGCCCGGCAAGGGCGAGGCGATGGACTTTTTGCTCGAGCGCCAGGGTCAGTTGATGGCCGTCAGCGCCCGGCGCTGGAAGTCGGCCCGCGTCGGCATCGAGACCCTGCGCGCCTTGCAGAACGGCCGCGACACCGCCGAGGCCTCGCACGCGCTGTGCATCTGCCTGGGTGAGCTGACCGACAGCGCGCGCGCGTTTGCATCCGTCCAGGGCATCACCGTTTGGCAGGCCACTGAGCTGGCGCTGGCCCTGCGTGACATCAAGCTGCCGGCGCCGCCGGCCTGAGAATTGCTGAGCCCGAGCCGCGCAAGCCTTGCTGGCTTGGGCGCCCTGGCCGACCTCTCAGTCGCTCAGCTGCGGCGGCCGGGTACCGGCATCGGCAGGGGTGCTGCCGTGCCTTGGGCGGCCGGCGCGCGCGTGACGCGCACCTTGTTGCCGGTGGTGACGATGATCACCGCGTCGCCGGGGTTGAAGACTTCGCCGCCCTTGGCCTGCACGATGGCGCGGCGCTCGCCGTTGCGCAGCTGCACCATGATTTCCAGTGAATCTTCGCGCGTGGTGTTGCGCTCGATGGCATTGCCGATCACCGCGCCGGCCACCGCGCCCAGCACGCCACCAACGCCCGAGTCGCGCCGGCCACCAATCGACGAGCCGGCAATGGCGCCCACCACGCCGCCAGCGGCAGCGCCGCCGCCGCTCTGGCTGCCGTCGACGGTGACGTTGCGCACTGTCAGCACGGTGCCGTCAATCACGCTGGACATGCGCTGCGCGTCGTGGCGGCTGATGACGTCGGGGTTGCTGGTGGCGCAACCGGCCATCACCAGGGCGATGGCCAGGGCCAGGGGTTTTGCAAATCTGAACATGGTTTTCCTCGTTGGGCCTCGTTGGGCCTTGTTGGGCCTTGTTGGGCCTTGTTGGGCCTTGTTGAAGCTTGTGTTTCACAACGGCTCGGAGCCAGCCGCCGTTGACAGGTCATCTGGATTGGACACCCTGCGGTGCTGCGCGTTCCCCTGCGCTTGGGTGAAGAAACGTGAACCTTACCCCCGGTTCATCGCGCCAGCAGCACCTGTACCGCCTGCACTGGCGCGGCGTTGTGGCCCCAGGCGGCGCGCAGCCAGCTGGCCAGTGCGGCGAGGTCGGCATCGGGCAGGTCGAAGCTTGGCATGCCATAGGGCCGCGGGTTGCCGGCGGTGGCCGGCGGGAAGCCGCCACGGCGGATCGATTGCAACAGGTTGCGGCTGTCGGCCATGGTCACCGTCGGGTTGCCCGCCAGCGGCGGGTAAATGCCGGGCGCGCCCTGGCCCTGGTCGCCATGGCAGTCGGTGCACAGATCCTGGTAAAGCTGCCGGCCGCGCTGCAACGGCTCGGCATCGCGGCGCGGCGCGCGGGCGCGCACAGCCACTGGCGGCGTGGCCGGCAATTGCTGCAGATAGGCCACCATCGCCCGCAGATCCGATTCGGCCAGGTGCTGGGTGCTGCCGGCCACCACCTCGGCCATCTGCCCCATCACCGTCGCGCGCGGCGACACGCCGGTTTTCAGCAGTTGCACCAGCTCATCAGCATCGCGGCCGGGCACACCGCCCTCAGCGGCGTCGGTCAGCGAGGGCGCATACCAGCGTTGGTCGGGCATCACAGCGCCGCCCGTGCTTCCTTCGGCGTCCAGTGCCGCGCTGTTACCCAGCAGCCCGCGTCGGCCATGGCAAGCGTCGCAATGCCCCAGGCCGTTGACCAGGTAGGCGCCCCGGTTGGCCTGCTCGGACCGCGTGGCGTCGGGCTCGAAGCGACCGGGCCGAAAGTACAGGCTGCGCCACAAGGCAATTGCCAGCTGGGTGTTGTAAGGCCAGGCCAGTGCATGGGGCTGCGGGGCCTGGGCAACGGGTGGCTGACTGCGCAACCAGGCCGACAACGCCTGTACATCGTTGTCGCTGACGCGCGTGAAGCTGGGGTAAGGGCAAGCTGGCAGCAGCAGCCTGCCGTCGCGCGACTGGCCCTGCTGCAGCGCACGCCGGAAATCAGTTTCGCGCCAGTTGCCCAGCCCGGTGGCGGCGTCGGGCGTCAGGTTGGGTGAGCGCAGTTCGCCAAACGGCGTGGGGATGGCGCGCCCGCCGGCATAGGCTGCGCCGCCGCGCTCGGTGTGGCAGCCCGCGCAGTGGCCGGCGCGCGCCAGCATGGCACCGCTAAGCAGCAACTCCGCGCTGACTGGTGGTTCGGCGCCCGCTACTGCACCCGCTACTGCACCCGCTACTGCACCCGCCGCTGCGCCGGGCGCTGGCGCGTTGGTCCAGGGCGGTGGACGCAGCTGCCAGGCCAGCAGGCCGGCCAGCGCCAGCGCCAGCAACAGCGTGAGGACCAGCGCCCAGCGCAGGGCAAGCGCAGTGCTGCGGCTCATGCGCCGGGCTACGGGATTGCGCCGCAGTCCATCGGCGGCGGCAGCATGCCCGGCGCCTCAGCCTGCTGTCCGGCGGGCACGGCCTGGGCTGCCAGCCAGGCGGCCACCGCGCCAATGTCAGCGGCGCTCAACCGGCGGCTGATCTGCGCCATGCAGTCTGGCGCCACGGCGCGTCGACTGCCGGTGCGCCAGCTGCCCAGCTGGCCGATAAGGTAGTCGCGCGGCAGGCCCAGCAGGCTTGGCACGGCCGGCCATCGGCCGCCCAGGCTGGCGCCATGGCAGGCGCTGCAGGCCGGCAGCTTGCGCTCGGCATCCCCCTGCAGGGCCAGCGCCTGGCCGCGTGCCAAGACCTGCGGCGCGGCCTTGATCTGCGGCGGCGGGGCATGCGGTAGCGACAGCGCGGCGAAGTAGCCGGCCATCTCGGACAGATAGGCGTCGCTTTGCAGGGCCAGCAGATCGGCCATTGCGGCGTTGGCGCGGCGGCCATCGCGAAAGTTCAGCAGTTGCTGGTAGAGGTAGGCCGCTGGCTTGCCGGCAATGCGCGGCAGATAGCCCTCACGGCCGGCGCGGCCCTCGGCACCGTGGCACAAGGTGCAGGGCTGCAGGCGCTGGGCCAGGCTATCGGGCACGCGAACCGGGGGGTGGGTGGCCGGCTGCGCGCTGCTGGTGGCTTGCGTGCTGCCGGTCGCCTGGGCACTGCCGGAGGCTTGAGCACTGCCGGCAGCTTGGGCAGGGCTGGCCGTCAGCGCACTGGCCACCAGTGCCAGCAAGCCGGTGGCCGCCGCGCAGCGCCCGATCCAGCGCCGCAGCGCCTGCCGCATCGCCCCCTCACCCGTGCAGGCGGCTTGAGCTCGGCACGCTGGCCAGCAGAAAGTCCATTTGGTCGGCGACGATGCGGCGGCCACGCAGGATCATGTCCTCGTGCAAGCTGGGGGTATAGGGCAGGTAGAGCAGGGTCATGTTCGATTCTTCAGGCAGGCGGTTGCCCTTGCGGCCATTGCAGGCGCGGCAGGCGGTGATGCAGTTCATCCAGCTGTCGCGGCCGCCGCGCGAGGTGGGCATGATGTGTTCGCGGGTCAGGGTGTCGAAGCCGTAGCGCCCGCCGCAGTAGGCACAGACATGGCGATCACGCACAAACAGCTTGGAGTTGGTCAAGGCCGGCGCCGTGCGCCAGGCCCGGCTGGGCACGCAGCCGCGCACCGCCACGATCGGGTGCACCTCGATGCGTGACTGCAGGCCGGTGGTACGCTGAATGCCACCGCGCAGCACATGGAAGGCCTGGCCCAGCGTCCAGGCCACGCCGTCGGCGGCGTACAGCAGGGCAGCCTCACGCGGCGTGATCCACGCCTGAGGGCGTCCAGACACATCGAGTTGCAGCACGTCCAGGGACACGGAACCTCCGGTCAAGCGCTCTACGAGGCTGTCGGGGGGAGGGGGGGGGGAGGGACCCAAAGCCCCACCCCCGCCGGAATAAGAACAAAGCACAACGCCGGGGGCCGGGGGGAGCAAAGCCCCCCGGGGAGCCCCCCGGCC
>JBBQJN010000177.1:0-7813 GCA_038325945.1 Burkholderiales bacterium | reverse complement strand
CCGGCCCAGAAGATCTGGTGCTTGCCCTGCAGCGTCTTGTCCTGGTACTGGTTGAAGTCGGTGGCGCGAATCTCCAGCTGTATGCCGAGCTTGGCAAACTGCTTGACCATCCAGTCGTTTTCGCTCTTGAACTCGGGCGTTACCGCACGCTGGAAGTCGTAGTTCAGCACCAGCGGCTTGCCGCTGACCGCATCGCGGCCACCGGGATAACCGGCCTCGGCAAGCAAGACCTTGGCCTCGGCCACCGAGCGGCGCACCACCTTGCCGTCGACCAGGTGGTGGGTCACCGGGTTGTGGAAATCACCCTGCCCTTCACGCGAGCCAAACAGCCCTGGCGGCAGCGGGCTGTGCGCGGCCACACCGCCCTTGTGCTTAAAGATGCGGCCGTAGCCCTCTTCGTAATCGATCACGATGGAGATCGCCTGGCGCAGCTTGCGGTGCCGCAGCTCCTCTTGCGGCGTGGCGCCCTTGCCCACCACCGGATCAAGCATGTTGAAGCCCAGGTACCAGTTGGTGATGTCGGTGGCCAGCGGAAACTTGAAACCCCGCTGCTTGTACAAGGCCGCCACCTCGTCACTGTCATCAGCATCGTTGCGGAAATCGACACCCCACTCGGGCCGCTCAATCTCGGGCACGTCGAAATAGCCTTGCTTGAATTTCTCCTTGCGCGCCACCTTCTCTTTTTCGATCGTGACATGCAGCTTGTCGATGAAAGGCATGGGCTTGCCGCAATCGGCCAGCAGGCCGGCCTCGCGGTCGCCGGGCATGCCTTCACAGGGATAGGGGTCGTGTCGGTAATTCGGGTTGCGCACCATCACATGGCGGCGGTCGCGGATGAACTCGGCCATCATGTACGGCCCGCTGCCCACCGGCCATTGGTTGAGCGACAAGCCGGCCTCATTCATGCCGGGCTGGGCGTAAAAGGCATCGGCCTCCCAGGGCAGCGGCGCGGTGAAGGCCAGCGCCAGCCAGTAGTTCCACTGCGGGTACTTGCCCTTGAGGCGGATGCGCAGCAGGTGCTTCTCGGGCGCGGTGGCGCCGGCCAACGGCCAGCGGCGGAAATCCAGAAAAGGCTTGTCACGCAGGTCCTCGGGCAGGCCGGCGAGCAGCTTGGCATCCTCGCGTTTGATCAGCGCGGCATAGTCCTTCAGGCCGATCACATATTGGGCAAACACCGCGTACACCGGCGCCTCGATGCGCGTGGTGGCATGGCGCTTGAGCGCGTAGACAAAATCTTCGGCCACCACCTCGCGCGTGCCCTGGTGCTTGAACTCAAGTGGCGAGCGTTTATCACCCAACTCGGCGCGGCCCAGCGGCTGCTCACTGTGGTAGCGGTGCTGGCCCTGGGCATCGACCGCAAAGGCCGGATGCGGCTGGTAGCGCATGCCGGGGCGGATGGGGATGTCGTAGATGCTCTCGGCAATGGCCTCGCCCGGCGCGTCGTCGGCCAGCGGCTGGCCGTTCTTGTCGAGGTAACGCGGCTTGACCACCTGGACAGCAGCCTTGGGCACCAGTTGATAGGGCCGCTTCAGGTAGTGGTAGCCATACAGCGGGTCGTAGACCTGCATGGTGTAGGCCGACTCGGGGTTGGCGTACGACGCGGTCGGATCCAGGTAGCGCGGCGAGCGCTCGTCAAACGAGTAATACAACGTGTTCTCACGTTCAGCGCCCAGCACATAGGGGCTGTTGTTGCAGCCGGCCAGGCCCAGCACCAGCCCGAGCACCCACAGGCCCAGCGCCCAGGCGGCCAAGCGCCTGGGCGCTGGGGGACGCAAGCTGAGCAACATGCCTCTACCAGCCGATCAACACGTTGCGGCCTTGCACCAGCAGCTGTGCTTTCAGGCCCACCGGCAGCGTCACCTTGGTGGGCACATGGCCAAACGGCAGGCCGCTCAGGATGGGCGTGGCGCAGACGCTGCGCAGATGCGCCACCGCGCTCTTGAGCGTGTAGCCACGGTCATTGGGGCTCTTGCGCCAGCCGCCAAAATCGCCCAGCAGCACCGCTTTCTGCTGCGCCAGCACGCCGGCCTGCTGCAACTGCAGCAACATCCGCTCCACCTTGTAAGGGTGCTCGCCCACATCCTCAAGGAACAGGATGCCGCCCTTGATGCGCGGCCAGTGCTTTGTGGCCAGCAGCGACACCAGCATCGCCAGGTTGCCGCCCCATAGCTTGCCCTTGACGTCCAGGCCGTCAAAGCCGGCCTCGGTGCGAAAACCCACCGCCTCCAGCTCACCCGACATGGCCTCAAGAAAACAGTCCCGCGTGACCTCGTCAACGCCGCCGGCCTCATCGCTGCGGCCGAAGTCGTCGCAGGCCATCGGCCCCTGCCAGCTCATCGTGCCGCCATGGGCCAGCAGGCCCAGTTGCAGCGCGGTGAAATCGCTGTGGCCGACCCAGCGAGTGCCGCGTTCAGCGGCTTGGGCCAACAGCTTCCAGTCAATGCGATCAAGCAGCCGGCTCAGGCCATAACCGCCGCGACAGGCCATGGCCACCGACGGTGCGGCCTCGGCAACGCGGTGGATGGCGGCCAGCCGGGCCTCGTCATCGCCGGCAAAACGCTGGTGGCGGCTACGCACGCTGGCGTCCATCGTGACCTCAAAGCCCAGCTTCTTCAGGCGCTGGCCGGCCAGCTTCAGCGCGGCGGTGCGCAGCTCAACGCCCGAAGGCGCAAACACATGCAGGTCGTTCATGGTGGGGTTGGTGGCTCGGCGTCGTGGTGCAATTCGGTGCATTCTCCAACGGGAATCGCGGCGCTCAGGTCGAACTTCGCCAAATGCTCAGTCGATGCGGCCAGCTGGCGCAACGCGTCACGCTCGACCCGCTGCTGGGCCCGGCGTTCGGTAAAAAAGCTGCGCAACAGCGCCGCCGCCGGCTCGGCCAGCACACCACCTTGCAGCGCCGTGTGGTGGTTGAGCCGGGGGTCAGCAAACAAGTCGATCACCGAGCCGGCGGCGCCAGTCTTGGGGTCGGTAGCGGCAAACACCACGCGCTTGAAGCGGGCATGCAGCAAGGCCATCGCGCACATCGCGCAGGGCTCCAGCGTCACATAAAGCTCGCAATCGGGCAGGCGGTAGTTCTGCACCAGCTGCGCAGCATGGCGCAGCGCCACGATCTCGGCATGGGCGGTGGGGTCGTGGCTGGTGATTGGCCGGTTGTAGCCGGTGGCCAGCAGCTGCGGCCCGTCGGCGGTGTGGCGCACGATCACCGCGCCCACCGGCACCTCGCCAGCCAGTTGCGCGTTCAGCGCCTGGTCCAGCGCCAGGCGCATGGCCTGCTCGTCAGCCAGGGAGACGGGATCGCTCATGGGAGGCAACGCAGATCGTCGCCGGTGTGGCACAGGGCCGGGATCATAGGCCAGGCCGGCAGCGGTCGGCCGGCCAGCCGGCGATCAGTACACCTCGAACAAACCGGCGCCGCCCATGCCGCCGCCGATGCACATCGACACCACCACGTGCTTGGCACCGCGGCGCCGGCCTTCCATCAGCACATGGCCGGCCAGCCGCGCGCCGGTCATGCCAAAGGGGTGGCCGATCGCGATCGAGCCGCCGTTGACGTTGTAGATCAAAGGGTCGATGCCCAGGTAATCACGGCTGTACAGGCACTGGCTGGCAAAGGCCTCGTTGAGCTCCCAGAGGTCGATGTTGGCGACCTTCAGGCCATGGCGCTCGAGCAGGCGCGGAATCGCAAACACCGGGCCGATGCCCATCTCGTCGGGCTGACAGCCGGCCACCGCCCAGCCCTTGAAGGCGCCCAGCGGCTGCAGGCCACGCTTCTCGGCCTCCTTGGCCTCCATCAGCACCAGGGCTGCCGCGCCGTCGGACAACTGGCTGGCGTTGCCGGCGGTGACAAACTTGCCCGGGCCCTTCACCGGCTCGAGCTTGGCCAGGCCGGCCAGCGTGGTGTCGGGGCGGTTGCACTCGTCGCGGTCGACCACGGCATCAACAAAGGATTCGGCCTTGGTCGCCTTGTCGATCACCTTCATCACCGTTTTCACCGAGATGATCTCGTCTTTGAACTTGCCGGCCTCCTGCGCCGCCGCCATGCGGCGCTGCGACTCCAGCGAATACTCGTCCTGGTACTCGCGGCTGATCTTGTAGCGCTCGGCCACCACGTCGGCGGTGTCGATCATCGGCATCCAGAAATCGGGGTAGAGATCGGTCAGCCGACTGTCGCGGCCACCACCGCCGCCGCCTTGCATGCTGATCGAGTCGACGCCGCAGCCCACCATCACGCTGGCGCCCTCCTCGACAATGTGGTGAGCCGCCGCGGCGATGGCGTTCAACCCCGACGAGCAGGCGCGGTGCATCGTCATGCCCGAGGTGGTGACCGGCAGGCCGGCCAGCAACGCGGCGGCGCGCGCCACATTGCCCGAGGCGGCCACACAGCCGGCGATGACGTCCTCGATCTCGGCCGGGTCTACACCCGAGCGCTTGACCGCATGCTCGATGGCATGGCCCAGGATGCTCATGTTGGCGGTGTGGTTGAAGCCGCCGCGGCCGGCCTTGGCCAGGCCGGTACGGGCATAAGAGACGATGACGGCTTGGCGCATGGCGGGAATCCTTTTGAGCGGGTGGAGCGGCCCGTGATGACGGGCTGACGGCTGACGGCAGGCGCTGGGCGCCTGACCCGCGCAGTCTGCAGCAGGCCGCGGCCGCGGCGCGTCGCCCAGGCTACAGCCGCGCTGACGCCTCGGTACTGCCTCGCTGCCGCTGCGCGATCACCGGGTCGGAGCCTGACCGCGGCCTGTCGCGCAGTGGGCAGCGCCGATCCTGCGCGGCGACGAACATGGCCTGCCCATCATCCCGACCCGAGCCCTGCCCACCATGCTTCGATTGCGACAGATCTGCCTGGCCGCTCCGCGCCTTGAACCGCTGGTTGAGGATCTGCAGGCCATCCTGGGTCTGGCGGTCTGCCACCGCGACCCCGGCCTGGCCGCTTATGGCCTGCACAACGCACTGCTGCCGCTGGGCAGCGACTTCCTGGAAGTGGTCACGCCGCTGCATGCGGGCACCGCCGCTGGCCGTTTCATCCAGCGCAGCCAGGGCCATGGCGGCTATATGGCGATCTTCCAGACCGATGATCCAGCCGGCCGCCAGCGCGCTGCCGCTGCGCTGGGCGTGCGCACGGCGCACCAGATAGACCATGCCGACTACCAGAGCGTGCAACTGCATCCGCGTGACTGCCGCGCCGCCTTCATCGAGCTGGGCCACAGCCGCGGCGGCGAGGCCCGCGATGGCTGCTGGTGGCCGGCCGGGCCACACTGGCAAGATTTTGCGCGCCAGCCCGCACCGCCGCGCCTGCTGGGCCTGCGGCTCGAGAGCCCCGATCCGGCCGCGCTGGCGCGCTGGTGGGCGGCGATCCTGAGGCTGCCGCTGGATGAAGCCGGCAGCCTGCGCGTTGAGCGCGCCAGCATCGGCTTCGAGCAGGGCGCGGGCGAGGCGCTGGGCAGCGTGGTGCTGGCGGTGGCCGACCCGGCAGCCTGCCTGCAGCGTGCCGTCGACTGCGGCCTGCGCGTCGAGCTCGACCAGCGCTTCCACCTCGGCGGCGTGTACTTCCAGTTGCTGGCTGCTGAGCCGCCAGCGGCCTGAGCCTGAGCCAGCGCGGCTTCAGTCGGGCCTGCCCCGGCGCTGTCACGCGTCGGACACCCACCGCGCCAGACGCCCGGATAAGCTGCATCAACGCATGGCCGGAGAAGTGATCCGGTCAGCCCCTTGCTGCCGAGGAAGCGACGATGACCCTACAGCTCTACCACTGCACCCGGGCGCGCTCGATGCGGCCCTTGTGGACCCTGCTTGAGATGGGGCTGGATCATGAACTGATCACGATGCCGTTCCCGCCACGGGTGACCACCAAGCCCTACCTGGCGATCAATCCGCTGGGCACCATCCCCTGCCTGATCGACGGCCCGGTGGTGATGACCGAATCAGCCGGCATCTGCCAATACTTGGTTGACCGCCATGGCCCCAGTGATCTGGCGGTGCGGCCCGACGAGCCCGACTACGGCGCCTACCTGAACTGGCTGCACCGCAGCGACGCCACGCTGACCTTCCCGCAGACCCTGGTGCTGCGCTATACCCGGCTTGAGCCCGAAGAGCGCCGTAACCCGCAGGTGGCGCAAGACTACCGGCGCTGGTTTGCCGCGCGCATGCGCTGCGTTGAGACGGCCACCGCTGATCGCCAGTATCTGTGCAGTGATCGCTTCACCATCGCTGACATCTGCGTCGGCTATGCGCTGGTGCTGGCGCAATCGCTCGGCATCGACGAGGTCTTCACGCCCAACACCCAGCGCTGGTGGGATCGCATCACTGACCGCCCGGCCTACGTGCAAGCGCTGTCGCTCTGAGCGTCTGCCCGATCAAGCCAGCCACGCTTCAACCCCCTTCAATCCCCTTCAGTCCGAAATCCCATGTCCGTTTTGGCCACCCAACTCGATACCCGATCCGAGCCGTTCCAGACCAAACGCGCGCAGATGCTGACCGCGCTGGCCGAACTCGATGCGCTGTATGCCGAAGCCGCCGCCGGCGGCGGTGAGGAAACACTGGCCCGGTTGCGCAAGCGCGGCAAGCTGCCGCTGCGCGAACGCATCGCGCTGGTGCTGGATCGCGACTCGGCCTTCCTCGAGATCAGCCCGCTGGCGGCCTGGCGCTCCAACTTCAACGTCGGCTCGGGCTTTGTCGTCGGCATCGGCGTGATCGAGGGCGTGGAGTGCGTGATCCTCGGCCACGACCCCTCGGTGCGCGCCGGTGCTTTCAACGCCTTCAACGCCAAGAAGTTGATGCGTGGCCTGGAGATCGCACGTCAGAACCGCATGCCCTATGTGCAGTTTGTCGAGTCGGCCGGTGCCGACTTGCGTGGTGACGCCGGTGGCGACCCCGAGGCTGCGATCCGCCGCGAGAGCGGGCACTTTGCCGAGAGCGGCCGGTTGTTCTACGAGATCAGCGAGCTGTCCAAGCTGCGCATCCCCACGGTGTCGGTGGTGTTTGGCGCGGCCACCGCCGGCGGTGCCTACCAGCCCGGCATGAGCGACTACAACATCTTCATCCGCGGCCAATCCAAGGTTTTTCTCGGCGGCCCGCCGCTGGTCAAGATGGCCACCGGCGAGGACGCCGACGAAGAAAGCCTGGGCGGCGCGCAGATGCACTGCAGCGTCTCCGGCCTGGGCGACTACCTGGCCGAAGATGAAGTGGACGCGGCGCGCATGTGTCGCGAGGTCATCGGCCACCTCAACTGGCGCAAACTGGGGCCGGGGCCAACCCTGCCGGCCGACCCGCCGCTGCATGACCCCGAGCAGCTGCTGGGCCTGGTGGGCGAAGACCTGCGCCAGCCCTTTGACATGCGCGAGGTCATCGCCCGCATCGTCGACGGCTCGCGCTTCGAAGAATTCAAGCCGCTCTACGGCCCCACGCTGCTCACCGGTTGGGCCTCGGTGCACGGCTACCCGATCGGCATCCTGGGCAACAACGGCGCGCTGTTCTCCGAGAGTGCCGAGAAGGCGGCGCAGTTCATCCAGCTGTGCAACCAGATTGACGTGCCGCTGCTGTTCTTGCACAACATCACCGGCTTCCTGGTGGGCACCGATTTCGAGCAGAACGGCATCACCAAGAACGGCTCGAAGATGATCAACGCGGTGTCCAATTCCACCGTGCCGCACCTCACGGTGATCTGCGGCGCTTCTTACGGCGCCGGCAACTACGGCATGAGCGGCCGCGCTTTCGGCCCGCGCTTCAGCTTCATCTGGCCGACCGCCAAGATCGCGGTGATGGGCCCCAAGCAGATGTCCGGCGTGATGAGCATCGTCAACCGCAGCGCCAC
>JBBQJN010000176.1:0-8093 GCA_038325945.1 Burkholderiales bacterium | reverse complement strand
TGAGCGTTCATGCGGTGTGGCCAGCGGTTTCAAGCGGTCAACTGCGGAATCCAGGTTTAACCGCGCCTGAAATCGGGCGTCAGGCCAAGGGCTTGGCTGGCCGTTTGCGGATGTAGGCCGATTTGCGGATGTAGGCCGATTTGCGTCGATTTGCGGCAATGCACCGACGGTGATGGCTCACCCTGGCGTCCGCGTCGGTTCGTTCACACCGTGCACGCAGGCGGGTGGCTAGAATCTGCCCCTCTCGAGGAGCGTTGCGACGGCGGTTGTTGGTGCATGCCAACAGCCTGCTGCCAGGCTCGGGACGGCAGGGCTGCACCGCGCGCCCGGCCTGGCAACCGCGCTCACCCATTGCCTGCGTCGCAGGTGCGCCGGGTGAGCCGGGGCGCCGCTGCAGGCCCGACTGCCTTGCGGCCCGCTGCCATGACCGACGCCAACACCCCCGTTTCCGCTACCGCTACCGCCATCACCGCCATGCCGCCACTGCGCCTGGCCGGCATGGAGCCGGTGGCCATCGGCGAGGGCCATTTGTTCGTCAACATCGGCGAGCGCACCAACGTCACCGGTTCAAAAGCGTTCGCACGCATGGTGCTCGAAGGCCGCTACGAGGACGCGCTGGTCGTGGCCCGCCAGCAGGTCGAGAACGGCGCGCAGATCATCGACATCAACATGGACGAGGCCATGCTCGACAGCGCCGCGGCGATGGAGCGGTTCTTGAAGCTGATCGCCGGCGAGCCCGAGATCGCGCGCGTGCCGATCATGGTCGACAGCAGCAAATGGAGCGTGATCGAGACCGGGCTGAAGTGCTTGCAGGGCAAGGGCATTGTCAACAGCATCTCGCTGAAAGAGGGCGAGGCCGAGTTCCGCCGCCAGGCTACGCTGCTGCGGCGTTATGGCGCGGCCACCGTGGTGATGGCCTTCGACGAGCAAGGCCAGGCCGACACCTACGAGCGCAAGATCCAGATCTGTGAGCGCGCCTACCGGATGTTGGTAGACGAGGTGGGTTTCCCGGCCGAGGACATCATCTTCGACCCCAACATCTTTGCCATTGCCACCGGCATCGAAGAGCACGCCAACTACGCGGTCGACTTCATCAACGCCACGCGTTGGATCAAAACGCACCTGCCGGGCGCCAAGGTCTCGGGCGGCGTCAGCAACGTGAGCTTCAGCTTCCGCGGCAACGAGCCGGTGCGTGAGGCCATCCACACCGTGTTTCTGTACCACGCGATCCGGGCCGGACTCGACATGGGCATCGTCAACGCCGGCATGGTGGGCGTCTACGACGACATCCCCGCCGAGCTGCGCGAGCGGGTGGAGGACGTGGTGCTGAATCGCCGCGCCGATTCGACCGAGCGCCTGCTCGAGGTGGCCGAAACCGCCAAGGGCGCGGCCAAGGACGACAGCCAGCGCCTGGCCTGGCGCGCCGGCACGCTGGACGAGCGGCTCTCCCATGCACTGGTGCACGGCATCACCGAGTTCATCGTTGAAGACACCGAGGCCTGCTGGCAGCGCATCGCCGCCGAGGGCGGCCGGCCGCTGCATGTCATCGAAGGCCCGCTGATGGCCGGCATGAACATCGTTGGTGACCGCTTTGGCGCCGGCAAGATGTTCTTGCCCCAGGTGGTCAAGTCAGCCCGCGTGATGAAGCAGGCGGTGGCCCATCTGCTGCCCACCATCGAGGCCGAGAAAAAGGCGCTGCAAGACGCTGGCGGCGAGGTCAGGGCCAAGGGCAAGATCGTCATCGCCACCGTCAAGGGCGATGTGCACGACATCGGCAAGAACATCGTCACCGTGGTCTTGCAGTGCAACAACTTCGAGGTCGTGAACATGGGCGTGATGGTGGCCTGCCAGGACATCCTGGCGCGCGCCAAGGTCGAGGGCGCCGACATCGTCGGCCTGTCGGGCCTGATCACGCCCAGCCTGGAAGAGATGCAGCATGTGGCCGCCGAGATGCAGCGCGACCCGTGGTTTCGCGAGCGCAAGACGCCGCTGTTGATCGGCGGCGCAACCTGCAGCCGGGTGCACACCGCCGTGAAGATTGCGCCGCACTACGAAGGGCCGGTGGTCTATGTGCCCGATGCCAGCCGCTCGGTGGGTGTCTGCAGCGATTTGCTGAGTGACGAGCGGTCAGCGAAGTTCATCGACGAGCTGAACGTCGATTACGACAAGGTGCGCACGCTGCACGCGCAAAAAAAGGCCACGCCGCTGGTCACACTGGCGGCGGCGCGCGCCAACAAGACGGCCATCAACTGGGCGAACTACACACCGCCCCGCCCCAAGTTCATCGGCCGCCGGGTCTTCAAGAACTTCGATCTGGCTGAACTCTCGGCCTGCATCGACTGGGCGCCCTTGTTCCAGACCTGGGATTTGTCGGGCAAGTTTCCCGACATCCTGCACGACGAGGTGGTGGGCGTTGAAGCGCAACGTGTGTATGACGACGCCAGGCAACTGCTGCAGCGCGCCATTGACGGCCGCTGGCTGCAGGCCAGCGGTGTGATGGGCCTGTGGCCGGCCAACCAGGTGGACGACGACAGCATTGCGATTTATGCCGACGAGTCGCGCACGCAGGTGCTGATGCACTGGCGGCCGCTGCGCTTGCAGACCGAGCGGCCGGTAATTGACGGTGAGAACGGCCAGAAAATCAAACGCGCCAACCGCTGCCTGGCCGATTTCATCGCGCCGCGTGCCGATGCCGATGCCGGTGGCAAGGACGACTACATCGGCCTCTTCGCCGTCACCGCCGGCCTGGGCATCGAGAAGAGAATCGCCCAGTTCGAGGCCGACCATGACGACTACTCGGCGATCATGCTCAAGGCCTTGGCCGACCGCCTGGCCGAGGCCTTTGCCGAGCGACTGCACCAGCGTGTGCGCACCGAGTTATGGGGCTTCGCGCCCGACGAGGCGCTGGACAACGCCGCACTGATCGCCGAGAAGTACCGCGGCATCCGCCCCGCGCCCGGCTACCCGGCCTGCCCCGACCACAGCGTCAAGCGCGCGATGTTTGAGGTCTTGCAGGCCGGCGAGATCGAGATGGGGCTGACCGAGAGCTTGGCGATGATGCCGGCGGCCAGCGTCAGCGGCTTCTACCTGGCGCATCCCGAGGCCACCTACTTCAATGTGGGCCGCATCGGCGAAGACCAGTTGGAAGACTGGGCCGCTCGCGAGGCCATCGAACCCAGCCTGGCGCGCCGGCTGCTGGCGCCGGTGCTGGGCTGAGCCTGCAGCGCGGGCCGGGCGGCGGCACAATCCGGCGATGGCCGAGACCTCCCGTACCGTCACCTTGATGCTCAACTTGGCCCACGCGCTGGACCACTTGTTCCTGCTGATCTTCGCCACCGCGGTGGCGGCCATTGCCGCCGACTTTGGCTTTGCGCGCTGGGAAGACCTGATGCCCTACAGCGTCGGCGCTTTTCTGATGTTCGGCCTGGGCTCGCTGCCGGCGGGCAAGCTGGGCGACAGCTGGGGCCGGCGGCCGATGATGCTGGTGTTCTTCCACGGCCTGGGCTTCTCGGCGCTGCTGGCCTCGCTGACGCAAAACGCCTGGCAGATGGCGGCCGCGCTGGCGCTGCTGGGCAGCTTTGCCGCGATCTACCACCCGGTGGGCATCCCGATGCTGGTGCAAGGCGCCAAGCGGCCGGGTGCCACCATCGGCGTCAACGGCCTAGCCGGCAACCTGGGCATCGCCGCAGCGGCGCTGCTCACTGGCTTGCTGGTGCAGGCTTTTGGCTGGCGCGTGGCCTTTGCGGTGCCTGGGCTGGCCTGCATCGCGCTGGGTTTTGTCTTTGCCCGGCTGGTGCCGGCCGAGACCGAGCCGCCGTCCAAGCGGGCGCGTGTTGGCGCCGCGCCGCTGGCCAAGGGCCAGCTGGCTCGGGTGCTGGTGGTGATGACGGTGGCCTCGGCCACTGCCGGGCTGCTGTTCAACCTCACCACCAACGGCAATGCGCAGTTCATCGCCGAACGCCTGGGCGGCGTGGTGCAAGACCCGGCGCGCCTGGGCCTGCTGCTGGCGGCGGTGTATGCGGTGGCCTCGCTGGCGCAGGTGGTGGTGGGGCGTTTGCTTGACCGCGTGCCGCTCAAGCGCCTGCAAATCGGCATCGTGCTGCTGCAGGCGCCGCTGTTGGCGGCGGCGGCGGTGGCCCAGGGCTGGTGGCTGTATGCCGCGCTGCTGGGCGTGATGATCCTGATCTTCGGCGCGATCCCGTTCACCGACGCGGTGATCGTGCGCTATGTCGACGACAGCATGCGCTCGCGCGTGGCCGGGCTGCGGCTCACGCTGTCGCTGGGCTTCAGCTCGCTGGCGGTATGGGCGCTGGGACCGGTGGTCAAGGCCAGCGGCTTTGGCACGCTGTTTCTGGCCATGGCCGGCATCTCGCTGTGCACCGCGGCAACGCTGCTGGCGATGCCGAGTGAGCCGCGCGCCGCCGGCAAGGCCGGCTGAAGCTCAGACCCCGCCCAGCGCCCGCCGGTACTGCATGGCTTCGGCCAGGTGGGCGGCGCTGATGTGATCGACGCCGGCCAGATCGGCGATGCTGCGGGCGATCTTGATCGCCCGGTGCAGGCCGCGCCCTGACCAGCCCAGCCGCGCTGCGGCCTGCTGCAAGAAGCTACTGGCGGAGGTATCCAGCGGGCAAAAGGCATCCAATTGGCCGGCTTCGAGCATCGCGTTGGGCCGGCCCTGGCGCGCCATCTGCCGGGCCAGGGCTGCGGCCACACGGGCGGCCACCACGGCGCTGGTTTCACCCTGCGGCTGCGCCAGCATGTCCACGCTGGCCACCGCGGCCACCTCCACTTGCAGGTCGATGCGGTCGAGCAAGGGGCCCGACAGCCGGCCGTGGTAGCGCGACACCTGCTCGGGCGTGCAGCGGCAGTTGCGGCCGGTGACGCGCGCGCCCAGCCAGCCGCAGGGGCAGGGGTTCATCGCCGCCAGCAGCTGAAAACCGGCCGGAAACTGCGACGAACACGCCGCCCGCGCGATGGTGATCTGCCGCGTCTCGAGCGGCTCGCGCAGCGCCTCCAGCGCAGCACGCGGAAATTCAGGCAACTCGTCAAGGAACAGCAGGCCGCCATGGGCCAGCGAGATCTCGCCCGGCCGAGGTGGCGAGCCACCACCGACCAGGGCCACCGCGCTGGCCGAGTGGTGCGGCGCACGAAACGGCCGCTGCCGCCAGCGCGCGGCGTCGAAGCCGCCGGGCGTCAGGCCGGCCAGCGCGGCGCTGGCCAGCGCCTGCGCTTCGTCCATTGGCGGCAGCAGGCCGGCCAGGCGCTGCGCCAGCATCGATTTGCCGCTGCCCGGTGGGCCCACCATCAGCAGGCTGTGCTGCCCGGCTGCGGCCACCTCCAGCGCGCGCTTGGCCGCTGCCTGGCCGCGCACCTCACGCAGATCGGGCAAGGCAAGTGGGGCGGCTGCGGGTGGCGGCTGCGCGGCTGGCAGCGGCTCGGCGGCATCGCCGGGCAGCAAGGCGCGCACCACGCTTTGCAGATCAGTGGCGCCGCAGACATGTACGTCTCGTGCGCGCGCGGCCTCGCAGGCGCTGGCCAGCGGCAGCACCAGCGTGCGGCCGCTGCCGGCGCCTTGCAGCGCCAGCGCCAGGGCCAGCGCGCCGCGCACCGGCCGCAACTCACCCGCCAGCGACAGCTCACCGGCAAATTCGCACTGCGCCAGCCGCTGCGGATCGAGCAGGCCCTCGGCGGCCAGGATGCCCAGTGCGATCGGCAGGTCAAAGCGGCCGCTCTCCTTGGGCAAGTCGGCCGGCGCCAGGTTGACGGTAATGCGTTTGTTGTGCGGAAAGGCAAAACCCGAGTTGGCCAGCGCGGCGCGCACGCGCTCACGCGACTCCTTGACCTCGGTCTCGGCCAGCCCCACCAGCGTGAAGCTGGGCAGGCCGTTGGCCAGGTGCACTTCCACCTGCACCTCAGGCGCCGACAGGCCATCGAGCCCGCGGCTGTTGATCACCGCCAAGGACATCGGCGCGCCTCCCTATTGGCTGGTCATGTGGCTGGCTATCTGGCTGGCTACCTGGCTGGCCATTGTGCGCGGCTGGCCGCTTGCCGCCAAGACGCACCAGATCGGTGCGAAACAGAGCAATGCGCCGATCTGGTGCGCACGAAAGCCTCATGCCGGGTCAGATCCCTGCCCTGGGGCGGGCCCGGCGGCGTTTTTGGCCTGGCACGGAAGCTGCACTGTCTGAGTCAGCGCAAGACCTCATTTCCCACTTCGGAGCCTTTCCATGAACAAAACCCTGCTTGCTTTCTCAGTCGCCCTGGCCGGTATCGCCGTGCCCAACCTGGCTGCGGCCGAATTGGCCTTCAACGCCGGTGTCGTCACCGACTACCGCTACCGCGGCATCTCTCAGTCGCGCCTGAAGCCCGCGCTGCAGGGCGGTGTCGACTACAGCGACGGCGGCTTCTATCTTGGCGCCTGGGCTTCGTCGATCAAGTGGATCAAGGACGCCGGCGGCGGCGCCAACTACGAACTCGACCTGTACGGCGGCTACAAGGGCGAGCTGGCCAAAGATGTTGGCTACGACGTCGGCGTGCTGACCTACCAGTACCCCAGCAACGGCCTCTCGCCCAGCACCAATACCACTGAGATCTACGGCGCGCTGAGCTTTGGCCCGGGCACGCTGAAGTACTCGCACAGCGTGACCAACCTGTTCGGCTTTGCCAACAGCAAGAACAGCGGCTACCTGGACTTGTCGGCCAGCTTTGACGTCGGTGGTGGCGTCAGCCTGGCGCCGCACCTGGGCTACCAGAAGGTGTCGGGCAACGGCAACTTCTCGTACACCGACTACTCGCTGACCGCCAGCATGGAAGTGGCCAAGGGCCTGACTGCCAGCCTGGGTCTGGTGGGTGCCAGCACAAAAACCATTGGCGGCGTCAAGGCCTATGCCTCGCCGGCCAACGGCAAAGACCTGGGCAAGGCCGGTGTGGTGCTTGGCCTCAAGTTCGGCTTCTGACCCCCCAACCCCACAAGGAGAACCCCATGAAAATGGTGACTGCCATCGTCAAGCCCTTCAAGCTTGATGAAGTGCGTGAAGCCCTTGGCGCGGTAGGCGTGCAAGGCATCACGGTGACCGAGGTCAAAGGTTTCGGCCGCCAGAAAGGCCATACCGAGCTGTATCGCGGTGCCGAGTACGTGGTCGATTTTCTGCCCAAGGTGAAGATCGAAGCCGCGGTGGACGACGCCCTCGTCGAGCGCGTGATCGAGGCGATCGAGAACTCGGCGCGCACCGGCAAGATCGGCGACGGCAAGATCTTCGTCGCCGCGCTCGAGCAGGTGGTGCGCATCCGTACCGGCGAGACCGGCAAGGACGCGCTCTGATCCGTCGTGCTCGATGCGCCAGCCGCAGACGCCAACCGTCGCTGCTGCAGGCTTCACCCCTCCAAGTATTTCTAGGAAATAAAACACCATGAGAAAGCTCATCGCTTCCCTCGCCCTGGGCCTTGCGGTTCTGGGCTTTGCGAGCGGCGCAATGGCGCAGGATGCCGCCGCATCCGCGCCCGCCGTCGCCGCACTGGCCGCTTCGGCGGTCGATGTCGCCACGGCAGCCGCAGCGCCCGCCGCCGCAGCTGCCGCACCCATCGCCAACAAGGGCGACGTGGCCTGGATGCTGGTGGCCACACTGCTGGTCATCATGATGACGGTGCCCGGCCTGGCGCTGTTCTACGGTGGCCTGGTGCGCAGCAAGAACATCCTGTCGGTGCTGATGCAGGTGATGGTGACCTTCTCGATGATCGTCGTGCTGTGGGCGATCTATGGTTACAGCCTGGCCTTCAGCGAGGGCAACGCCTTCTTCGGCGGCTTCGACCGGCTGTTCCTGAACGGGCTGTTCAACGCCAAGACCGGCGAGTTTGCGATGGGTGCCACCTTCAGCAAGGGGGTCGTCATCCCCGAGTTGCTGTTCGCTGCTTTTCAGGCCACCTTTGCCGGCATCACCTGCTGCCTGATCGTGGGCGCGTTTGCCGAGCGCATCAAGTTCTCGGCGGTGCTGCTGTTCTCGGCGCTGTGGTTCACCTTCAGCTACGCCCCGATTGCCCACATGGTCTGGTTCTGGATGGGCCCGGACGCCTACACCGGCAAGGAAGTGGTTGAC
>JBBQJN010000175.1:0-8202 GCA_038325945.1 Burkholderiales bacterium | reverse complement strand
CGGGTAAGCCCCCAAAACAGCCCCACTCGTCGTTGCAAATGCTCGTTGGGTCCCAAACCCAACTCCGCTTTGCGCCTAGATTGGGGCTGTTTTGGGGGCTTACGCGGGTGCATCCGATTGCCTCTCAGCCTCTCAGTCCTGGGCGTCCTGCTTGCGGGCAAAGATGTAGCCGGTGCCGCGCACGGTGAGCACGCGCTTGGGGCTCTTGGGGTCGTCCTCGATGCAGGCGCGGATGCGCGAGATGTGCACGTCGATGCTGCGGTCGAAGGCCTCCATCGGATGGCCTTTGAGCGCATCCATGATGCGATCGCGGCTGAGCACCCGGCCGGCGCTTTGCGCCAGCACCACCAGCAGGTCAAACTGGTGCCCGGTGAGGTCGCTGGCCTTGCCGTCGATGCGCGCCTGGCGGGCGCCGAGGTCGATCTCCAGCCGGCCAAAGCGCAGCACCTCGTCGGCCGCAGCCTGCGCGCTGGCACGCCGCAGCAGGGCCTTGATGCGGGCCAGCAACTCACGCGCCTCAAACGGTTTGGCGAGGTAGTCGTCGGCGCCGATCTCAAGCCCCAGTACGCGATCCAGCGGCTCACCGCGGGCGGTAAGCATCAGCAGCGGCAGGCGCTTGAGCCTGGCGTCGGCGCGCAGTTCACGCGTCAAGTCCAGGCCGTCGCCATCGGGCAGCATCAGGTCGAGCACCAGCGCGTCATAGCTGGCAGCGTGCAGGGCGTTGCGGCCGGCGGCCAGCGTGGCCGTCACGTCGACTGCATAGCCATTGGTGCGCAGGTAGTCGCCCACCATCGCCGTCAGGCGGGCATCGTCGTCGATCAGCAGCAGCTTGCCGTTCATGGCTGGGCTCCTCGGCAAAACGAAAGCGCCCCGACGCCATGCGGCATCGGGGCGGAGGGGTCGCGCACGGCTTGCGGGCGCGCGCTGGCGGCCAATGCCATCAGCTGCGCGGTGCATCCAGCGCCCGGCGCTCGCGGTGGTGGCGCTGCATCATCTCGCCACGCGACCTCATGGTCGCCGCCAGCTTTTGGCGCTGCTCGGGCGTCAGCACTGCCTGGGCATCGAGCATGGCCTGCATCATGCGACGGCTCTTGGCGTCGTGCTGGGCCATCTGCTGCTGGCGCAGCACTTCGGCAGCGGCGGCATCGGGCTGCGGCGCGGTCCACAGTGCCATCATCTGCTGGCGCAAGGCCTGGTTGGCTTGGCGCTGCGCTTGCAGATCGGTCTGCGCGGCCTTGAAGATCTCGCGCACGCGGGTCTTCTGCTCGCTGCTGGCGCCGGCCGCCTCGAGCGCGCGCTCGATCATTCTCGGCTGAGCATCGCCCTGCTCCATGCGGTGGTGGCCGGCGTCGCCCCGAGGTGCGCCGCCTTGCGCCTGCACGGCGGTACCGGCAAGCAGCAGCAAGGACAGGCCGGCAGCCCCCAGCAGTCGCGGCAATCGCGGCAGTCGCGGCAGTCGCGGCAGGGTGGACAGGGCGGTCTTGGTCATCGAAAACTCCTTGAGCAGGGTGGATGATCAAAAGTTTGCGCCGCCGCCTTGTCCTGGCCTTGTGGCTGGCGTAAAGATCGGTAAACGTGCCCGGCTCGGCACCGATCAGCGCGGCGCGGCCTCGATACGAAGCAGGCGGCGGCGCAGTGCAAAGTCGGCATTGGCGCTGCGCACTTCCAGGCGCAGCAGCACGCCGCTGTGGCGGTCTACCGCCATCACGCCGTCAAGCCGGGTGCTGCCCTGGCCCAGGTCAGTGGCGTCGCCGCGGCCGCTAGGCACCTCACCAAACAGCTCGATCACCGCCACGTCGAAGGGTCGGCCGGCCACCGTCTGCGGTCCGGTGGCCACCACCTGACCACGCACGCGGCCACTGGGCTGGGTTTCATGCGCCGCGGCGAGCTCACCGTAGACCACCTGGCCCAGCGCCAGCTCGGGTTTGAGCAGCCGGCGCCAGCCGATCAGCGGCGCGCGTGACTCCAGCACCGGATTGCCCGACAGGTCTTGTTGCCAGGACGCGTCGAAGAGCTTGCCGTCGAGGTCAACGCGGAATTCAAGCTGATCCCGGCGCAAGGCGCTCAATCGCATGCCCAGCTCATGGACAGTGCCGCTGGCGCCGCTGCGTTGCTCGTAGACCAGCCGGTCGCCCAGCGCCACCGGCATGCCGGCTTGGCGTTGCGCGGCCATGGCTTCGGGCGGCGGCGCGCAGGGGCGTTGCTGCACCACCTGGCGAAGCGCTTCGTAGCGGCCCTTGAGCTCAGCCAACTGCTCGGCCTCAATGCCGTCGGTGCGCATCGCCAGCAGCGCCGGCCAGAACACGGTAACGCCCAGGCCCAGCGCGATCATGTTGTTGCCGGCGCGCGAATCCACCGCATAAGCCACGTCGGCGGCGCGTTGCTGCACGCGGTCGATCTCGTCGTGCACACGCTCGCAGCCCCAGCCGGCGTAGGTGGCCGGGTCAGCCGAGCGCGGCCGTACATTGGCTGAGCGTGTGGCACAGCCCGCCAGCAGCGCAGCCGCCAGCACCACCGCCAGCCTGTGTTGAAACGCCGAAGCAGAGAACATGGTGGGTGATTGTGCCCTCAGCGCGGCCATGAAAAACGCCCGTCATCGCAGGCGATGGACGGGCGCATTCAATTGCTGGAGGAGAGGGAGGGATTCGAACCCTCGGAACCTTACGGTTCGCCTGATTTCGAGTCAGGTACATTCGACCACTCTGCCACCTCTCCAGGTGATCGTGTCACCCGTGGCCTGCGGGTGGAGCCCACTATTCTAGCGTTAAAGCAGCGCGTCGCTGCCGGCCCTGGATCAGGATTTTGATGCCACCGGTGCCAGCACCGTCAGGCCGCCCAAATAGGGCTGCAAGGCTGCC
The DNA here is from genome assembly GCA_038325945.1 of Burkholderiales bacterium. GTDB lineage: Bacteria > Pseudomonadota > Gammaproteobacteria > Burkholderiales > Burkholderiaceae_C > Pseudaquabacterium. The sequence goes on along the minus strand of JBBQJN010000175.1, from coordinate 5,344 downwards.
GGCACGCGAATCGTGCCGTCGGCCTGTTGATGATTCTCCAGTACGGCGACGAGGGCGCGGCCGACGGCCAGGCCCGAGCCGTTGAGGGTGTGCACAAACTCGGTTTTGCCCTGGGCATTGCGGCATCGCGTCTGCATGCGCCGGGCCTGGAAGGCGCCACAGTTGCTGCACGAGCTGATCTCGCGGTAGGTGCTCTGCGCCGGCAGCCAGACCTCCAGGTCGTAGGTCTTGGCCGCGCCAAAGCCCATGTCGCCGCTGCACAGCAGCACCACGCGATAGGGCAGCTCCAGCCGCTGCAACACCGCTTCGGCATGGCCCACCATCAGCTCGAGCGCCGCGTCACTGTGCTCGGGCGCCACCACCTGCACCATCTCGACCTTGTCAAACTGGTGCTGGCGGATCAGGCCGCGGGTATCGCGGCCGGCCGAGCCAGCCTCGGAGCGGAAGCAGGGGCTGTGCGCGGTCAACTTGATCGGCAAGGCCTCCATGGCCAGGATCTGCTCGCGCACCGAGTTGGTCAGTGAGATCTCCGAGGTTGAGATCAGGTACTGCTCAGCTTGATTTTCGTCGCCGCCGCGCAGCACCCAGAACATGTCGTCCTTGAACTTGGGCAACTGGCCGGTGCCCTCAAGGATCTCGCGGTTGACGATGTAGGGCGTGTAGCACTCGGTGTAGCCATGCTCGGTGGTTTGCAAGTCCAGCATGAACTGCGCCAGCGCCCGGTGCAGGCGCGCCACCGGGCCCTTCAAGAAGGCAAACCGCGTACCGCTGAGCTTGACCCCGGTCTCGAAGTCCAGCCCCAGTGGGGCGCCGAGGTCGACATGATCCTTGACCGCAAAGTCGTAGCTGCCGGGCGTGCCCCAGCGCCGCACCTCGACGTTGGCGTTCTCGTCGGCACCCAGCGGCACGCTGGCGTCGGGCAGGTTGGGCAGGCTCATCAGCATCAGCTGCAACTCGGCCTGCAGCGCCTCCAGCCGATCAGCGCCGGCCTTCATCTCGTCCGCGATGCCGCCCACCTCGGCCATCAGCACGCTGGCATCCTCGCCCTTGCCCTTGGCCTGGCCAATTTGCCTGGACAGACTGTTACGCCTGGCCTGCAACTCCTCGGTACGGATCTGCAGTGTCTTGCGCTCGGCCTCAAGCGCGGTGAAGCGCGGCACATCGAGGAAGTTCTGGGGCGAGCTGCGGGCCTCCAGTCTGGCGAGCACGCCGGGCAGATCGCGGCGCAGTTGCGTGATGTCGAGCATGGTCGTTCCTGGAAGTTCTTGCTGTCGAGAGCCGCACCGCCAGGGTGCTGCTCGCGTTGGGATGATCGGGTGAAACCGCGCTCAGGGCTGAGAGGTTGAGAGGCCATCCCATGGGCCCACGTAAGCCCGCAAAACGGCTCCAATCTAGGCGCAAAGCGGACCTGGGTTTGGGACCCAGGGAGCATTTGCAACGACGAGTGGGGCTGTTTTGCGGGCTTACCCGTAGGGCCGGCGTGGGCCCATGGGATTGCCTCTCAACCTCTGAGACGGTCGCCGCGAGCTGCGGCTCGCCGCTGGCCTCCTGTGGCTGTGCCGGCACCAACAGCGCCGGCAGCTTCGCGTTCGGCGCCAGCCCGCTGCGGCGCAGCTGGCCACGGCCGGCTAGGAGCCTGTCGGACTTGGGGAGCGTCGGCTGCGAATCGACCGCAGCGGTCCGACAGGCTGCTAGGCGGCAGCCGATCGGGCTTCGACCGCTGCGGCCTTGGCTGCTGCGGCCGCAGCCGCGCCGGGCCGCTCGGCGCATTCAGCAAAAATACGGGCCCTGCAGCGTGCGCAGGTCGCCTCGTCGAGCATCGGCACGATGGCCGTGATGGCGCTGCGTTTGCCGGGAAAGACATGGTGCTCGCCCAGCCGCTTGAGAAAGCCGCTGCGCGCCCACATCGACAACACCTGCGGCCGCGGGCGGTGGAAAAACAGGTCACCGCCCAGCTGACGTCGCTGCAATCGCTCTTGATCCCACATCTTGGCGGCGGCCAGATCGATGGTGTTCATGCTCTTGGCCATCACCAGCAGAAATGGCTGGCGGTCGGCGCCGGCCGCGGCACGATCGCGCAGGCCGCGCAAATGGTCTTCCACATGGGCCACCGCACCAAACCACACCGAACCCTCCATGCGCAGCATCTTGAGCTGCGGGCACTCCTGCTGCGCTGCGTGCTGCGGATCCACCACCACCAGCGAGCGGCCCGGGCCGTCCCGGTCGAAGCCCATGTCGCGCAGCGCCGGCCGCGCCGAGTGGTAGACATAGACCACCAGCGACAACAGCACACCCGCCAGCACCGCCACCTCGAGGTGCAGCAGCAGGGTGGCCACCAAAGTGGTCAGCGCGATGGCGAACTCGGTGCGCTCCAACCGCCAGGTACTGGCCCAGCCCGCGCGATCAACCAGCGACCAAGCCACCACCAGCAGCAGCGCGCCGACGCCGGCCAACGGCATCCAGGCCAGCAGCGGGCCGGCCACCGCCACCAGCAGCAACAGGATCAGTGCCGACGCCACGCCTGCCAACGGCGTCACCGCGCCGGCCTCCAGGTTGGGCACCGATCGATTGAGCGAGCCGCAAACCAACATGCCGCCACTGAAGGCTGCACCCACATTGGCCAGGCCCTGGCCCAGACACTCGCGGTTGACATCCAGCACCTGGCCGCTGCGCGCGGCCATGGCCTTGGCGATGGCCATTGACTGCCCCAGCGCGATGATGGTCAGCGCCAACGCCGCCTGCAGCAGCGGCGAGCCCAGCGCCATCAGCCGCGCCGGCTGCGCCCAGGGCAGTTGCCAGTCGGGCCAGGCCGATGGCGGCGTGCCCACCCGCAGCGGCGCTGGGCCGCTGCCCTGGGCAAAGTGCGTCAGCAGCCAGCAGGCGGCGATGCTCAGCAGCAGCGCCACCAGCAGATAGGGCCCGCGCCGCCACCAGTGGCGGCCGGCCAATGCGGCGATCAATGTCAGCAGGCCGACCGCCAGCGACAGCGGCGAGAGGCCGCCCCGCCAGGCATCGACGGGTGAGGCCCGGCCGTCCCCGCCGAGCAGGCTGCCCATCGCGTACCAGCCGATCAGCAGCGCGGCGCCGCTGGTGAAGCCCAGCATCACCGACGGCGAGATGAAGTTGGCCAGCGTGCCCAGCCGGGTCAGCGCCAGTGTCAGCTGCATCAGCCCGACCAGCAGCGTCAGCGCCAGCGCCAGCGGCACCAGCAGGCTGGTATCGCCGCGTGACAAAGTTACCAGCATCGCGCCCAGCGCCAGCGCCAGCGCATTGGTCGGGCCGGTCATGACATGGCGGCTGGAGCCGCCCAGCGCTGCCAGCGCGCCAGGCAAGCCCGCCGCGATCAGGCCCATCGCCGGCGGCAGGCCGGCCAGCGCGGCAAAAGCGATGCCCTGCGGCAGCACCAGCACCGCCGCCAGCAGCCCGGCTTGGGCATCGGCGCGCAGCGTGGCAGGCCGCACATCGGCAACCCAGGAGCCCAGCCCGCGCTGCAGGCCCTCGCGCATGCGCGGTGAAATCAACATCGCAGCAGGTTAGCAGTGGGCAGCACGGCGCTCGTCAGGCTGGACAAAAGCTGCCCGGCCCGGCGCGGCATCGGCTTCAAGGCCGCGACGCGGCAGCAGTGCGGGCTGTGTCAACCTATCGCCGCTCAAGCCGCGCCGGCCGCCACCGCAAAGGCGGCATCCAGCTGGGCGATCCAGCCCGCGCGCTGCTGCTGTGTGGCAAAACTGGCCTCGAAGCCATTGCGCAGCAGTTGATAGGCCTGGTTGACACCCAGCTGCGGCAAGGCCTCGAAGGTGGCAACGAAGTTGTCGTTCATGTAGCCGCCAAAATAGGCCGGGTCGTCGCTGTTGACGGTGGCGCACAGGCCGGCGGCCAGCAGCGCCGGCAGGTTGTGCTCGGCCAGAGTCTTGAAGACGCAGAGCTTGACGTTGGACAGCGGGCATACGGTGAGCGGCATGCGTGATGCCGCCAGCCGCGCCACCAGCGCCGGGCTCTCGAGGCAGCGCACGCCATGGTCGATGCGCTCGACCTGCAGTACATCGAGCGCGCTCTCGATGTAAGCCGGCGGGCCTTCCTCGCCGGCATGGGCCACCGCGTGCAGGCCCAGCGCGCGGGCCTGGGCGAAGACACGGGCGAACTTTTCGGGCGGGTGGCCACGCTCGCTGCTGTCGAGTCCGACGCCGACAAAAAGCTCGCGGTAGGGCAGCGCCGCCTGCAGCGTGGCAATGGCCTCGTCCTCGCTGAGATGGCGCAGAAAGCACAGGATCAGGCTGGCGCTGATGCCTAACTGCGTCTGCGCTTGGAGGCAGGCGCGGTGCAGGCCGTTGATCACGACGCCGATGTCGACGCCGCGCTCGATATGGGTCTGCGGGTCGAAAAACAGCTCGGCATGCACCACCTGGTCGGCCGCCGCGCGCTCAAAGTAGGCCCAGGCCATGTCGAAGAAGTCCTGCTCCTCGATCAGCACGCTGGCGCCGGCGTAGTAGATGTCGAGAAAGCTCTGCAGGTCACTGAAGTCATAAGCCGCGCGCAAGGCCTCGACACTGGCATATGTCAGCGCCACGCCGTTGCGCTGCGCCAACCTGAAGATCAGCTCGGGTTCGAGCGAGCCCTCGATGTGGATGTGCAATTCGGCCTTGGGCGCGTTGCGCAACAGGGCCAGCAGGCGATCGCGGGCAGGCTCAGCCCAGCGGGGCGCGGTGGTGGCGGTCATCGGTAAATCTCCTGGTCGGTGGGCGGCACCGGATCGGCTTCGGCATGACAGCGCCAAAGCCGCGGCCAGGCACCGCGACAGCCCACATTGTCGGGCCAGCGACCGCGCGACAGCCGGCATGACGCCGGCCCAAAAGACAAAGGGCCGGCCGGCGAACAGCCCGGCCAGCCCGTACCTTCGGGTGGTGGCGGCTTACTTGTCGCCGGGCACCTTGCCCTCAACGCCCTTGACGTAGAACTTCACGCCGCCCAGGAAGGCGTCGTCGGCGACCTTGTCTTTCTCGATCGCCAGCTTGCCGGTGTTGTCGGTGATCGGGCCCTTCCAGATCACGAAGCTGCCGTCCTTCAAACCGGCCTTGATATCCTCGACCTTCTTCTTGATGTCGGCCGGCACGTCGTCGGCGATGCCGATGAAGTCGATCGCGCCCTCTTTGACACCCCACCAGCTTTGGCTGGTGCTCCACTTGCCTTCCAGCGCCTCGGTGGTGGCCTTGATGTAGTAGGGGCCCCAGTTGATGATCGCCGAGCCCAGGTGGGCCTTGGGGCCGTAGGCCGTCATGTCCGAATCCCAGCCAAAGGCGCGCTTGCCCTTGTCTTGTGCGGTCTTCAGCACGGCGGGCGAATCGGT
>JBBQJN010000174.1:0-8212 GCA_038325945.1 Burkholderiales bacterium | reverse complement strand
GTGAGGGGTGACAGGGACACCGGCCGCGCATGGCCCGAGGCTTGCGGCAAATGAGGCTTCGATGGTGTCGTCGAGGGCAGCTTGACGTCGTCTTCCCAGACCAGCATGTGTGTGCTTCCTATGTGTTGAATTATCAGAGTGTTGGGTTCAATCACCAAGCACTTCTTGGCGTTGCCGCGGTCATCTTGTGGTGGCCAGGCATCGCGGCCGCAAGCGCCTGGCTTGAGACCGGCTTCGAAGCCTCACTGGCAGGCTTCGCAGTCGGGGTCGTCGATCGAGCAGAACTTGACATCGGTGGCCGGAGTCGCGTCGATGTCGTGTTGGGTTTTCGTCGCCGACGCAGCCATCGCCGAGGCGCTCGCACCACTGGCAACCGCATTCATCGCACCCGCCGCGACGGTGGACTTCTCGGCCCCGGTAGCACCCATGGTGCGCAGGTAGTAGGTGGTCTTGAGGCCTCGCAGCCAGGCCAGCTTGTAGGTGTCGTCGAGCTTCTTGCCCGAGGCGCCGGCCATGTAGATGTTCAGGCTCTGCGCCTGGTCGATCCACTTCTGGCGCCGCGCCGCAGCCTCCACCAGCCAGGTGGCATCCACCTCGAAGGCGGTGGCGTAGAGCGCCTTGATGTCCTCGGGCACGCGGTCGATGCGGCGCAGGCTGCCGTCGAAGTGCTTGAGGTCCATCACCATCACGTCGTCCCACAGACCCAGGCGCTTCAAGTCGCGCACCAGGTACTCGTTGATGATGGTGAACTCGCCCGACAGATTGCTCTTGACCGACAGGTTGCCGAAGCAGGGCTCGATCGAGGCATCGACGCCAATGATGTTGCTGATGGTGGCGGTGGGCGCGATGGCCACGCAGTTGCTGTTGCGCATGCCGTGGGCGGCGATGCGGCCGCGCAGCAGGTTCCAGTCCATCGAAACTGATCGGTCAACCTCGACGTAAGACGGGGAAGGGGCCCCGTCTCCCCTTCCAGCGCCGCGCGCCTCGGCCAGCAGGTCGAGCGAGTCGATCGGCAGGATGCCGCGGTCCCACAGGCTGCCGCGGTAGCTGCTGTAGCGGCCGCGCTCTTCGGCCAGCTCGGTACTGGCCCAGTAGGCGTGGTAGCAGATCGCTTCCATCGACCGGTCGGCAAACTCCACCGCCGCCTGCGATGCATAGGGCAGGCGCAGCTCGTACAGCGCGTCCTGGAAGCCCATCAGCCCCAGACCCACCGGACGGTGCCGCAGGTTGCTGTCGCGCGCCTTTTTCACCGCGTAGTAGTTGATGTCGATGACGTTGTCGAGCATGCGCATGGCCGTGGCCACGGTCTGCTTGAGCTTGACCTGGTCGACCTGGCCGTCGGCCAGGTGCTGGGCCAGGTTGATCGAGCCCAGGTTGCAGACCGCGATCTCGCTGTCGCTGGTGTTCAGGGTGATCTCGGTGCACAGGTTGCTGGAGTGCACCACGCCCACATGCTGCTGCGGGCTGCGCACATTGCAGGCGTCCTTGAAGGTCACCCAGGGGTGGCCGGTCTCGAACAGCATGGTCAGCATGCGGCGCCACAGGTCCTTGGCCGGCAGGCGCTTGTGCAGCTTGATCTCGCCGCGGTCGGCCTTGGCTTCGTAGGCCACATAGGCCTTCTCGAAGTCAGCGCCAAACTTATCGTGCAGGTCGGGGCAGTTGGACGGCGAGAACAGCGTCCATTGGCCGCCCTCAAGCACCCGGCGCATGAACAGGTCGGGGATCCAGTTGGCGGTGTTCATGTCGTGCGTGCGGCGGCGGTCGTCACCGGTGTTCTTGCGCAGTTCCAGAAACTCCTCGATGTCGAGGTGCCAGGTCTCGAGGTAGGCGCAGACCGCGCCCTTGCGCTTGCCGCCCTGGTTGACCGCCACTGCGGTGTCGTTGACCACCTTCAGGAACGGCACCACGCCCTGGCTCTTGCCGTTGGTGCCCTTGATGTAGCTGCCCAGCGCGCGCACGGGGGTCCAGTCGTTGCCCAGGCCGCCGGCAAACTTGCTCAACAGTGCGTTTTCTTTCAGCGCCTCGTAGATGCCTTCAAGGTCGTCGGGCACCGTGGTCAGGTAGCAGCTCGACAACTGCGAGCGCAGCGAGCCGGCGTTGAACAGCGTGGGCGTGCTCGACATGAAGTCGAAGTTCGACATCACGTTGTAGAACTCGATGGCACGCGCCTCGCGGTCAATCTCATTGAGCGACAGGCCCATCGCCACGCGCATGAAGAAGGCCTGCGGCAACTCGATGCGCTGCTCTTCGATGTGCAGGAAGTAACGGTCAAACAAGGTCTGCAGGCCGAGGTAATCAAACTGCAGGTCACGCTCGGGCTTCAGTGCCACGCCCAATCGGGCCAGGTCGTACTGCGCCAGCCGCGGGTCGAGCAGTTCGGCCGACACGCCCTTCTTGATGTACTGCGGAAAGTACTCGGCATAGCGCAAGGCCATCTGCGCCTGGCTCACCTCTTCGCCCAGCACCTCTTTGCGGATGGTGTGCAGCAGCAGGCGCGCCGTGGCACGGGTGTAGGCGGGGTCCTTCTCGATCAGCGTGCGCGCGGCCAGGATGCTGGCCTTGTGCACCTCGTCGATCGGCACGCCGTCATAGAGGTTGCGGCGGGTTTCGGCCAGGATCGGCTCAGCGCGCACGTCGGCGCCCAGGCCTTCACAGGCCGATTCAATCAGCGCGGCCAGCGCGGCGCTGTCCAAGGGCACCCGTTGGCCACGATCGATGACATGCAGCAGCGGCTCTTGCGGCGCTTCCGCCTGCACCTGGCGGGCGCGCTCTTGCGTGCGCCGCTCGCGGTACAGCACATAGGCCCGCGCCACCTCGTGGTGGCTGCCGCGCATCAAACCCAGCTCAACCTGGTCCTGCACGTCTTCGATGTGGAAGGTGCCGCCACCGGGGCGCGAGCGCAGCAGCGCACGCACCACGCTCTCGGTCAGCGCGTCCACCGTCTCGCGCACGCTGGCCGAGGCCGCGCCCTGGGTGCCGTGCACGGCCAAAAAGGCCTTCATCAGCGCCACGGCAATCTTGTTGGGCGCGAACGACACCACCGAGCCGTTGCGCCGGATGATCTGGTAGCCCACATAAGCCGAGCCGGGCGCGGCGCCCTCGGTAGGCTGGCGCGGCGTGATCTTGGCGGCAGTGCTGTAGGTGGCGATGGTCTGCATGGGTGTCCCTCGGTAGGATGGCGGCCCTCGGGCCGCGGTATCAATCAGTTCAATGAGCGAAGCGCCAACGGCTGGTGTTGGACGCGGGTGTTGGCAAGCCCTGAGGCGGTCAACCGGCCCTTGCACCACCCGGCCCCAGCCGCTTCAACGGCCCTTCAACGGTCAAGAGGCAGACGATGGACGGCGAAGCGATGGGATCTCAGCGGGTGGAAGAAGCCAGGATGGCCGCGTGCGCTGCGGCCGTATCACCGTATCGCAGGATAGCCGTATAGCCGCGCTGGGCAGAGTGGAAGAGTAGCACGGAAGCCACTATATCTAGGGCCTTTCGGCGCTTCAAGCACTACCGGTAGCGTGCTTTCCCGTAGGGGCTGCTGGACAGGCCTGAGCGGCCAGAAGGCCTTGACGGCCGCCCCAGGGCGGCTCAGGCCGACTCAGACGTCAACGCGAAGACGCGCCGGATAGCCCGACGGCAGCGCCATCGCGGCCCAGTCGAAGCCCGGCCCCGGATCGTGTTTGCGGCCCGGTGCGATGTGCTGATGCCCGGTGATCGCCTGCAGCGGATAGCGCCGGTCCAGCGCCCGCAGCAGTGGCAACAGCGCGGCGTACTGCGCCGGCTCGAAGCAGCCGCCTTCCAGGCCTTCGAGTTCAATGCCGATCGAAAAATCGTTGCAGTTGTCGCGCCCTTGCCACGCCGAGACGCCGGCATGCCAGGCCCTGCGGTCGCAGGAGACAAATTGCAGCAATTGGCCATCACGACGGATCAGGAAGTGCGCCGACACCTTGAGCCCCCGGATCTGCTCGAAATAGGGGTGTGCCGACCAATCGAGCCGGTTGGTGAACAGCTGCGCAATCTGCTCACCGCCAAACTCACCCGGCGGCAGGCTGATCGAATGCAGCACCACCAGATCCACCGTGGCCCCAGCGGGCCGCGGCCCGGCATTGGGCGAGCGCAAGGCCTGTGCGCCCGACCACCAGCCGCGGTACCAGCGCGCCGGCCTGGGCTGCGCGGCAGCACCTGGCGCGGGCGGGCTCACTCGATGCCCTGCTCGGCAACGTGGATGCCCAACCTGGCCATGCGGTAACGCATCTGGCGCAGTGACAGGCCCAGACCCGCGCCAGCCGCCGTGCGGTTGAAACGATGCAACTCCAGCGCGCGGACGAGGATGTCGCGCTCCACCGCGTCGAGGTGCTGCACCAGATCGCCAGGCAGCGGCACCTGGCCCGCCGCCACGGCGGTGCTCACTGGGGCCAGGTCCGGGGCCCGCCACTCGCTATCGGCAGAGGCCTCGTCGCCCAACCCAAGGTCTTCGCGGGTGATCACATCGCCGTTGGTCAGCGTGACGGCGCGGTGCAGCAGGTTCTCCAGCTCGCGCACATTACCAGGGAAGCCATAGCGCGCCAGGCAGTCCATCGCCTCGCCGGCCAGCTGCGGCGCGGGCGACACGCCGGCCTCGCTGGCGATGCGCTCCAGCACCGCGGCACAGATCGGCACCAGGTCTTCCAGCCGCTCGCGCAGCGGCGGCATGCGCAGCTGGATCACGTTCAGCCGGTAATACAGGTCTTGGCGGAAGCGCCCCTCCTGCACCTCGACCGCCAGGTCTTTGTGGGTGGCGCTGACGATGCGCACATTGACCGGCTGCTCACTCACCGCGCCGATCTGCCGCACCGAGCGCTCCTGGATGGCGCGCAGCAGCTTGCTCTGCATCGCCAGCGGCAAGTCGCCGATCTCGTCGAGGAACAAGGTGCCCCCCTGGGCGGCCTGGAAGAAGCCCAGCCGGTCTTCGCTGGCGCCGGTGAAGGCGCCCTTGCGGTAGCCAAAGAACTCGGCCTCCAGCAGCTGCTCCGGGATGGCGCCGCAGTTCACCGCCACAAAGGCCTGGCCGGCGCGCGGGCTGACCTCATGCAGCGCACGGGCCGCCAGCTCTTTGCCGGTGCCCGACTCACCCAGCACCATCACCGGCGCCATGCCGCGCGCCACCCGCTCGATCAGTGAGCGCACCTGCTGCATCGCCGCCGACGGCCCCGCCAGCCGCTGCAATGCAGGGTGTTGCCCCGACGCGCCGACCTCAGCCGGCGCGGCTGCGCCGCCGCCCGGCACGGGCTTGGCCGGCCCGCCGCGCGCCGCGCTGCCGACTGGCCGCTGTACTGGCAAGCCATCGATGTCTGAGGGGCGCCCCATCGCCGCCGCCACCACGCTGCGAAACTGGCGCAGATCGACCGGCTTGGTCAGGTAATCGAAGGCGCCGGCCTTCAAGGCCTCAACCGCGTTCTCGGCCGAACCGTAGGCGGTGATGACGATCGTCTTCTCCTGGCGCTGCGCTGCGTCCAGCCGGCGCAGCAGCTCGAGTCCGGTGCCATCGGGCAGGCGCATGTCGGTGATCACCGCGCTGTAGCTGCGCTCAGACAGCCGCTCCCAGGCCTCTTGCACCGAACCGGCGCTGTCGACGTCATAACCTTCACGCAGCAGCGTCAGCTCGTACAGCGTGCGCAGGTCGGGCTCGTCATCCACCACCAGCAGGCTGAAATTTGACGTCATCTTGGGTGCTGGGGTCAGGGCTGGGGTCAGGGCTGGGAGGATGCCGGGCTTTGGGACGGGCCGGCACCGGCAAGCGTTGCATCGGCCGCGCGCATCACCACCAGAAACAGGTTGCGGTGACGCGTGCCGGGCGGCGCGAGCCTGAACTCGACGCTGGCGCCGTGGCGCTCGCAGAGCTCTCGGCAAATGTACAGGCCGAGGCCGCTGCCGCGGCTGCGGGTGGAGAAGAAGGGCTCGAACAAATGGCGTTCGACATCGGGGGCGATGGCCTCGCCGTCGCTGGCCACCGACAAGCTCACCGCGCCCGGCACCGGCCCGTCAGCCAAGACCAGCCGCACCGCACCCGCCTCGTCACTGCCATGACGAACGGCGTTGTCGAGCAGGTTGACCAGCACCCGGCGCAGGTGTTCGCCGTCAAAGCGCACCGGCAGCACCTGCGCCGGCAGCTCGCAGTCCAGCCGCTGCGCCGCCTGCAACTCGGGTGCGGCGCCGCGCCGCCAGTCGTCACAGACCTGGGCCACCTCGGCGCTGGCGTCGATCACCACAGCCGGCCCCGCAGCGCCCGGCGCCACCGCCAGCACGTCGTCAACGATGCGCTTGAGACGCTGGGCGTTGTCGGCCACGATGCGGGCCAGCCGGTGCTGCGGCGGCGGCAGTTCGTCCTCCAGCAGCAGCGCATTGGCCTGCGAGATCGCCGCCAGCGGGTTGCGGATCTCATGCGCGATGCCCGCCGAGACCCGGCCCATCGCCGCCAGCTTGTCCTGCCGAGCCCGCGCCTGCACCGCGCGCAGATCTTCCAGAAACAGCACGCAGATGTCTTCGGGCGGCGTGCCGTCGGCGCCGATGCCGCTGCGGCGGGTGAAGCGCGCCCGCACCTGCAGCTGGCGATGCTCGCCGTCGGCCAGCGTCAGCACCAGCTCACGCGCGCTCATTGGCCAGCGCCCCTGCACATAGGCTTGCTGCACCGCATCGTGCAGCGGCCGCAGCGACGGCAGCTCGTCCAGCGGGCAGGGCACGGTCATCAACACGCCGTCATCACCCAGCAATTGGCGGCCCGCCGGATTGATCGCGCGCAGGCTGCCCTGTCGATCAATCACCAGCACGCCCTCGGTCATTTCTTCGATCACCAGGCGGTTGAGCAAGGTCTGCTGGCGCGCCAGTTCCAGGCTGCTGCGCGCCGAGCGCTCCTCGCGCGCCAGGCGCTGCGACAACTCGCTGGCCAGCAGCGCGATGAGAAACAAGCCGGCGCCGGCCAGCCCGGCTTGTGACAGCTGCAGCAGCAGATCAGCCTCGTCGCGCGCCAACAGCCAGACACTCAACAGCAGCAGCAGCGACAGCCCTGCCGCAGTGGCCAGCGCCACCAGACGCTGGGTCAGCACGCCCGCCATCAGCACCGGCAGCACCAGCAGCGCGGTGTAGTTCAGCTGCGCCGCAGGATCCAGCGTGCGCAGCAGCATAAAGGCCAGCAAGTCGATACCGATGGTCCACAGCCATTGCCGAGGCTGCAGGTGGTCGGGCCGATCCATGTGCGACTTGGCACCGGGCAGTAACCACAGCGACAAGGCCTGGCCGGCATAGGCCAGGCTCACCAGCATCAGTGCCAACTGTGGCTTGCCGCCGGTCTGGCTGGCCAGCCAGGGCATGGCCACCAGCACCAACGACAGCGCTGCGCGCGCCGCCACATAGGTGCGCAGGATGCGCGGCAGCGCAGCGCCCTCGGTGGACACCAGGCGCAAAGCCTCGCGGGCGAGGAAACGACTGTCGCTGCCACCCTCAAGCTCGGGCTCGGGCTCGGGCAGCGCGGCGTCGTCGGCACGGCGCCCCGGTCGCGCTGCGGCCGGATCGCTCCAGGCGCCGAACCAGCTCTCTTCGGCACTGCCCATCGGCGGTCGGCGCCGGTCGCCCTGGCGGCGATCGGCCTGGCGCCGGTTGTCAGCGCTCACTGAACGACCCTGCGCTCATGCAGAGTTGTCGGTCGACGGACCCAGCCGCCGGTGTGCTTCACTGCAATAGCGCTGCCCGCTGTCGACCACAGACTCAGCCGCTGCCAGGTGCAGGCCGCAATGGGCACAGCGCACCATCTCCACCGGCTTGTCGCCGGCCGGCTTGCGCCGCGCCTGATCAGCCTTTGCATCGCGATCCGGGCCACGCAGGCGCGACCACAGGCTCCAGATGCCAATCGCCACCACCAACAGCACCAACAGGTATTTCACGAGCAATCCCATGTCATCACGACAAAGCGCCGGTCAGGCCGCTGCGCGCCCCAACAGCACCTCAAAGACAAAGCGCGAACCCACATAACCCAGCAGCAACAGCAGCGTGCCACCGTACAACCAACGGGTGGCGCGAACGCCGCGCCAGCCGCGCCAGTGGCGTCCGGCCAGCAAGGCGGCAAACACCAGCCAGGCCAACAGCGAAAAAACCGTCTTGTGGTTCCATTGCCAGTGCCCGGCGGTGAGCGTACCCAGCAAAAGCGCCCCGCTCAGCACGGCAAAGCCGGCTTCGACAAAGCGGAAGG
>JBBQJN010000173.1:0-8296 GCA_038325945.1 Burkholderiales bacterium | reverse complement strand
GCTGCGCGACAGGACGGTATCGCAAAACCCTGGGCAGAACCGGCCAGCCAACCCAAGGCCTCAGGTGCTGATCACGCCGCCAGCGCCCGCGCGATGCGGTTGCGGGCCACGCGGGGCTTGGGTACGTGGAAGTCAAACCAGTGGCGCACGTCCTCGTCCAGCCCGATGCCGTGCATGTAGTTGTAGACCGCCTTCTTCAGGCCCACGCCCAGTGCATCGTGATCGGTGCCGGTGGGGTCGAAAAAACCGATGTCGTTCTTGGCAAAGCTCACCGGCGGCAGCGGCTGCAGCGTCACGCCGTAGTCTTGCGGCCGCTGGCCTACCGGGGAATGCACGGTGCAGGCAAAGCGGTGCCAGAAGCCCGACTGGATGCAGCCTGCGGCAAACAGCTGGCGCACAAATTCCAGCGCGTCCACGGTGTCGGCCACGGTCTGGGTCGGGAAGCCGTACATCAAGTACGCATGCACCAGGATGCCGGCGTCCGAGAAACCCTTGGTCACCCGCGCTACCTGGTCAACCGAAACGCCTTTTTTCATCAGCGTCAACAGCCGATCACTGGCCACCTCCAACCCGCCGCTGATCGCGATGCAGCCGCTGTCGGCCAGTTGCTGGCACAGCGCGGGCGTGAAGGTCTTCTCGAAACGGATGTTGCCCCACCAGCTGATGGCCAACTGGCGGCGCTGGATCTCGGCGGCCAGCGCTTTCAGTGATTTGGGCGGCGCCGCCTCGTCGACAAAGTGAAAACCGGTCTGGCCGGTCTCGGCAACGATGGCCTCGATGCGGTCGGCCAGGGTCTCGGCGCTGGCCGCGTCATAGCGTGAGATGTAGTCCAGGCTGACATCGCAGAAGCTGCACTTCTTCCAGTAGCAGCCATGGGCCACCGTCAGCTTGTTCCAGCGGCCGTCGCTCCACAGCCGGTGCATCGGGTTGAGCATGTCCAGCAGCGACAGGTAGCGGTCCAGCGGCAAGCCGTCCCAGGTCGGCGTGCCGACCTCGGCAAACGCAATGTCGGGCTCGACGAAGTTGACATGGCGCACCACCGCCGCACCGCTCGCAGCGTCTGGTTCGCGCAGGAAAGTTCGCACCAGCCGGCTGCGCGAGCGCTGGCCGGCCAGATGCTCCAGCAACGCCAGCAGCGGCCGCTCGCCGGCATCGAGCGTGACAAAGTCGAAGTAGTCGAAGACGCGGGTATCGCTCAGCTCACGCAGCTCGGTATTGACAAAGCCGCCGCCCAGCACGATGACGATGGACTTGTCCGCCGCCTTGATGGTTTGCGCGATGCGAAAGGCGGCATAGACCGCGCCCGGGAACGGCACCGACAACAGCACCACCGAGGGCCGGTGCCGGGCCAGCGCGGCCTCGGTCAGTTCGCACAGCAGCGTGTCAACCAGCGTCGGCGGCGCCGCCAGCGCCTGGGCCAGCGGATCGAAGCTGGGCTGGCTTTGCGCCAGGCGCTCGGCATAGCGAACAAATTCGAAGCGCGGGTCGGCGGCGTCGCGGATCACGTCGGCCAGATCGTTGAGGTAGAGCGTGGCCAGGTGGCGGGCATGATCCTGCACGCCCAGCGCGCCGAAGGCCCAGGCCAGCGGGTTGCCGCCTTCGGGGTCGTCGGGATCCTCGTAGACATCCAGCGAGGCAAAACGCGGCCCCTCGGGCAAGAAAGCGCGGCCGACGATGCGATGCGCCAACGTGGCATCGCGCCCCTGCAGGAAGGCAATGGTCGGCGCGATGGTGGCGGCATGGCGGTCGGCCTGCTGGTCGAAGGCCTGCACCGCTGGCGTGCGCCGATCTTCAGGCAGCGCCGCCACGCAGATCCGCAGATCGCCGATGCCGGCCGGCGACAGCAGCCGCAAGGCCAGCGCCAGCGCCAGATCCTCCTGCACCGCCAGCACGCCGCGGCCACGCAGAAAGCCGGTGAGGTAGGCGGTCGAAGGGTACGGCGTATTGAGCTGGGTCATCGGCGGAATCAGCGACAACACGCGCACAGGGCTCGATGACGTGCCGGGTGATTCACCGGGCATGGCGCCAGGCAAGGCAGGTCGGGACGTGGCGGCAGACATGGCTGCGATTGTCGTTGTCGCCGGCCATCGCCGCGATAATCGAGCAATGAATCCCCTGCTGGGCAAACTGCACCCCTACCCCTTCGAGCGGCTGCGTGACCTGACGCGCGACATCACGCCCAACCCGGCGCTGCGGCCGATCAGCCTTGGCATAGGCGAGCCCCGGCACGCCACGCCGACGCTGATCGAGGACGCCATCAAGGCCGGGCTGGCGGGCTTGTCGGTCTACCCGCCTACCGCTGGCACACCGGCGCTGCGCCAGGCCTGCGCCGGCTGGCTGCAGCGCCGCTACGGCGTGAGCGTGGATGCCGCCAGCCAGCTGTTGCCGGTGAGCGGCTCACGCGAGGCGCTGTTTGCCATCGCGCAGACCGTGGTCGATGCCAGCCGGCCCGGCGCCACCGTGATCAGCCCCAATCCGTTCTATCAGATCTATGAGGGCGCGGCGTTGCTCGCTGGTGCTGAGGTGGTGTTTGCCAACAGCGACGCCAGCCGCAACTTTGCCGCCAACTGGGGCCAGATCGATGAGGCCACCTGGGCCCGCACCCAGCTGCTGTATGTGTGCTCGCCGGGCAATCCCACCGGCGCGGTGATGCCGCTGGCCGAATGGCAGCAGCTGTTTGAGCTCAGCGACCGCCATGGCTTTGTCATCGCCAGCGACGAGTGCTACTCCGAGATCTACTTCCGTGACGAGCCGCCGCTGGGCTCGCTGGAGGCCGCCGCCAAGCTGGGCCGCGCCGATTTCCGCAATCTCATCAGCTTCACCTCGCTGAGCAAGCGCAGCAACGTGCCGGGGCTGCGCTCGGGTTTTGTTGCCGGTGATGCGCAGATCATCAAGAACTTTCTGCTCTACCGCACCTACCACGGCTCGGCGATGAGCCCGGTAGTGCAACAGGCCAGCATCGCCGGCTGGAACGATGAGACCCATGTGGCAGCCAACCGCGCGCTCTACCGCACCAAGTTTGCTCAGGTCACGCCGGTGCTGGCCGAGGTGCTGGATGTCACGCTGCCCGACGCCGGCTTCTACCTCTGGGCGGCACTGCCGGGGCGTGGCGGCGAGCCGGGCGATGACATCGCGTTCGCCCTGCAACTGCTCGCTCAATACAATGTGGTGGTGCTGCCGGGCAGCCTGCTGGCGCGTCAGGCGCATGGCCACAACCCCGGCAGCGGCCGTATCCGCATGGCCCTGGTAGCGGGCACCGAAGAATGCCTGGCAGCCGCCCACCGCATCGCCGAATTTACCCGCCTTAGCTGGCTGGCCTCTTAACTGCAACGCCGCGCCCCCAGCGCCCCTCGCCATGAGCACCGACCTGCAAAGCATCATCGACCTGGCCTGGGAAGGCCGCAACAGCCTGAGCCCGACCACCGCCGACCCCAAGATCCGCGAGGCCGTGGACCATGCCATCAGTGAGCTCAACGCCGGCCGGCAGCGTGTGGCTGAGCGCCAGGGCGTGGGCCAGTGGACGGTCAACCAGTGGTTGAAAAAGGCCGTGCTGCTGAGCTTCCGCCTTAATGACAACGTGGCCATGCACGCCGGCGACCTGACCTTCTTCGACAAGGTGCAGACCAAGTTCTCGCACCTCGACGAGGCCACCATCCGCGCCAGCGGCGTGCGCGTGGTGCCGCCGGCGGTGGCGCGGCGTGGCAGCTTTCTGGGCAAGGGCGTGGTGCTGATGCCCAGCTACGTCAACATCGGCGCCTATGTCGACGAGGGCACGATGGTCGATACCTGGGCCACCGTGGGCAGTTGCGCGCAGATCGGCAAGAACGTGCACTTGTCGGGTGGCGTGGGCATCGGCGGCGTGCTTGAGCCGCTGCAGGCCAACCCCACCATCATCGAGGACAACTGCTTTATCGGCGCGCGTTCCGAGGTGGTCGAGGGCGTGATCGTCGAGGAAAACTCGGTCATCAGCATGGGCGTCTACCTCGGCCAGAGCACGCCGATCTATGACCGCGAGACCGGCCAGACCAGCTTCGGCCGCATCCCCGCCGGCTCGGTGGTGATCAGCGGCAGCCTGCCGCGCGACGGCGGCAAGTACAACCTGTACTGCGCGGTGATCGTCAAGAAGGTTGACGCCGGCACGCGGGCCAAGACAAGCATCAACGACCTGCTGCGTCCGTGAATTCGCCCATCCCCGTAGCGCCTGCGGCGCTCCCCCTCAAGGGGGCGACCCCTGCGGCCCGGCGTAGCCGGTTCCGCGGCGTCCGCCTACCTGGGTCTGCGGCGGCTTTGGGCTTCGGCTGGGTGATGACACTGCATTGGCCTGCGGCCTGATCAGGAGCGCGCGATGAGTGGACGCATGGAACGTGTGATGCGGCTGATGGCCGAGCGCAAGGCCTCGGACGTGTTTCTGTCGGCCAACATGCCGGTGCTGATCAAGATTGACGGTCAGATGATGCAGTTGTCCGACCAGATCCTGACGCCGCAGCAGCCGCGTCAGTTGCTGGCCGAGGTGTTGAGCCCGCAGCAGCTCGAAGAACTCGACGACACCGGCGAGCTCAACCTGGCGGTGGCCATCGAGCGTGTCGGCAGCTTCCGCATCTCGGCCTTCAAGCAGCGCGGCACCATCGCTGGTGTGGTGCGCCATATCCCGCACATCATTCCTTCGCTCGAATCGCTCAAAGTGCCTGCCCTGCTGGGCCAGATGGTGCTTGAGCGCCGCGGCCTGATCCTGATGGTGGGCGCCACCGGCTCGGGCAAGAGCACCACGCTGGCGGCGATGCTTGAGCTGCGTAACCGCACCCTGGCCGGCCATATCCTCACCATCGAAGAGCCGATCGAGTTTCTGTTCCAGAGCAAAAAATGCGTGGTCAACCAGCGCGAGGTGGGCCGCGATACCGAGTCACTGCAGATCGCGCTGAAAAACGCGCTGCGCCAGTCGCCCGATTGCATCCTGATCGGCGAAATCCGCGACCGCGAAACCATGAGCGCGGCGCTGAGCTACGCGCTGTCGGGCCACCTGGTGCTGGCCACGCTGCATGCCAACAACAGCCACCATGCACTCGGGCGCATCCTGTCGTTCTACAGCCCCGAAGCGCGGCCGGTGCTGCTGGGCGACCTTGCCGCCGGGCTGCGCGCCATCGTCTCGCAACGCCTGCTCAAGTCAAGCGCTGGCGGCCGCGTGCCGGCGGTGGAGATGCTGTTCAACTCCAACTTGGTTGCCGAACTGATCGAGAAGGGTGACTTTTCCGCCGTCAAGGAAGCGGTGGAAAAGTCGATGGCCGAAGGCTCCTGCAGTTTTGAGGATGCGCTGTCCAGGATGATCCTCAATGGCACGGTCAGCCGCGAAGAGGGCCTGGCCCATGCCGACTCGGTCACCGACTTGCTGTGGCGCTTGCAAAACGAGTCGGCAATTTCGCGTGTCACGCCCAAGATCGCCGAGTCCGACGAACCCGAATACACCGACTTCAGCGTCGACATCATCCCCGAGGGCTTTGTGCCCCAGCGTGGCGCCGGTAGCGCCGGTTTTCCGTCCCTGCTTTCCTCATGAACGACGACCACGACACCCTGCGCCTGCTCGAAGCCTTGATCGCCCGCCCCTCGGTGACGCCCGACGACGTCGGCTGCCAGGGCCTGATCAGCCAGCGCCTGGCGCCGCTGGGCTTCGATTGCCAACGCCTGCCCTTCGGCCCCGACAGCCACCGTGTCAGCAACCTCTGGGCCTTGCACCGCGGCAGCCGCCCCGGCCCTACCGTGGTGCTGGCCGGCCATACCGACGTGGTACCCAGCGGCCCGCTGGGCGCCTGGGCCAGTGACCCCTTTGTGCCCAACCACCGCGAGGGCCGGCTGTTTGGTCGCGGCGCCGCCGACATGAAAACCTCGATCGCCGCCATGACAGTGGCCGCCGAGGAGTTTGTGCGCCAGCACCCCGACCACGCCGGCAGCCTGGCCCTGCTGCTGACCAGCGACGAGGAAGGCCCGGCGCTCGACGGCACGGTGCGCGTGGTCGATTGGCTGCAAGAACGCGGCGAAAAGCTGGACTGCTGCATCGTCGGCGAACCCACCTCGGTCGACCAGCTCGGCGACATGATCAAGAACGGCCGCCGCGGCTCGTTGTCGGCGCGGCTGGTGGTGCGCGGTGTGCAAGGCCATGTCGCCTACCCGCAACTGGCGCGCAATCCGATCCATCAGCTGGCGCCGGCGCTGGCTGAACTGGCGGCCACGCACTGGGACGATGGCAACGCGTTTTTCCCGCCCACCACCTGGCAGGTGAGCAACCTGCAGGCCGGCACCGGCGCGCTCAACGTGATCCCCGGCGAGGTGGTGGTCGATTTCAACTTCCGTTTCTCGACCGAATCCACGCCCGAGCAACTGAAGTCGCGAGTGGACGCGCTGCTCGAGCGCCATGGCCTTGAATACGCGGTGCACTGGACGCTGGGCGGCTCACCCTTCTTGACGCAACCGGGCACGCTGAGCGCCGCGCTCAGCGCCGCCATCGAGACCGAAACCGGCCTCAAGCCGGTGCTGTCTTGCACCGGCGGCACCAGCGACGGCCGCTTTGTCGCGTCGATCTGCGCCCAGGTGGTTGAGTTTGGCCCGGTCAACGCCAGCATCCACAAGATCGACGAAAACGTGCTGGTGGCCGACATCACACCGCTGAAGAACATCTACCGCCGCACGCTGGAATCACTGTTGACATGACCGTGATCGAGCTGATCGAGCGCAGCAGCGCCCGCCTGACCGAGGCGGGCGTTTGCTTTGGGCAGGGCACGCTCAATGCCTTTGACGAAGCCGCCTGGCTGGTGCTGTGGCGGCTGGGCCAGCCGTTGGATGCGCTGAACGAGGTGGCCGAACAAGCGGTGCCCGAGTCCGACCTGCAGGCCGCCGAGGCCTTGATCACGCAGCGCATTACCAGCCGTCAGCCCGCGGCCTACCTCACCGGCGAGGCCTGGTTGCAGGGCGTGCCGTTCACGGTGGATGCGCGCGTCATCATCCCGCGCTCGTTGATCGCCGAGCCGCTGGCCGAGGGCAGCATCGACCTCTGGTTGAGCGAGCGCACGCGCTGCGCGCTTGATCTGTGCACCGGCAATGGCAGCCTGGCCGTGCTGGCCGCGTTGGCCTGGCCCGAGTTGCAGGTGGACGCCACCGACCTCAGCGCCGAAGCGCTGGCGGTGGCGCGGCTCAACGTCGAGCGGCATGGCCTGACTGAGCGCATCCGCTTGCTGCAGGGCGACGGCCTGGCCGCAGTGGCCGGCCAGCGCTACGACTTGATGCTTTGCAATCCGCCCTATGTCAACCGCGACGCCATGGCGGCCTTGCCGGCCGAGTTTCGCGCCGAGCCGGCGTTGGCGCTCGACGGCAATGCCGCCGGCGGCAGCGATGGCATGGACTTCATCCGCGGCCTGCTGCGCGACGCACCCGAGCACCTCACGCCCGAAGGCGTGCTGGTGCTCGAGATCGGCAACGAGTGGCCGTTTTTCGAGCAGGCCTTCAGCGCGCTGGAGGTGGTCTGGCTGGCCACCAGCGCCGGCGACGACCAAGTGCTGCTGATCACCCGTGACGCGCTGCTCGCCAGCGTCACTTCTCCCCCGGCGTGCGCGCCAGTGAAGCCCTCTCCATGATCCAGTTGAAAAACCTGACGCTGCGCCGCGGCGTCAAGGTGGTGTTGAAAGATGCCAGCGTGACCCTCAACCCCGGCGAAAAAGTCGGCCTGGTCGGGCGCAATGGCGCCGGCAAATCCAGCCTGTTTTCGCTGATCGCCGGGCGTTTGCAGACCGATGCCGGTGATCTGGAGATGCCGCCCAAATGGCGCATCGGCGAGGTGTCGCAGGACATGCCCGAGACCGCCCAGGGCGCCACCGACTTTGTGCTCGAAGGCGACCTGCCGCTGATGGAGGCGCGCGCCGACCTTGAAGCCGCCGAGACTGCGGGCGACGGCCATGCCATGGCCGAGGCCTACATGCACCTGGAGCAGGCCGGTGCCTTTGATGCGCCGGCACGCGCGCAGGCGCTGCTGCTGGGTCTGGGCTTTACCACCAGCCAGGTCGATTCGCCGGTCAACAGCTTCTCGGGCGGCTGGCGCATGCGCCTGCAGCTGGCGCGCGCGCTGATGTGCCCGGCCGACCTGCTGCTGCTCGACGAGCCCACCAACCACCTCGACCTGGATGCGCTGGTCTGGCTGGAAGGCTGGCTCAAGCGCTACGGCGGCCTGATGATCATCATCAGCCACGACCGCGAGTTTCTCGACGCCATCACCAACGTCACGGTGCACCTGGACGCCGCCTCGCTCAGCCGTTAT
>JBBQJN010000172.1:0-8359 GCA_038325945.1 Burkholderiales bacterium | reverse complement strand
CGGGCGGCCGGCGCCTGCTGCGCCTGCGGCGCCAGACCACCACCGCCGTCGAGCATGCCCAGCAGGGTCAGCGGGTTGACGCCGAAGATCCAGCCCGCCACCACCACGACGGCGATGGTGCCGATGCCCAAACCTCGGCCGCCGAAACGCAACCCGCTCCTGCCGCCACCGCCGCCTTCGCCACGGCGGTCTTCCACGTTCTCGCTCTGGCGCTGGCCTTCCCACTTCATGGTCTTCTCCGGTGAGCGCCTGGCGGGCGCTTCAGATTATGGGCAGCGTCACAGCGCGCTGGTCCGGGTGTGTCAGGACATGGCCAAGGTCAGGCTTTGGGCAACGTGACACCACGCTGTCCTTGGTACTTGCCACCGCGGTCCTTGTAGCTGGTCTCGCAGACCTCGTCGCTCTCGAAGAACAGCACCTGGGCGCAGCCCTCGCCGGCGTAGATCTTCGCCGGCAGCGGCGTGGTGTTGCTGAATTCGAGCGTCACATAACCTTCCCACTCGGGCTCGAAGGGCGTGACGTTGACGATGATGCCGCAGCGCGCATAGGTGCTCTTGCCCAGGCAGATCGTCAGCACGTTGCGCGGTATGCGAAAGTATTCCATCGTGCGCGCCAGCGCAAAGCTGTTGGGCGGGATGACGCAGACATCGGCCTCGAAGTCGACAAAGCTCTTCTCGTCGAAGTTCTTCGGGTCGACCACGGTGCTGTAGATGTTGGTAAAGACCTTGAACTCGCGCGCACAGCGGATGTCGTAGCCGTAGCTGCTGGTGCCGTAGCTGACGATCTTCTGGCCGTCGGCCGATTGGCGCACCTGGCCGGGCTCGAAGGGCTCGATCATGCCGGTCTGCGCGGCCATGCGGCGGATCCACTTGTCGCTCTTGATGCTCATGTGTGGCTCGGTGGCTGTGCGGGGATGCCTGTCGATTCTAGGAGGCCGCCGGGCTGGCCCGTCTTCAGGCCCCGGCCGATACCTCGACGCGCTGGCCGGCGCCATCAAACTGGCCGAGCAGCCGCACCAGCACCGGCAGCGCCGCTCGCAGCATCGGCGCCAGCGTGTGCGGCGGGTTGATGATGAACAGGCCGCTGCCCAGCATGCCAAAGCCGCGCTCATTGGGTTCAGTCACCGTCAGCCGGGCATGCAGCCAGCCCTTCTTGGCCTGGGCATCGGCCGCCGCCTTCAGGCGGGTGGGCAGTTGCACCGCTTCGCGCAGGTCGAGCTGCGGGTACCAGACCATCACGATGCCTTCGGCAAAGCGGCTCAGCGCATCGCGCGCTGCCGTTACCACCTCGGCGTAATCGGTCTTGATCTCGTAGCTGGGGTCCATCAGCAGCAGGCCGCGGCGGCTGGGCGGCGGCAGCTGCGATTTGAGCCCGGCAAAGCCGTCGCCGCGCTGCAACAGCACCTGGCGATCACCGGCAAAGGCTTCGGCCAGCAGGCCGTGATCAGTAGGGTGCAGCTCAAACAGGCGCAGCTGATCCTGCGGCCGCATCAGTGCCCTGGCAAAGCGCGGCGATCCCGGATACAGCGCCAGTTCCTCGGGGTGCGGGTTGAAGGCCCGCACCTGGGCCACATAGTCGGCCAGCAGTGGCGGCAAGTTGGGCGCCTGCCAGAGCCGGGCCACCCCCAGCTTGTACTCGGCGTGCTTCTGCGCCTGCTCGGCATGCAGCGCATAGCCGCCAGCGCCGGCATGGCTGTCGACCAGGCGCCAGGCCTTGTCCTTCTGGTTGAGATGGCGCAGCACCGCCACCAGGGTGGCGTGCTTGAGCACGTCGGCATGGTTGCCGGCATGGAAGGCGTGGCGGTAGGCGAGCATGGCCACACTGTGCCATGCCGGCACGCCATCACCGCCGGATCAGACAAGCGGCGCGCCTAACTGCTGGCCTGGGCGCTGGCCTGGGCGCTTGGCCCTGCGTGCCTTACTCGCCCAGATAGGCCTCGCGCACCCTGGGATCCTTTAGCAAGGCCTTGGCATCGCCGCTCATGGTGATCTCGCCTGAGTCCATCACATAGCCGCGGTTGGCCAGGGCCAGCGCCCGGCTGGCGTTTTGCTCGACCAGCAGGATGGTGGTGCCACGGCTGTGGATGTCGGCCACCACCTCGAAGATCTTGTCGACCATGATCGGGCTCAGGCCCATTGACGGCTCGTCGAGCAGCAGCACCTTGGGCCTGGCCATCAGAGCGCGGCCCATCGCCAGCATCTGCTGCTCGCCGCCGCTCATGGTGCCGGCCAGTTGCAGCGCGCGCTCCTTGAGCCGCGGAAAGATCGCAAACACCTTGTCGACATCGGCCTGCACCTCGTCGTCGTCGCGCACATAGGCGCCCATCAGCAGGTTCTCGGTGATGGTCATGCGCGCGAACACGCCGCGGCCTTCGGGCACCATCACCAGGCCCTGCTTGACCAGATCCCAAGCGCCCTGGCCGGCGATCGACTTGCCCATGAAGCGGATCTCGCCGTCGGCCACCGGCTGGATGGCGGTTATCGCCTTGAGTGTGGTGGTCTTGCCGGCACCGTTGGCGCCGATCAGCGACACCAGTTCACCCTGGTGCACCTGGAAGTTGGTGCCCTTGACGGCCTGGATGCCACCATAGGCCACCTTCAGGTCGATCACCTCGAGCAGCACCTCGTTGTTGCTGTTGTCCATTGCTTCGCTCATCAGTCGGCCCGCCTCGATCAATGCACCTTGTGGCCGGCGCCGAGGTAGGCCTCGATCACCTTCTCGTCGCGCTGCACGTCGTAGGGCGTGCCCTCGGCGATCTGCTTGCCGTAGTCGAGCACGGTGACGCGGTCGCACAAGCCCATCACCAGCTTGACGTCATGCTCGATCAGCAAGATGGTGCGGCCGTCGTTGCGGATGCGGTCAATCAGCTCGCGCAGCACCCCCTTCTCGGTGGCGTTCATGCCGGCGGCGGGCTCGTCGAGCGCGATCAGCTTGGGGTCGGTGGCCAGCGCGCGGGCGATCTCGAGCCGGCGCTGGTCGCCGTAGCTCAGCGTGCGGGCCTTGTATTCGCTGAAATGGCCGATGCCCACATAGTCCAGCAACTCCTGCGCTCGTTTGGCAATCGCCGCCTCTTCGGTCTTGAAGCCTTTGGTGCGGAAGATCGCGCCCAGCAGGCCCGAATGGGTGCGCACATGGCGGCCGACCATCACGTTCTCGAGCGCCGTCATCTCGGCGAACAGGCGGATGTTCTGGAAGGTGCGGGCGATGCCGGCCTTGGCCACCTCGTGCACTGCGGTGGGCTGGTACGGCGCACCACCCAACTCAAAACTGCCGCCGTCGGGCGTGTAGAGCCCGGTCAGCACATTGAAGAAAGTGGTCTTGCCGGCGCCATTGGGGCCGATCAGGCCGTAAACCTGTCCTTTGTGGATGGTGACGGCCACGTCCGACAACGCCTGCAGCCCGCCAAAACGCTTGGACACGCCCTTGACCTGCAGCACGATGTCGCCCATGGCGGCGGCGTTGATGGCGGCGGCCTTCATGGTTTGCTCGGCCTCACCTCGGCGGGCGCGGCCTTGCGATGCTCGGGCGACGGCCACAGGCCACGCGGGCGAATCAACATGATGCTAATCATCGCCAGCGCGATCATCAACTGGCGCAGGATGGCGGCGTCGATGCGGCCATCGGTCAGGCGCTGCAGATCCAACTCACCGGCCACCCAGCGCAGCGCCTCGGGCAGCGCCGCGAGCAGCACCGCGCCCAGCACCACACCGGGGATATGGCCGATGCCGCCCAGCACCACCATCGCCACGATCATGATGCTCTCGTGCAGCGAGAACGATTCGGGCGAAACAAAGCCCTGGAAGGTGGCGAACATCACGCCCGACACACCGCCAAAGGTGGCGCCCATGCCGAAGGCCAGCAGCTTGAGGTTGCGGGTATTGATGCCCATCGCCTTGGCGGCAATCTCGTCCTCGCGGATCGCCATCCAGGCGCGGCCGATGCGGCTTTGCTCGAGCCGGTAGCAGATCACCACGCTGAGTACCACCAATGCGAGAAACAGGTAGTAGTACTTGGTGACCGAGGAGATCTCGTAACCGAACAGCATGCCGCTGGTGCCCAGGTCATTGCCCAGGATGGTGATGCTGTCGATGCCCGTGATGCCCTTGGGGCCGTTGGTAATGTTGACCGGGCGGTCAAGGTTGTTGAGGAACACCCGCACGATCTCACCGAAGCCCAGCGTGACGATGGCCAGGTAGTCGCCGCGCAGCTTCAGCGTGGGCGCGCCCAGCAACATGCCGAACAGGCCGGCCAGCGCCGCCCCCATCGGTATCACCACCCAGAACGGCAGGTGCAGGCCCTGTGGAAAGACCGCCTTGATGGCCTCGAAGTTCTCCGCCAGGTGGCCCGAGGCCATCAGCGCAAACATGTAGGCGCCCACCGCATAGAAGGCGACATAGCCCAGGTCAAGCAGGCCGGCATAACCGACGACGATGTTCAGCCCCAGTGCCAGCAGCACATAGAGCAGCGCAAAGTCGAGCATGCGCACCCAGAAATTGCCCACCTGCTGGGCCAGCAGCGGCAGCACCAGCAGCAGCACGGCCGCGATGAGGAAGACGACGAGCTTTTTTTTCATGATCTTGTACTCCCCAGGGTCAAGCTCGATCAGCTACGCGCTCGCCCAGCAAGCCCTGCGGCCGGATGGTGAGCACCAGGATCAGCACCGCAAAGGCGAAGATGTCGGAATACTGGCTGCCCAGCACACCGCCGGTGAGCATGCCGATGTAGCCCGAGCCCAGCGCCTCGATCACGCCCAGCAGAATGCCGCCAACCACCGCGCCGGCCAGGTTGCCGATGCCGCCAAAGACCGCTGCGGTAAAGGCCTTCAGCCCCGGCAGAAAGCCCATGGTGTGCTGCACCGTACCGTAGTTGGCCGCGTACATCACGCCGGCCAGCGCGGCCAGCGCGGCGCCGATGATGAAGGTGGCTGAGATCACCATGTCCGGGCGCACGCCCATCAGCGCGGCGACGCGCGGGTTCTCGGCGGTGGCCCGCATCGCGCGGCCCAGCTTGGTGCGGTTGACCAGGAACATCAAGGCGATCAGCGTCACCGCCGTGGTGGCCAGGATCAGGATCTGCGTCAGGTTGATCACCGCGCCACCGATGAAATACGGCTCCATCGGCAACAGGATCGGATAGGGCTTGGTGCTGGGCTGCCAAATGATCATCGCCAACGTTTGCAGCAACAGGCTCATGCCCATCGCGGTGATCAGCGGCGCCAACCGGGGGGCGTTGCGCAGTGGCCGATAGGCGATTTTCTCGATCACGAAGTTCAGCGCCGAGCAGACCACGATCGCCGCCACGAGTGAAATCAGCAGCATCACCCAGCCCGGCATGCCGCTGCCCGCGAGCATGCGCAACACCGTCCAGCTGGTCAGCGCGCCCACCATCAACACCTCGCCATGGGCGAAGTTGATCAGGTTGATGATGCCGTAGACCATCGTGTAGCCCAGTGCCACGAGCGCATACATGCTGCCCAGCACCAGCCCGTTGATGAGCTGTTGCAACAAGATATCCATGGCGGGGGTCTCCAGTCCTCTGCCGGCCGTTGGCAGCGGCCCGGTCGGCCACCACCGGCTGCGACCGGGCTTGTGTGATGTGTTGCAGGCAAGAAGCCGGCCCACGGCCCGGCGTCGAACTGGCGCGGATTGTAGAAGCGGGCCCGGCAGTGGCCGCACGGGATTCCCCCCTGGCGCTCGCCCTAGTTTTGGGGGTTCAAGTGCCCGATCACCCGCGGGCGCAGCGACTATGCCGATCCGGTCGATCCGGCAACATCGCCCTCGCCTGCGGGCGCAGCCGGCACCGCGCCGCCCAGGGCCTCGGCATTGAGCCGGCGCAGCTCAGCCAGCCGCTCGCCGATGCGCAACTCCAGCCCGCGCGGCGCCGGCTGATAGAAACCTTGCGCCGCCAGGCCGTCGGGCAGGTACTGCTCGCCGGCGGCAAAACCGCCGGCCTCGTCGTGCGCATAGCGGTAACCCGCGCCATGGCCCAGGCCCTTCATCAGCCGCGTCGGCGCGTTGCGCAGGTGCATCGGCACCGGCCGGCTGCTGTCCTGCTTGACCAGCGCGTTGACCGCCTTCCAGGCCTGGTAGACGGCATTGCTCTTGGGCGCCACGGCGAGGTAGACCACCGCCTGGGCCAGCGCCAGTTCGCCTTCGGGTGAACCCAGGCGCTCGTAGACCTCGGCCGCTTGCAGCGCCAGTTGCTGGCCGCGCGGGTCGGCCAGGCCGATGTCTTCGCTGGCCATGCGGATCACGCGCCGCGCCACATAGCGCGCATCGACGCCGCCGTCTAGCATGCGCGCCAGCCAATACAGCGCGGCGTCGGGGTCAGAGCCGCGCACGCTTTTGTGCAGCGCGCTGATCATGTCGTAGAACTGGTCGCCGCCCTTGTCGTAGCGGCGCAGCATCTCGCCCAGCGCCTGCTCAAGCCGGGCTTCGTCAATCTCGGTCGGCGGCGTGGCATCGGCCTGCACCAACTCAGCGGTGATCTGGTAGGCATTGAGCAGCCGCCGCGCATCGCCGTCGGCATGACCGATCAGCCGCTGGCGGGCGGCATCGCTCAGCGGCGGCATGGCCAGCGCGGCGCGCGCGCGTTCAATCAACTGGCCCAGTTCCGCGTCGTCCAGCGGCTTGAGCACCTGCACCGTGGCGCGCGACAGCAGCGCCGAGTTGACCTCGAAGCTGGGGTTCTCGGTGGTGGCGCCGATGAAGGTGAACAGGCCTGATTCGACATGCGGCAAAAAGGCATCCTGCTGCGCCTTGTTGAAGCGGTGCACCTCATCGACAAAAACCACCGTGGCCTGGCCCTGGGTGGCGCGCGCCAGCCGGGCCTGCACCACGGCGTCGCGGATGTCCTTGACACCGGCCAGCACCGCGCTGAGCACGATGAAGCGAGAACTTACCGCGCCGGCCACCAGCCGCGCCAGGGTGGTCTTGCCCACCCCCGGCGGGCCCCACAGGATCATCGAATGGATGCGGCCGCTCTCGAAAGCCACGCGCAGCGGCTTGCCCGGCCCCAGAAGATGGGTCTGGCCGATCACTTCGTCGAGTGTGCGTGGCCGCAAGCGCTCGGCCAGCGGCGCATCGGCAGCGGGCATTTCGGGCGCCGCGGCCGACGAGGCCTCGCCGTCAAACAGCGACTCTTGCGGATGCATGGTCTGGATTGTGGCTAAGCGGGTGGACCGAACGGTACCGGTAGCGACCGATGGCGCAGCGCCGGCCCCGCTTCAGCCGGTCCTGCGCCGCGCAGCCTCACTGCGTGATGACGTCCACGCCCTTGGGCGGCACAAACTGGAAGCGCTCGTCGGCGATGCGGGCATTGGCCTCCAACGCCGTGAACAACAGCAACGAGCGCTGGCCGAAGGCATCGACGAGTTCCAAAGCCGCCAGCGTCTTGCCACGGAAGCCGATGGCCATCGAGGTGATACCGCTGTCCTTGGCGCGCGGGCTGGCTTGCACCCAGTCGAGGCCGTCGCGCGACGGCGCCGCGCTCAAATCGAAGCTCTTGTCGAGGTCGGCGCCGGCCAGCAAGGCCGCCGGCGTGGCGCCCAGCGCCTGTGTCGCCGGCCGCACCGTGACCTGGTTCAGGTCAACATCGTGCAACCAGACCTTCTGGCCGTCGCTGACGATCAGTTGCTCAAATGGCTTGCTGTAGGCAAAGCGGAAGCGGTTCGGGCGGCTGAACTCGAAGCTGCCGCTGGAGGTCTTCTTGCGCGCACCGTCGGGCGAGCTCACGGTCTGGCTGAAGCTGGCGCGGCCACTCTTCACGTCGCGCGCAAACTCGCGCAGCGCATCCACCGCATCGGCGCGGGCACTCAGCGCGGCAAACGCCAACAGCAGCCCAGCCAGGATTTGTTTCACCATCTCGTTTCAGTCATCGCGTTTCAGTCATCGCGTTTGGGTACCAGCAGGTCACGGTTGCCGCTGGACGACAGCGCCGAGACCAGGCCCGATTTTTCCATCTGCTCGAGCAGCCGCGCCGCGCGGTTGTAGCCGATGCGCAAATGGCGCTGCACCAGCGAGATCGAGGCCTTTTTGTTCTGCAGCACGATGGCCACCGCCTGGTCGTACATCGGGTCGGCCTCGGCGTCACCGCCGCCCGGCCCGCCGCCGGGCACGCTGTCAGCGTCGCCATCGAGCGTGCCGCCCTCGAGGATGCCTTCGATGTAATTCGGCTCGCCTTGGCTCTTGAGGTATTGCACGACACGGTGCACTTCCTCGTCGGAGACAAAAGCGCCGTGCACCCGCACCGGCAGGCCGCCACCGGGCGTCAAGTAGAGCATGTCACCCTGGCCCAGCAGTGCCTCGGCGCCCATCTGGTCGAGGATGGTGCGGCTGTCGATCTTGCTGCTGACCTGGAA
>JBBQJN010000171.1:0-8408 GCA_038325945.1 Burkholderiales bacterium | reverse complement strand
ATCCTGCGCAAGTCGGTGATGTCGAGCGCGGTGATCATGTTCATCATCGCCAATGCCGGCTTGTTTGCCTTTCTGATCACCCGCGCCGGCGTGCCCGACGCCATCGGCCACTGGCTGCAAGAGGTGCTGCAATCACCGGCCTACTTCCTGCTGGGCATCAATGCGGCGCTGTTCTTCATCGGCATGTTCATCGAGACCAGCGCGGCCATCATCGTGCTCGCACCCATCCTGGCGCCGGTGGCCATGCATTTCGGCATTGACCCGGTGCACTTCGGCCTGGTGATGGTGGTCAACCTGGCGATGGGCATGATCACGCCGCCGTTCGGCGTCAACCTGTTCGCGGCCTGCACCGTGGCCCGCATCTCGCTGGACCGCATCGTCAAGGACTTGGTGCCCTTTGTGCTGGTGATCATGGCCTGCCTGATGGTGATCACCTACGTGCCCGTGCTGTCGCTGGGGCTGCGCGACCTGGTCTACAAGTAGGCCAGTAGGCCAGTAGGCGGGGCTCAGGGCCGCGCGTAGCTGGCACTCAGTTCAGGGTCAGCGTGCCGGGCCGGCGGTGCCAGCGCCGCTGCGGCCTCGGCGCGGCGGTCAATCAGTGCGTCGGTGAGCATCGCCGCGCCCCACATGCTGCCCAGCGTGACAAAGGCGGTGAGCGTGAACACCGATGCGCCCGACACGCCCGCGCCTACCGCGCAGCCGCCGGCCAGCATGCCGCCGAAGCCCATCAGCATGGCGCCGGCGATGTAGCGGCGCATCGCCCGCCCGCCCTCAAACCCTTCAAGCTTCCACTCACGCCACAGCAGTGCCGACAGGCCGGCGCCGATGAACACGCCTGGCACCAGACCGAGGTCGAATTTCAGGGCCTGGCCGGGTGGTGACAGCACCAGCATCAGGGTGTCGGCGGCCGGGCCGGTGAAGCTCAGGCTCTGGATCGGCAGCACGGTGTCGAAGGCGGCGCGGCTGATCAGGTAGGTGGCCAGCCAGGCCAGTGCCACCATCACGCCCACGCCGATGGCACCAAACCAGCCCCAGAAGCGCACCCGCTGGCGCCGCGCCCAGACCAGTGCCGCCACCAGCCAGACCGCACCAAACAGCAGGCCACCGGTGTGGCCAATGCCGGTGAGTGCCAGCGCGTCGCGGGCGCTGCCGCCGTCCACCGTCCACCAGGCCGAGATCAACTCGCGCAGCGGCGAGAGCTGGCCGCCCAACGCCGACTGCGCGGTGACGGCAAAGACCAGCCCCGACAGCAAGGCGCGCAGGTTGCCTTGGGCGGCCAGCACCAGCAGGCGGCTGGAGCAGCCGCGCGCCAGGATCATGCCGGCGCCGAACATCGCGCCGCCGATGGCCGCGCCCGACAGGCTGCCGCGCGCCGACAGCTGTCGCGCGTCGGTGACATCCAGCCAGCCCGCCAGGATGAAGGCCTGGGTCAGCAGCACTGCGGTGGCGAAGGTGAACAGCCAGACGGTGAGCTTGCCCTCGTGCGTGCCGCGAGCGAACTCGATCACCGCCGAACGCAGGCAAAAACGCGAGCGGTGGGCGAAGAAGCCAAACAGCACGCCGATGGCTGCACCCAGCGCGGCGGAGGCGCCGGTTTCACCAAAAACGCCGATCAGGCTGTCGATCAGGAAAGCGAACATGCGCACATCATGACATCAGTGATTGCTGATGTGGCGATGAACAGCCAGGCCGTCAACGCCAGCCTTGACGCCGGTCAAACTGAGCGAGCCGCCGCAGCGACGCTTACATCAGCGTGTCGGCCCAGATGTTGCGCGCCCAGGCCTGGGCGTAGGCGCCCTCCAGGTCGGAGCGCACATCCGAGACACCGCCCGAACCGCCGATGGTGGCAAAGGTCTTTTGCGTCGGCACGAACTCGTGCACGCTGGCGACGTGGATGACATGCGTGGCGTCGACATAGCTCATGCAGACATTGGTGAGCATCGGGTGCGGGTTGATCTCCAAACCCTGCAACTCGGCGACGATGGCCGCAGCCGCAACCTTGGCATGAGAATTGGCCATATGGCCCGATTTGGGCATGCCGGCCGCCACCTGGATGGCGTCGCCGATGACGTGGATGTGCTTCGCTGCGGTCGATTCGAAGTTGAGGAAGTTGACATGGCACCAGCGCGCATTGGCGTTGGCCAGCCCGGCTTGCACCACCAGGTTGCCGGCGCGCATCGGCGGGATCACGTTAAGCACGTCGGCGCGCACGTCGGCGTCGACCTCGAACTTCACGGTGTTGGTCTTGGCATCAACCGCCACCGCCCGGTGTTGGGCGCGGTACTCGATCATGCCGGGTTGCAGCTCGGCCCAGGCCTTCTTGAACAGCGGGCCCTTGCTGGTGACATCGGGGTTGCCGTCCAGGATCAGCACCTTGGACTTGGGCTTGTGG
The DNA here is from genome assembly GCA_038325945.1 of Burkholderiales bacterium. GTDB lineage: Bacteria > Pseudomonadota > Gammaproteobacteria > Burkholderiales > Burkholderiaceae_C > Pseudaquabacterium. The sequence goes on along the minus strand of JBBQJN010000171.1, from coordinate 6,016 downwards.
CGCTTGAAGTAGTCGGCCACCATGCTGGCGCGCTCGTAGGGGCCGGGCGGGCAGCGGTAAGGCGCCTCGGGGATCACCATGGCAAAGGTGCCACCATCGCGCATGGCCACCAGTTGCTGGCGCAGCGCCACCGTCTCGGGGCCGGCCTTCCAGGCGTGCAGGATCTGGCCAGCGGCATTGGCGGCCTGCAGGCCTTGCACCCGATCCCAGAGCATGTCGATGCCGGGGGCCAGCACCAGCTTGTCGTAGCTGACCGTGCTGCCGCCGTCCAGCCGCAGCTGGCGTTTTTCAGCATCCACTGCGGCCACGCGGTCATGCACGATGCGCACGCCGTGGCGGCCGCTCAAGCCGGCATAGGGTGTGGTGATGTCGGCCATCGTTCGATCGCCGCTGAGCACCAGGTTGCTTACCGGGCAGGAGATGAAGCTGCGGTTGGGCTCGATCAGCATCACGTCGATGCGGTAGTCCGACAGTAGCCGGATGTACTTGGCCGTGGTGGCGCCGCCGTAGCCGCCGCCCACCACCACCACCTTGGCCGCGTTGGCTGAGCCGCCCGTGCTGGCGCAGCCCGACAACAGGCCCAGCGAGCCAGCGGCGCCGCCCAGCGCGGCACCCTTGATCAGTTGCGCCAGCAGCGCGCGGCGATGCATCGTGTTCTGGTTCATGGTGTGGCCCTCACTTCAGCGCGGCAAAGTAGACCGACAGCTCTTCGAGCTGCTCCTGCGAGTAGCCGCGGGTGATCTGGTGCATGATCGTGGCCGGCCGCTGGCCGGTGCGGAAGGCCAGCAGCTGGGTCAGCAGGTGGTCCTTGGACAGGCCGGCCAGCGACACCAGCGGCTCACCTGCCACTGCGTGGCCATCGGTGCCGTGGCAATGCGCGCAGGTGGCAGCCAGCGCACGGGTGCGCAGCCGCTGAGAATCGTTGGCCCAGGCGGGCGCTACCAGAGACAGCGCCAGCACCAGGCCGGCAGCGCGGGCAAGCCCGCTGGACAGAGAGTTGTGCGAGCCGCGCGAGCCGTGCAGGGGCAGTTTGTTCATGTCTAGGCTTCCATCTGATGCAGGTTGGCAGTGACGAGATCCACCGGGCCGAACAGGGTGCTGGCCTGGAGGGCCTTCATCTTGTCATCACTGAAGGCCCGGGGGTATAGTGTTCCAAATATTGCTACATCTGCATGTAGTGCTATCCCTATGGCCCGCCCACTCAGCACTGGTTTGCCCCACTGCCACCTGCCAAGCCTGCTGCTGCGGGTGGCAGCGCTGTGCTGCGCAGCCTGGATCGGCGGCGCGTTGGCCCAGCCGGTCGTGCCGTCGGATCAGGCCCCGGCTGCGCAGCGGCCCGCGCCGCAGACCACCCCGCCCAGCAGCGTGCCCATGGTGGCCTTGCCGGTGGCCGACAACACCTGGTTTGTGCAGGGCCAGGGCGCGCTGGGCTCGGCGGCCAACCAGAACTTCATCTCCAACGCCGCCTTTGTGGTGGCCGACGGCGGTGTGCTGGTGATCGACGCACTGGGTTCGCCGCCGCTGGCCCGCCAGTTGCTGGCGCTGATCCGCGAGAAGACGCCGCTGCCGGTGCGCTATGTGGTGGCCACGCACTGCCATGCCGACCACATCTACGGCCTGCAGGTCTTCGCTGATCTGGGTGCGCGCATCGTTGGCCATGTCGGTTGCCGTGACTACTTGAACTCAGAGACCGCGCGCCAGCGCCTGATCGCCAGCCGCGAAGAGCTGTTTCCCTGGATCGACGACAACACCCGGCTGGTAGCGCCTGACCTCTGGATGGGTGAGGCCGGCAGTGAGGCCGATCTGGTGTTGCAGATCGGCCAGCGCAGTTTCCGCGTTCGACATGTCGGTCCTTCGCACACCACCGAGGATCTGGTGGTGTACGACGCCAGCACCGGCGTGCTGTTTGCCGGCGACATCGTCTTCCGTGGCAGGCTGCCCTTTGTCGGCCAGGCCGACAGCGGGCGCTGGATTGGCGCGCTGGACCGCATGCTTGAGCTCAAGCCACAGTTGCTGGTGCCCGGCCATGGCCCGATATCGCAGTCGCCGGCCGAGGATCTGCAACTCACCCGCGATTACCTGCTGTACCTGCGCCAGACCATGGGCCGCGCCGCGCGCCAGATGGAGCCCTTCGACGAGGCCTATGCCGCCACCGACTGGTCACGGTTTTCCGGGCTGCCGCTGTTCAACGCCGCCAACCGCATGAATGCCTACAACACCTACCTGCTGATGGAGCACGAAGCGCCATGATCTCAACACCGCGCCCGCACCTGCACCAAGCTGCGCGCCGCCGCTGGGGCCAGCGCGCACTGGCGTTGACGGCTGGCGGCTGGCTGGGCGTTGGGCTGGCCAGCGCAGTGGCCAAGGAGGTTGTCGTGGCCACCGGCGAGCGTGTCGCCTGGCCCGAGTTGCGTTTGCTTGACGGCCGCGTGCTGGCCGCGCCCGCGCTGCGCCAGCGCGCCACCGTGCTGGTGTTCTTCTCCACCACCTGCCCGTTCTGCAAGCGCCACAACCAGCATGTGCAGAAGCTGGCCAGTGCCAGTGCCAGCGCTGGCCTGGCGCTGCAGGTGCTGGGCGTGGCGCAGGACCGCAGTGCCGACGACGTGCGGCGTTACCTGGCGCAGCAGGGCCTGCGGTTTGATGTCACGCTGGACGAGCAGCCACTGCGTGCCACACTGAGCCCGCGCCGGGTGATCCCGCTGACCTGTGTGCTCGACCGCGAAGGCCGCTTGCGCGAGTTGATCCCCGGCGAGATGTTCGAGGAAGATGTGCTGGGCCTGGCGCGCTGGGCGTCCACCTGAGCCTGGCCGTGGTCACGACTGATCGCGTTATCCCATTGCAGGAGTGAGACAGCCATGAACCCACAGATCCGACTAGCCGGCGTCCTCGGCGCCATCGCACTGGCGTTGCTGGCCGGCTGGGCCGCCAGCGCCAACGCCGCCGGGCCCACGGAGTTCCAGGGCGCCGACCTGGCGCTGGGCGAGCGACTGATCCAGCAGCACCAGTGCGTTGCCTGCCATGTGAGCAAGGTGGGCGGTGACGGCAGCGCGATCTACAAACCCAAGGGGCGTATCAGCCGGCCGGCGGCGCTGCTGGCGATGGTTGAGATGTGCAGCACCGAGCTGAACCTGCAGCTGTTCCCCGAAGACGTGGCGGCGGTGGCAGCGGTGCTGCAGCGTGATCACTACCGCTTCAAGGCACCTTGAGCGCTGCGGACACCGCTTTTCAGGGGGTGGATGCATCCGTGGCTGCGCATAAAATGGAAACGAAGCGCATCCATGGGAGTTGAGCCGCATGTCCGCTAACGCACAAGCCGATGCCGTCTTCGAATCGGTGGCCGAGTTGTTCTCGCTGCTGTCGACGCCGATCCGCCTGAAGATCATCGGCGCGCTGTGCCATGGCGAAAAGAACGTGTCACAGCTGCTGTCCGAGATCGACACCACCCAGCCCAACATGTCGCAGCATTTGTCTACGCTGTACCGCGCCGGGGTGCTGGGCAAGCGCCGCGACAGTACCCAGATCTACTACCGGCTGCAGAGCGACCGCGTCTCGTCGCTGTGCCGCGCGGTTTGCACCCAGGTGGCGATCGAGCTCGACCCCGAGGCCGAGTTGAGCAGCACCGAGCGGCTGTTTCCGGCTGCGGTGCGCTGACATCGCCGCTGCACTGCTGCGCTGAGCGCGCCACCTCAGCTGCGCGGCAACGATTACCAAGCTCCTAGGAGCCTGGCGGACTTGGGGAGCGTCGGCTGCGAATCCGGCAAGAACTGCCCTCGCTGGGGCCGATTCTCGCTTTTCGACGCCCCAAGCCCGACAGGCTCCTAGCCCACAAGGGCTCAGCGCACCTTGCCCAGCAGCGTCTGCACGTCTTCCAGTACGGCAGCCAGTTCCAGCTCGCTCTTGGCATCGGGGGCCAGTCGGGCGCCCAGCTCCTGCTGCATGAAGCAGACCGTCATGCGCACATAGGCGCTGTCGAGCGCCTTGCGCACGGCGGCCATCTGGCTGCCGATGCTCAGGCAGGGCTCGCCTGATTCGATCATGCGCTGGATGCCGCGCAACTGGCCTTCGGCACGCTTGAGCCGATTCATCAGGTCCTTGCGCGCGGCCTCGTCGGTCAGTTGTGACATGTTGCAAGCCGCCCTGGGAGCGGAGGATGGGTCAGGGAGCTGCATTGTCGCTGCCTGGGTCACACCGGCGGTCGCCTTTGCCGATTCTCAACGTGGCGCGGTTTCGGGCACGCCCAGCTTCTTCAGGATGTAGCCCAGCGGGCACACCTTGCTGAAGCCGAACTGCAGCAGGTTGGCACCGACAAACGCGGTGAAGGCCAGCCACCAGCTGCTGACGAACAAGGGGCTGGCTTCAACGCCGAGCAGCAGGCTCAGCAGGATAAAGAGGCCGGCGAAGACATGGATCAAGCGGGTCACGGTCATGGTGTTACTCCGGGTTGGTTGTTGGGGAGGGTGTGGAGGAAGGTGCGGGGGAAGGTTCGGGATGGCGGCCGCGGAAGGCCGCGTAATAGAGCACCGGGATCACCACCAGCGTCAGCAGCGTGGAGACCAGGATGCCGAAGATCAGCGAGACCGCCAGGCCGTTGAAGATCGGGTCGTCGAGGATGAAGAAGCCGCCGATCATGGCCGCCAGCCCGGTCAGCGCGATCGGCTGGGCGCGCACCGCCGCCGACGACACCACCGCCTGCTTGAAGGCCATGCCGGCGGCCAGCTGCAGCTCGATGAAGTCGACCAGCAGGATCGAGTTGCGCACAATGATGCCGGCCAGCGCGATCATGCCGATCATGCTGGTGGCGGTGAACTGCGCGCCCAGCAGCGCATGGCCGGGCATCACGCCGATCAGCGTCAACGGGATCGGCGCCATGATGATCAGCGGCGTGCTGTAGCTGCGGAACTGCGCCACCACCAGCAGGTAGATCAGGATCAGGCCCACGCCATAGGCCGCGCCCATGTCGCGGAAGGTCTCGTAGGTGATCTGCCATTCGCCGTCCCACTTGATGGCGTACTGGCGGAAGGGGTCGCTGGGCTGGTTAATCCAGTATTCACCCAGCGCTTGGCCGCTGTTGGCCTCGCGCACATCAGCGAGCTTGTCGCGGATGTTGAACAGGCCGTACAGCGGCGAATCCAGTTGGCCGGCCATGTCGCCGAAGACATAGCTCACGCCTTGCAGGTCTTTGGTGTAGAGCGGCTTGTCGATCACGCCGCGCTCGACCCGCACCAGCTCGCCCAGCGGCACCAGCGCGCCCGGGCCGGAGGCCCCTTGTGGAGCCGCGGCGCGCAGCGGCAGCGCCAGCAGCGCATCCAGCCCGACCTGATCGGCGCGTGCCAGCTGCAGCCGCACCGGCACCGGGTACTTGGCCTGGCCGTCGTGCAACCAGGCGACGTCGGTGCCCGACAAGGCGGCCTGCACCGTCTGCGCCACCACCGCCACCGGGATGCCCAATGACTCGGCGCGCTGGCGCTGCACGCGCAGGAAGGCGCGTGGCGCGTCCACGGCCAGGCTGGTGTCGATGCCGACGATGTCCGGCGTGCCGGCAAAGGCCTGCGCCACCTGGGCCGCCACACGCTGGCGGCCGGCTTCGTCGGGGCCGTAAACCTCGGCCACCAGCGGGCTCATCACCGGCGGGCCGGGCGGCACCTCCACCAGCTTGAGCTTGGCGCCATGGCTGGCGGCGATCTTTTCCAGCGCCGGGCGCAGCCGCTGGGCGATGGCATGGCTTTGCTGGTGGCGGTGCTTCTTGTCGACCAGGTTGACCTGCAAATCACCTTGTTCGACATCGGCGCGCAGGTAGTACTGGCGCACCAGGCCGTTGAAAGTGATCGGGCTGGCGGTGCCGGCATAGCCCTGCAGGTTCAACACCTCGGGCTGCTTGGCCAGGAAGGCCGACAAGTCTTGCAGCGCCGCGGCCGTGCTCTCCAGCGGCGCGCCGGCGGGCAGATCGACCACCAGCTGGAATTCGCTCTTGTTGTCGAAGGGCAGCATCTTCAGCACCACGCCGGCAAAGGTGCCG
>JBBQJN010000170.1:0-8467 GCA_038325945.1 Burkholderiales bacterium | reverse complement strand
GAGGTGCTGCTGCAGCGTGCCGGGCGGCTGGTCAGCAAGGACCAGCTGGTTGAGCGGCTGTGCGAGTGGGGCGAGGAGGTTAGCAATAACGCGATCGAGGTCTACATCCACCGCCTGCGCAAGAAGATCGAGCAGGGCCCGATCCGTATCGCCACGGTGCGCGGCCTGGGCTACTGCCTGGAGAAGATTCCGGGCTGATCGCGCAGCGGGCGCCGCTTGTCGCGGCGGGCCTGTGAGTGAACCCGCGTCACCCTGCCCGACATGGACACCGCTTCGCGCAACCAGGAACAGCGATCGCTGTTCGGTGAGATCCTTGACTGGATGCTCGCGCCGCTGCTGCTGCTGTGGCCGATGAGCGTGGCCTTGACCTGGCTGGTGGCGCAGAACATCGCCGGCCGGCCGTTTGACCGCGATCTGGCCGAGATGGCCCGCGCGGTGGCGCGCCAGGTGGTGGTGGCGCCGGGCAGCCTCGAGCAGCCCAGCGGCGTTCGGCTACGGCTGCCCGAGGTGGTGGCCGAGGTGATGCGCGCTGACGATGCCGACAAGGTCTACTTCCAGGTGCTGGGAGCGCGCGGCGAGTTCATTGCCGGTGACCGCAGCCTGCCGGTGCCCGACGAGTCGGCGCTGGCCGCGCAGCAGCTGAAATACCGCGACGACGAGGTGCATGACGACGCGGTGCGCGTGGCCTACCTCTGGCTACCGGCCACCGGCGTGCCGGGCGAGATGCCGCCGCTGGTGCAGGTGGCCGAAACGCGCGACAAGCGCGCACGGCTGGCCACCGAGATCATCAAGGGCGTGATCGTGCCGCAGTTTGTGGTGCTGCCGCTGGCCGTGCTGCTGGTGTGGTTTGCGCTGGCCCGCGGCATCAAGCCGCTCAACGAGCTGCAACAGCGCATCCGCAAGCGCGAGAGCCACGATTTGAGCCCGCTGGCCGAGCGCGATGTGCCCGAGGAGGTGGCGCCGCTGGTAGGTGCGATCAACGACCTGCTGGGCCGGCTCGACCGCTCGATGCGCTCGCAAAAGCAGTTTCTGGCTGACGCGGCGCATCAGCTGAAGACGCCGCTGGCGGGGCTGCGCACGCAGGCCGAGCTGGCGCAACGCGAGATCGACGCCGGCCAACAGGACCCGCTGGCGCTGAAGCAATCTTTGCAGTACATCGCGCACTCCAGCGAGCGCGCGGCACACATGGTCAACCAGTTGCTGGCAATGGCGCGCGCCGAGGACCAGACCCAGACTCGCCCGCCAGAGCGGGTGGATCTGGCCGAGCTGGCGCGTGAGACGGTGCGCGACTTTGTGCCCAAGGCGATGGACAAGCGCATCGACCTCGGCTACGAGGGCCCGGAGCACGATCAGCCGCAGCGCGGCCGCTTGATGGGTCAGCCGCTGCTGGTGCGCGAGCTGATTCGCAACCTGGTGGACAACGCGCTGCAGTACACGCCGGCCGGCGGCACCGTGACAGCGCGGGTGCTCAACGACCCCTTCGGCCAGGTGGTGGTGCTGCAGGTGGAAGACACCGGGCCGGGCATTGCCGAGGCCGAACGCGTGCTGGTGCTGCAGCCCTTTTACCGGGCGCTGGACGCCGAAGTGGACGGCAGCGGGCTGGGCCTGGCCATCGTCAACGAGATCGTGCAGCAGCATGGCGCCGAGTTGTTGATCGAAGATGCGCGGCCGCGCGCCATCGCAGCGGCCCAGGGCATGGGCCCGGGTAGCTTGTTCACGGTACGTTTTGCGTTGCGTCCGCCGCCGCTGGATCTGCCGCCTGCCACTGCTGCTGCAGCAGGCTGAGCAGCCGCGCATCGTCCTCGCCGCCATGGCCGGCGGCCAGCGCAGCCTGGAACATCGCCGCCGCCTGGCTGCCCAGCGCCGGCACGACACCCGCCTGCGCCGCCATCGCCATGGCCAGCGCCGAGTCCTTGGCCAGCAGCGTGGTATGGGCACGCGGCGCAAAATCGCCGGCCAGCGCGCGCGCCATGCGGTCGCTGCCGATCCAGCTCTGGCCGCTGGATTGCTCGATCACCGCCAGCGTCAGCGCCGGGTCCAGCCGGATGCGCCCGGCCAGCGCCAGGGCCTCGGCGGCGGCGGCCAGGTTGGTGGCCGCCAGCAGGTTGTTGATCAGCTTGGTGCGTGCGCCGTCACCCGGCCGCGGGCCGAGCGCAAACAGCCGCGCCGCCAGATGGCGCAGCAGCGCTTGGTGCGCGGCAAACAAGGCCGGCGCGGCGGCCACCATCAGGCTCATGCTGCCGTCGCGGGCGCGCGCCGGGCCGCCCGACATCGGCGCGTCCAGCCAGCCCAGTCCGGCGGCGTCCAGCCGCCCCGCCAGCCGTTCAATGTCGTCGGGCGCGATGGTCGGGCACAGCATCACGGCGGCTCCGGCGGGCAGCGCGGCCGCCGCGCCCTGGGCGCCAAACAGCACTTGTTCGGTCTGCGCGGCATCCACGACCGTGACGATCAAGAACGCGCAGCCTTGGGCCGCTGCGGCGGGGCTGTCGGCAACTGTGGCGCCAGCGGCGGCGGCCAGCGCGTGGCGGCGGGCATCGATGTCATGCACTCGCACAGCCTGGCCGGCGTCGCGCAGCCGCAGCGCCATCGCCAGGCCCATGTTGCCGATGCCGACCATCGCCACCGGAGTGTGCAGAAAGCTCATCTTGACGTTGCCCATGACGGCCAGGTGGCGGCCGTCACCTCTGCATCAATCCGCGGCTGCGCGCAATCGACATCAGCATGCCCAGCGCGACACCCAGCGTGACCATCGCCGTGCCGCCATAGCTGACAAAGGGCAGTGGCACGCCTACCACCGGCAAGATGCCGCTGACCATGCCCATGTTGACAAAGGCGTAGGTGAAGAAGCTCAGGCTCAGCGCGCCGGCCAGCAGCCGCGAGAACACGGTGGGCGCTGCGGCGGCGATCCACAGTCCGCGCAGGATCAGCACGCTGAAGCCGAGCAGCAGCATGGCAACACCGGCGAGGCCGAACTCTTCTGAGAATGAGGCAAAGATGAAGTCGGTGGTGCGCTCGGGGATGAACTCGAGGTGGGTCTGCGTGCCGGCCATGAAGCCCTTGCCGGTGAGGCCGCCCGAGCCGATGGCAATCATGCCCTGGATGATGTGGAAGCCCTTGCCCAGCGGATCACGCGTCGGGTCGAGCAGGGTGCAGACGCGTTGCTTCTGGTAGTCGCGCAGCACATGCCAGTCGACGTCGGGCTGGCACAGCGCGTCGCCGCTGAGCACGATGGCCAGCAGCACCAGCGCGCCAATCAGCATCACCGGCAGGATCAGCCGCCAGGACAAGCCGGCAAAGAAGATCACGTACAAGCCGCCGGCCAATACCAGCAGCGAGGTGCCCAGGTCCGGCTGGCGCGCCACCAGCCCCACCGGCAGCAGCAGCAGCAACGCGGCGACGCCGAAGTCGGCTGCGCGCAACTGGCCCTCGCGCTTCTGGAACCACCAGGCCAGCATCAGCGGCATCGCCAGCTTGAGGATCTCGCTGGGCTGGATCACCACGCCCAAATGCAGCCAGCGCGTCGCGCCCTTCTTGGTGATGCCGAACAAGGCGGTGGCGATCAGCAGCGCCACGCCCACGGTGTACAGCGGCACCGCCAGCGCCATCAGCCGCTGTGGGGGAATCTGGGCAACGATGAACATCAGCGCTGCGGCGATCAGCATGTTGCGGCCGTGGTCAGCAAAGCGCGTGCCGTGGTCGTAGCCCACCGAGTACATGGTGACCAGACCCAGCGCGGCCAGCGCCAGCACCACCAGCAGCAGCCAGGGGTCGAAACCGCTGACGATGGGCCGCAGCCGCAGCCACAGCGAGGGCCGCTCGTAGATCACACTCATCGCGCGGGCCTGGCCGCCGAGCCGGCAGCTGAGCCACCCGCCGCTGCGTCGCGCGCCCGCGCTGGCGGCGGGGTCGGGGTCGCAGCCACGGCCACAGCAACGGCTAGCGCCGACGCCGCGGGCTGCTGCGCCATCGGCAGCAGCGCGCCCAGACCGATGTCGGCCGGCGCCACCTCGTCGGCGCGGCGCGGGGTGCCCAGCGGCGCCGCGCTGCGGCCCTCGCGGGTGGCGGCGATGTCCTCGTCACTGGGCCAGAGGCCGGCCAGCAGGTAGTCGAAGACCCGGCGGGCGATCGGCGCGGCGGCGGCCGCGCCAAAACCTGAGTTCTCGACAATCACCGCCAGCGCCACGCTGGGCGCGGCGGCGGGAGCGAAGGCGGTGTAGAGCGAATGGTCGCGCTGGTACTCCGACAGCTTGGCGGCGTTGTACTTCTCGTTGGCGCGGATGCCCACCGCCTGCGCGGTGCCGGTCTTGCCGCCGCTGAGGTAGGGCGCACCGGCAAACACCCGCGCCGAGGTGCCCTCCTGGGTGACGCCGACCATCGCGCCGGTGACCACCGCCACCTGCTCGGGCTTGAACGCCAGCGCGCTCAGCGCTTGGCCGGCCACCGGCGTGGTGGCATGGCTGAGCACGTCGCGCACCTCGCGCACCAGCCGCGGCTCGAAGCGCTGGCCGCCGGCCGCCAGCGTGGCGGTGGCGCTGGCCAGTTGCAGCATGGTGAAGTGGTTGTAGCCCTGACCGATGCCCAGTGAGATGGTCTCGCCGGCATACCAGCGCTGCTGCTCGGGCCGGCGGTAGGCGCGCTTTTTCCAGGCGGTGGACGGCAGCAAGCCGGTCACTTCGCCGTCGAGGTCGATGCCGGTCTTGCGGCCAAAGCCGAAGGGCAGCAGCTGCTCGTGCATCAGATCGACGCCCATCTCGTTGGCCAGCGAGTAGTAGTAGACGTTGCTCGACTGCACGATCGAGCGCCGCATGTCCACCGGCCCCAGGCCGTGGTCGCCGTGGCTGCGAAAGACATGGCCGCCAAAGGTGAAGCTGCCGCCGTCATGCACGATGGTGGCTGGCCCGCGCTTGCCGCTGTTGAGCGCGGCCATCGCCATGAAGGGCTTGAAGGTGCTGCCCGGCGGGTAGGTGCCGCGCAGCGCGCGGTTGAGCAAGGGCTTGTCGAGACTCTCGTTGAGCGCACGCCAGTTCTCGACGTCGATGCCGTCGACAAACAAGTTGGGGTCGAAGCTGGGTTTGCTGACAAAGGCCAACAGCTCGCCGCTGCGCGGATCAATCGCCACCAGCGCGCCACGGCGGCCGCCAAACAGTTGCTCGACCAGCGCCTGCAGCTTGATGTCGATAGCCAGCACCAGCGTATTGCCGGGTGTCGCCGGATGGCTGCGCAAGCGCCGCACGGCGCGGCCTGCGGCCGAAGTTTCGACCTCCTCGAAGCCGGTGGTGCCATGCAGCTCGCGCTCGTAGTGCTGCTCCAGCCCCAGCTTGCCGATGACGTCGGTGCCACGGTAGTTGGCCAGATCGTCATCGTCCCAGTCCTCCATGGCCTTCTTTTCGGCCTGGTTGATGCGGCCGATGTAGCCGATCAGGTGGCTGCCGATCTCGCCCGCCGGGTAACTGCGAAACAGCCGCGCGCGCACGTCGACACCGGGAAAGCGGTAGCGTTGGGCCACAAAACGGGCCACTTCCTCGTCGCTGAGCTTGTTGCGGATCGGCAGCGACTCAAAGCTCTTGCTGTCTTCTTGCAGGCGCTTGAAGCGACGGCGGTCACGCGGCTGGATCTCCAGCACCTCAGCCAGGCGGTCGATCATCGCGTCGAGCTCACCCTTCACCCGCGAGGGCGTGATCTCCAGCGTATAGGCCGAATAGTTGGTGGCCAGCACAACACCGTTGCGGTCAAGGATCAGACCGCGGTTGGGCACCACCGGCACCACGGCAATGCGGTTGGCCTCCGCCTGCAACGCCAGCTCATCGTGGCGCAGCACCTGCAGCACCACCAGCCGCGCTGCCAGCAGGCCGAAGCACAGCAGCACAAACAGCGCCGCCGCCAGCAGCCGGGTGTTGAAGCGGTCGAGCTCGCGCTCGATGTCCTTCAATTCAGTCATGCTCACAGAGGGCGGTTTGCATCAGGATCTGGCGCGCGGCGCTGCGGCGCCAGCAGCACCACCACCACCACCGGCCACAGCAAGGCTTCAAACAGCGGTGCCAGCAGTACCAGCCAGCCGGGAAACATGCCGCCGACGATCAAGCGCGCCAGCAGTGACAGCAGATGCGCGGCCAAGAACACCGGCAGCACATGCAGGGCCTGGGCCAACAGGCCGAACCACAGCACACGGCGGTGCACGGTGATCGCCAGATAGCTGAGCAGGGTATAGGCCAGCGCATGCTGGCCCAGCACCGCGCCCTGGTGCACGTCCATCACCAGACCAAACGCAAAGGCCAGGCCAACGCCGACGCGGCGCGGCTGGTGCACGTTCCAGAACACCAGCACCAGCGACAGCAGATCGGGCGAGGCAACGTGGCGACCGACCGGCAGCATCTCCAGCAGCAAGGCGCAGAGCAGCGTGAAGCCGATGAAAAAGGGGTTGACCGGCAGCAGCAGCTGGTCGGCGCCACGCGGCATGATCATCGCCGGAGCTCCTGGCCCGCAGCGGCCACGCCCGGCCGACCGGCGCTGCCGGCGCGTGCGGCGGGCTTGGCGGCGCTCTTGTCAGCGCTCCTGTCAACGCTCCTGTCAGCGGCTGCGGCATCGGGCCGCGGCGGCAGCTGCGCGATCAGCGGCTCCAGCACCAGCAGGTAGCGCAGGTCGTCGAGCCTGGCCACCGGCGCCAGCACGATGCGGGCGAAGCCGGCGTCGGCGCGGCGCTCCACCTGGCTCACCCGCGCCACCAGCAGGCCCGCCGGGTAGACGCCGTCGACGCCGCTGGTGGTCAGCAAGTCGCCGATCTGCACGTCGGCGTTGCCGGCCATGAAGCGCAGCTCCATCGCCGCGCCGCCATCGGCGCCGCCATAAGCCGCGCCGCGCTGCTGGCTACGCGCATTGAGCACGGGAATCGCCGCATCGCGGTCGATCAACAAGGTGACCACGGCGCTCAACGGGTAGACCTCGGTCACCTGGCCCAGCACGCCGGCCTCGTTGACCACCGGCGCGCCGGCCACCACGCCCTGGCTGGCGCCGCGGTTGATGAAGATCTTGCGTGAATAAGGGTCGCCGGCCTCGTACAGCAGTTCGGCCGCCAGCGATTTGACCTGCAGCGCCGGCTGTAGATCCAGCAGTGCGCGCAGCCGGGTGTTCTCGGTGCTCAGCAGCTCAACGCGGGCGGCGCGCTCACTTTGTTGCGCCAGTTGCTGGCGCGCCTGGCTCTCGGCGCTTTGCGCCTGCTTGATGCCTTGCAGGTAGCTCAGGCTGTTGCTGGCCAGCGCCACCGGCACCAGCAAAGCCTGCTGCAGCGGCAGCAGTGCGGTGGCCAGTGCCGAGCGCATCGGCAGCGTCAGCTGCCAGCGGCTGTCAGCAGCCATCAGAAACACAGCCAGCGCCGAGAACAGCGCCAGCTTGGTCAGCGCCGACGGCCCTTGGCGGAAAAAGGGCGGCGGCGTGCGGTCGAGGGTGCCCAGCGGCATGGTGGATTGGCGGTGGGCTTCAGAATGCTCAAAGCCGGCAGACGCTGGGCGGTGCCGGCTTCAACTACGACATTCCAGCTTACTCGGAGGTAAAGATCGAGCGCAGACCGTCCATGCGCTCAAGTGCCATGCCGCACCCCCGCACCACGCAGGTCAGGGGGTCTTCGGCCACCAGCACCGGCAGACCGGTTTCTTCGGCCAGCAGGCGGTCCAGGTCGCGCAGCAGCGCGCCGCCGCCGGTCAGCATCATGCCGCGCTCGGCGATGTCGGCGCCCAGTTCTGGCGGCGTCTGCTCAAGCGCGTTTTTCACCGCCGAGACGATCTGGTTGAGCGGATCGGTCAGCGCCTCAAGGATCTCGTTGCTGCTGATGGTGAAGCTGCGCGGCACGCCCTCGCTGAGGTTGCGGCCCTTGACCTCGATCTCCTTGACCTCGCTGCCGGGGAAGGCCGAGCCGATGCTCTTCTTGATCAGTTCGGCGGTGGGCTCGCCGATCAGCATGCCGTAGTTGCGGCGGATGTAGTTGATGATGGCTTCGTCGAACTTGTCGCCGCCCACCCGCACGCTGCCCTTGTAGACCATGCCGCCCAGGCTGATGACGCCGACCTCGGTGGTGCCGCCGCCGATGTCGACCACCATCGAGCCCGAGGCCTCGCTCACCGGCAGGCCGGCCCCGATCGCTGCGGCCATCGGCTCTTCGATCAGGTAGACATCGCTGGCGCCGGCGCCGAGTGCCGATTCGCGGATGGCGCGGCGCTCAACCTGGGTGCTGCCGCAGGGCACGCAGATGATGATGCGTGGGCTGGGCCGCAGCAACGAGCGCGGGTGCACCATCTTGATGAACTGCTTGAGCATCTGCTCGGTGACGGTGAAGTCGGCGATCACGCCGTCCTTCATCGGCCGGATGGCCTCGATGTTGCCCGGCACCTTGCCGAGCATGGCCTTGGCTTCCTTGCCAACGGCCTGGATCGACTTTTTGCCTTGCGGGCCGCCTTCATGGCGGATGGCGACGACC
>JBBQJN010000169.1:0-8482 GCA_038325945.1 Burkholderiales bacterium | reverse complement strand
TGCCGGCGATCAACCATGCGCCCAGGGAGATCACATGACGGCCTTGTTCGGTCTGGCCGCCCGCAGCGCCTGGAACCGCCGCTTTGTGCTGTCATTGGTGGTGCTGTCGATCGCCTTGTCGACGCTGCTGCTGCTGGGCATCGAGCGCATCCGCCAGGACCTGCGGGCCAATTTTTCGCAGGCGGTGTCGGGCACTGACCTGATCGTCGGCGCCCGCACCGGGCCGGTGCAACTGCTGCTGTACGCGGTGTTCCGCATCGGCAATGCCACCAACAACATCCGCTACAGCAGCGCCGAGGCGCTGGCCGGCCACCGCGCCGTGGCCTGGATGGTGCCGATCTCGCTGGGCGACAGCCACCGCGGCTTTGCGGTGCTGGGCACCACCGCAGCCTACTTCGAGCATTTCCGCCATGGCCAGAAGCAACCGCTGGTGCTGGCCCAGGGCCGCCGTTTCGAGGCGCTCTACGAGGTGGTGCTGGGCGCCGAGGTGGCGCGCCGTCTCGGCTACGGCCTGGGCCAGCGCATCGTGCTGAGCCATGGCGACGGCGCGATGCAAGCCAACGACCATGCCGACAAGCCCTTCACGGTGGTCGGCATCCTGGCGCCCACCGGCACGCCGGTGGACCGCACCGTGCACATCAGCCTGCAGGCGATGGAGGCGATCCACCTCGACTGGGCCGCCGGCGCGCCGCTGCCCGGCCAGTCGGTCAGCGCCGAGGCCGCCGCCGCGCAAGATCTGACGCCGCGCAGCATCACCGCCGCGCTGATCGGGTTGAAGAGCCGGTCCGCGGTGTTCTCGGTGCAGCGCGAGGTGGCGGCCTTCCGCGCCGAGCCGCTGCTGGCCATCCTGCCGGGCGTGGCGCTTGACGAACTGTGGGACGTGGTCGGCCTGGGCGAGCGTGGTCTGCAGGCGATGAGCGCGCTGGTGGCGGTGGTCAGCCTGGCGGCACTGGTGGCGGTGATCCTGGCCGGCTTGAACGAGCGCCGACGCGAGCTGGCCATCCTGCGCGCGGTGGGCGCCGGGCCGCGCCAGATGCTGGCGCTGCTGGCCGCCGAGGGCTTTTTGGTCACCGCCTGCGGCGTGCTGCTGGGCGCGCTGGCCTGCTGGGGCGCGGTGGCGCTGCTCGGCCCCTGGGTGCAGGCGCAATTTGGCATCGGGCTGCGCCTGCTGCCGCCCGGCGTTGCAGAATGGCAGCTGATGGCCATGGTGCTGGCCGGCGGCCTGCTGGCCAGCCTGGTGCCCGGCTGGCGTGCTTATCGTTTGTCGCTGGCCGATGGCCTGACTCCCCGGATCTGATGCAAATGACCCCTGACCTCCTATCCCGCCGCCGCCTGCTGTTGCTGGCCAGCGGCCTGCTGGCCGCCGCCGCACTGCCGCCGTTGGCGGCGCAGCCGCTGCCCAAGCCCAGCGCCACCGGCGCCTACACCGAGTTGCGCTGGGACGACCTGGTGCCCAAGGGCTGGGACCCGATGCAGAGCATGAAGGACAAAGGCCTGGGCAACATGGCGATGCTCAACGACGGCGACCCCAAGGCGATGGAGGCGATGCGCCAACTGCGCGAAGCCTGGGACAAGGCACCCACCGAGCCGCAGCTCGACGGCACCCGCATCAAGCTGCCCGGCTACCTCGTGCCGCTGGAGGAGGTGGCCGCCGGCCACACCGAGTTTCTGCTGGTGCCCTACTTCGGCGCCTGCATCCACACGCCACCGCCGCCGGCCAACCAGATCGTGCTGGTGGTGCCGGCCAAGCCGGCCGCCGGCTTTCGCAGCATGGACACGGTGTGGGTCAGCGGCGTGCTCAAGACCACGCGCAGCGACTCGCCGATGGGCAGCAGCGGCTACCGGCTGGAGAGCGCAGTGGTCGAGCGTTACAAAGCCTTGCCACGTTGATCGCCCTTGGCCGTGCCTGAGGCCTCGGCAGCCGGCCACTTCTGGTCGCTGCTCACCCGTCTGGGGGAGGCCCAGATCCTGTTGCCGGCGATGCTGCTGTCGGCGCTGTGGCTGGCCTGGCGACCGCGCGGCCTGCGCCCGGCGCTGGTCTGGCTGCTGGCCAGCGGGCTGGCGGCAAGCCTCACCACGGCCAGCAAGATCGCCTTCCTGGGCTTCGGCATCGGCTCGGCGTCCTGGGATTTCACCGGCATCTCCGGCCATGCCATGTTTGCTGCGGCAGTGCTGCCGCCGCTGCTGCTGCTGGCAAGCGGGCCGTTGACCACCAGCGGCCGACGCTGGCTGCTGCTCTGCGCCTACGGGCTGGCCGCCGCAGTGGCGGTGTCGCGGGTGATGGTTGGGGCGCATTCCTGGAGCGAGGCCATCAGCGGCCTGGCCTTGGGCAGCGCCGCCAGTGCTGCAGCGCTGTCACGGCGGCGCTGGCCGGCACTGCGCTTGGCGCGGTGGGCGCCGCTGCTGATGCTGGCCTGGGCGCTGCTGGCGGTGGTGGGCGCGCCGCCGTCGCGCACCCATGACATGGTCACCCGCCTGTCCCTGGTGTTGGCCGACCGGCCGCACCCCTATCGCCGCGCGCAGATGCACAGCGAACACCGCCGCAAAGCAGCGGCTTGCGCCAGTTCAGGCTTGATGTGCTGAGCACCTGGCGCGCGGCGCCAGCTCGGCAAACCACAGTGCGGCCACGGCGCCGTCACTGTCAGGCAGATCGCTCACCACCAGGCCCTGGCACAGCGCCCAGCTCGAATCAAACCAGCCGCATACCGGGCTCGGCGCATCCAGCGCAATCGCGTCGTCGTCGGCGGGTACCAGCGGCAGCGGCAACGGCGGAGGCAGCGGCTGGCCGTTGCGCGTGTAGCGGGGGGGAATGGGCTGGATCATGTGGGCCTCCTGGGGTCGGACACGAGGTGGATATCGATGGCTTGCATCGTCCGCTGCGGCCGCCGCCGCCACCATCACCCAGCGGTCGGAACGCGGTGGGCCCCCCTGCCACCCCCACCTTGGAGGGATGGCCACGGCAGCCGCCGAGTCAGCCGGGCTGCGGCAGATTGCACGGCGCGCGCGCGCCAGTGGGGGTGGTGCGACGCAGCCAGCGCCTGGCGCTGCCTAAAATTGGCCACATGAGCAAACCCCTCAGGCCCGAGGCCGTGCGACGTGGCTGGCAAGTGACCAACCCCTCGCCCTTGCAGGATGCGCCGCCGCCCGACGAGCAGCAGCCGGGGGCGCCGACGGCGGGTCGGCCACCGCTGACCGAGGTGCTGCGGGGCCTGCACAGCCGCGAGCTCGACACCGACAGCGTGTTCGACCAGTTCTTCGGCCCGCCGCAACTGCCCGGCGTCTGATTCCGGCCGTTGATTCCGGCGTTGTACCCCGCTGGTGAAAACCGGCCGATGCCGGCAGCCCGCCCTGCCCGCTCAGCCGCCGAAAGGCCGTACACCAAACGCCAGCGCGTGCAACCAGAAGGCCAGCACCGCCCACAGTGCGGCACCTATCACCAGCGTGGCCAGCGTGCCGGCCCAGCTGCCGGCGGCATACACCGTGCCGGCGGTGCGGTCACGCTGGCGGGCCGAGCGAAAGTCCAGCACCGACCAGAGCAGGAAGCTGCCAAACAGCAGCAGGTCGGCCAGCGTATTGTTGGCCAGCAGGTGGGCCAACGCCCACAGCTTGACCGACAACACCATCGGGTGATGAACACGGGCCTTGATGCCATTGCGCGGCACATAGGCTGCCACCAGCAGCACCATGGCCAGCAGCATCAGCAAGGCGGCGAGGTGGCGTGTCCACAGCGGCGATGCCCACAGCAGCTGCGGCGCCATGCGGGTTTGGCCATAGCCCCAGATGATCAAGCCGAAGCCGGCCAGCGAGACCAGCGTGTACATCCCCTTCCAGGCCCCAGCGCCCTTGCGCTCGATCACCTGGCTGCGCCAGCCTTCGGCCAGGATGCGCGCCGAATGCATGCCCAAGAACATCAACAGACCCAGGATCAAGGCGCTCATGTTGGTATCTCCTTCGTCAGCGCCAGCGCGACACCTTGACCCATTGCCCTATTGACCTGTTGACCTATTGCCCTATTGCCCTATTGCCCCAGCTTGACTTACTTGGGTGTCGGGCTGTTTAGAAAAAGCAGCCACAAGCGGGCCAGGTCGGCGCCGCCGTCAGTGCCCTTGACCGCGCTGAACGCGGTCTTGGCCTCGGCCATCTTGCCGGCACGCCACAAGGCCACGCCCAGGTGCAGCTGCACATCGTCGGGCCGGCGCAAGCCGCCCTTGGCCAGGCCCTGGTTGATCAGCGCCAGCGCGCGCTCATGGTTGCCGGCGCCCGACAACGCCATGCCCAGACCATAGGACGCGTTGCCCTCCTTGCTGCGCAGCGCACCGGTCTCGCTGTCGGCCACGGTGGCACGGTCTTGGGCGGCGGCCTTGGTGGCGGCATCGCGCAACTTCAGGTCGGCCGCGGCATTGGCGTCCTTACCCAGCAGGCCGCTGGCAAAACCAGCATCCAGCAGCAGCTGTGCTTCGGCCGGCAAGCCCGCCTGGTTGGCGCGGTAGGCCATGTCGCCCAGGTCACCCGCAGTGGCCGGCACGCCCACAGCCCGGCGCAGGCGATAGAGGTCGAGCATCAAGCGCTCCTCGGCAAAGCCGGGGCGGCGCAAAGCGCGGCTGGCCAGCTCAACCCAGTATTCAGGCTTGCCGGTGCTGCTGGCCAGCGCCTCCAGCGTCAGCAGGTAGCCGGCGCTGTCCTTGATCTCGTTCTGGCTGCCGGCCAGCAGGCGCAGCGTGGCCTCGGGCGTGGCACGCTGTGCCGCCTGGTCGGCTGCCACCTGCGCCTGCATCAGCCCGATCACTGCCGCATGGTCGCCCAGCACGCTGAGCACCTGCGGGTAGAGGCGCTTGATCTCTTCGCTGGGGCCACCGTCGGCCAGGTAGGTTTTCATCATGGCGCTGGCGCGCTCGTACTGTTTGAGTTGCAGCGCCAGCTTGATGGCAGATTCGGTGATGGAAGGCTTCTCAGCTGCGGGTAGCAGTGGCGAGACCACGATCTTCTCGAATATCGCCAACGCCCCCGCCTGGTCGCCATTGCCAAAGGTGGCGGGTGCCTTCAGGCGCAACAGGATGTAGTTCTCATACGGTGTCAGCGCAGGCATGGCCTCGGCCTCGGCGATGCGGGCCAAGGCATCGGCGTGCTTGCCGGCCTTGATCGCCTCTTGCGCGGCGATCAACGGCTTGGCCACTTCAGGTCGCAAGCTGGGCGCCGACGCGGCGGCCGCCGGGGCAGCGGCGGCCGCTGGGGTCTGCGCCGACACGCCAACGGTGGCGCAGGCCAGCAGCAGGCTCAGCGCCAGCGGCTGCAACAAGCTCAGGACGGGGCAGGAGTGGGGCTGGGAACGGTTCAACATGCAAGGCCTGGGTGAGATTCGGGCCCATTCGGCCCGGTACGCAGTGTAGTCAGAGTGAGAGAGACCCTCCCATGCCCCCGCGCCGACGCGCCTCTCACCCTCTCGGGCTGTGCCTGCGCCCATAAAAACGGCGGCCGAAGCCGCCGTGTTGCCCAGCCAGCCCGCAGGCCGGCAAGCAGCATCACTGCACCGGCGTGATGCCGGCGATGGCCCAGTCAGCCGAGCCATCGGCCGGGCGCACCAGGTGCCACAGCTCATGGAAGGGCTCGGCGCCGGCGTCCGCCGACTCGCGAATCAAGCCCTGGAAACGCACGCTGACGATGTCCTGGCCCTTCTCCTGCACCACCTCGGCCACCTTGGCGTCGATCTGCACCACGTCGGTCTGCTGTGCAGCGCTGCCACGGTCTTGCAGGTCCAGGCGCAGCGAGGCAAACAGCTCGGGCGTGGTGAACTTGCGCAGATCGTCAAGGTTGGCGGCATCGTTAGCGGCCTGCATGCGGATGAAGATCATCTTGGCCAGGCGCTCAAAGTCAGCCGCCGCCATGCCGCCCGGCAGGGTGGTGATCATCGGTGCCGCCGCAGCAACCGCCGAAGCGCCCGCGACTGCGGTGGCCAGCGGTGCGGCGTCCAGCGCATTGCGCTGCATTGGCGCGGTGGCGGGCTGTTCGGTGGCCTGCCCTTGCCAACCGGACATCGGCGCACCAGCACCGGCGAGTTGCGGGCTACCGTTGCGCTGCGCGTTGCCACCGGCAAAGCGGCGCAACAGGAAGCGGATGACGAAGAACGCTGCCACGGCCAGCAAGGCCATCATCATGAAGTTGGCCAGACCCTCACCCATGCCCAGGTGGCTGAACAGTGCCGCCAGGCCCAGACCGGCGGCCAGGCCAGCCAGCGGGCCCATCCAGTTGCGTTTGGGCGCTGCGGCAGCAGCGGCACCAGCGGTTGCGGGCGCTGCGGCGGTGGCAGGCGCGGCGGCCGGCGCGGCATTGGCCGGCGGTGCCTGGCGTTGCATGCCGGCGGACTTGCCACCCCCCAGACGCTTGGCATCGGCGTCGGCCGGAACCAGCGAGAGCGTGAGCGAGGCCAAGATCAGCGAGATCGCGAACAACAGGTTTTTCATCGGGGCAAGTCTCCAAAGGGCTGTGAGCAGGAGGGTGGAAGTGCGGTCACGGCGCCGAAATTGGCAGCGGGTAGCAGGCGTATGAGTCCGGCACCTTAACTCAGTTCCCTCAGACCGGCCGATTTTCTATGGCGGGCGGCGGTGCCGGCCGTGCGCTTGAGCAAGCAGCTGGGCCGCAACAAGGACGGCCGGCTGCAAGCTTTTGTGCGCGGCACCGACCCGGGCTTGTGGCATCGCTGGCAGACTGCCGCCAACAACGGCTGGATCTGAACAGGTCTGCCGCTTGTCTGCCATCAGGCTGCCGCGCCATACCAGGGCGGTGGCCCGAGCCCGAGGCCGGCGGCCCGCCGCCAACCACCGTCGAACCGAGGAGTTGCCATGCCTTCCATCGACCATGCCCCCCTGCACCTGCAGGCCGCTGCCGGTCAGCCCTTGCACATCGAGCTTGAGGCCATGCCCGGCGCCGGCGTGGTCTGGGCTTTGCCCGCCGCGCCGTCGGGCTGCCGGCTTGAGGCCATCGACAGCCAGCCCGCCGGCGCCGGTGTGGGCAGCGCGGCGCGGCAGCGTTTTGTGCTGACCTGTGACCAGGCCGGCAGGCACAGCCTGCGCTTTGAGCTCAAACGGCCCTGGGAGAACGAGGTGCGCGCGGTGCAGCCGGTCGAGGTGACGGTGACGCCCTGACTTCGGCTGCCGCCGGTACGGGCTGTGCTGAGTCACCCAAGGCCTCGCAGCGCTTAGCCGCCCGGCCGCTTGGCTAGATTTCAGCCCGCGAAAAACCGTTCGACCAGGGCGAACTGCGCCGGGGTGTTGAGCGCCGGCGCGTGGCCGCAGCCTGGCATGGTGACCACCACCGCACGCGGGCCGCGGTTGCGCATCGCCTCGGCCACCTCCGGCAGCAGCAGGTCGCTGTGGGCACCGCGCAGCACCAGCACCGGCAGGCTGAGCGCGTCCCAGGCCTCCCACTGGTCGTAGTCGTGCGGGTGGGCGATGAACTGGCGCACCATCGCCGGATCGTAGTGCGGCGTCACCTGGCCATCGGGCAGGCGGCGCACGCTGGTCTCGGTGAGGCGGCGCCACTGCGTGTCGCTCAGCTCGCCATAGGGCTTGTAGATGCTGCGGAAGTAGGTTTCGAGCTCGCTGACGGTGGCAAAGGCCGCCGGGCTGCCGGCATAACTGCGGATGCGTTCAACCGCCGGCGCCGCCAGCTCGGGGCCGATGTCGTTCATCACCAGGCGCTGGATGCGGCCTTTCAGCGTGGTGGCCGCCGCGCGCAGACCGATGGCGCCACCCATCGAGGTACCCAGCCAATGGCATTGCGCGATGCCCAGTTGGTCAAGCAGCGCCGTGGCCTGGCGCGTATAGAAGTCGTTGCAATACTCGAGGTCGGGCTGCGGGCTCCACTGCGACAGGCCGCGGCCCAGCGTATCGGGGCAGATCACGCGCCAGCGCTGCGCCAGGTGGGCAGCGATGTCGTCCATGTCGCGGCCGGTGCGCGCCAGGCCATGCCAGGCCACCACCACTTCGGCATGGGATGAACCCCACTCGGTGACATGCAGCTCACGGCCGGCGCAGCTCAGGTAGTGTGATCGAGACGACATGCGCGACGCAGCCAAAGGGTGGGCATGAGGCCTTTGCGGGAGCTCACACGCTCAGTCGGGCACGGTCAGCACATTGCCGCTCATGGTGATCAGGTCGGCGGCGGCTGGCGTGGTGGCAATGACCGGCACGTTGGCCGCCGTCAGCGCTGGCGCCGCACCGGCCACACCGCCCCGCGGCACCGTGCGCAGCACCTGGCTGGGCGGCAGCGCGGTACCGCTCTTCAAGCGGGCCCAGACGGCGTCCAGCGCGCGGTTCAGGTACAGGTGCAGCGGCACATAGCGGCTGTCGTAGCCGGGCAGGATCGCCGGCAGGCCGATGAAGCCGTCAAAGTGCTGGGCGTTGGTGACTTCGATGTAGCTCAGCTGGCTGGCCGCGCCGTCGGCCAGCTTGCTCAGGGCCGTGTAGGGGCGCGAGGTGTGGTTCAC
>JBBQJN010000168.1:0-8496 GCA_038325945.1 Burkholderiales bacterium | reverse complement strand
CCACAAAACGCAGCAACTGGCTGACCAGGTCGTCCTGGGCCAGCAGTTGGCGGCGCCAGCCCCGGTGCCATCGCTGCCAGGCGGCGGCATCCAGCGGCTGCAGCGGCCGCAATGACGGCCGCGCCAGGCCGTTGACGGCGCGCATCCATTGACGGATGTCCTGCGCCAGCGGCGCCGGGCCAGCCGCCAGGTAGCAATCCAGAAAGGCTTCGAGCTTGGCGCCATGGGCACCGTCGTGCTGCGGGTAGATCTGCCAGACAAAAGGCGCAGCGCTGCACAACTGCGCCCGTACAAACGAATCCTCGCCGCGCACAACATTGAAGTCGGTGGCCGCCAGCAATTGATCAAAGTCAGGCTGGGGCAGATGCGGAACGGGCAGCAGGCGGCTGCCAGCCGGCAACGCAGCGGCCTGCAACTGGCTGCGCAGGCCGCCGGGCGGCAGCAACAACACCGTGCCGGGCGGCGCCAGCAGCGGCAGCAGCGCCGGCCACACCGGGCTGGGGTAGCCAAACAGCAGCAGCAGTCGATCGTCGGCGCGCAAGCCAGCGGCCCAGGGCTGGGCCAGCAGCCAGGCGCGGGCGCCGGCCGGGTCATCGGCCAACGCGCTGCCGTCTTGCAGCAGGCCGCCGGTGGCAGCGCTGAAGCCGGGGTAGAAAAACCATTTGTCCAGCCCGGCGCCAGGGCCGCTGAACTGCGGCGAGCGCAGCCCATGCGAGCGCTCGACATAGGCCTCGGCGCTGAGGTATTCCAGGTTGAGCCACAGCGGCGCTGGGCCGGCGGCGGCCTGGCGCGCCATGGCGGCGACAAAGGCAGCAGGCGGTTCGCAGCCGAAGGCCTCGATCACGATCTCGCCGGGCTCCAGCGTGGCTTGCTGCACGGGGGGCGAAGCGGTCCAAGGCAACACCGTGACGCCCGGCGCGCCGTCTGGCGCCATCCAGGCCAGTGCGCTGGCATCGTCCAGCCACAGTCGAACCGTCTGGCCGCGTGCGCCCAGCGCGCCAGCCAGCCGCCAGCAGACGCCGACGTCGCCGAAGTTGTCGATCACCCGGCAAAAGAGATCCCAGCGCCATGCCTGCATCGCCCGGATTATTGGCGGCGGCGAGAATCAGGCCGCCACTGCCCGCCCATCATGTCGTCGCCCACCCCCACCCCCAGCCCCGCAGCCGAATTGCCAGCGCCTGCACCCGCGCCTGCGCCGTTGGCGGATGCCGCGCGGCCGCTGGGGGCCGATACCGGCGTGGCTGATGGCGCTGCCGTAGCCGCTGCCGCAGCCACTGCCTCAGCCGCCAACCACGAACGCCTGCTGGCCGAAGTAGCCGCGCTGCCAGCGCTGCCCGGTGTCTACCGCTACTTTGACGCCCAGGGCATGGTGCTCTACGTCGGCAAGGCACGCAGCCTTAAAAAGCGCGTGGCCAGCTACTTCCAGAAGGACCATGGCGGCACCCGCATCGGCCAGATGATCAGCCGCATTGCGCGGCTGGAGACCACCGTGGTACGCACCGAGGCCGAGGCCTTGCTGCTGGAAAACAACCTGATCAAGACGCTGAACCCCAAGTTCAACATCCTGTTTCGCGACGACAAGAGCTACCCCTACCTCAAGCTGCAGCGCCACGCCTTTCCGCGCATCGCTTCCTACCGTGGCGCGGTTGACCGCAAGCACAGCTACTTTGGCCCCTATCCCAGCGGTTGGGCGGTCAAGGAGACCATCTTGCTGCTGCAGAAGGCCTTCAAGCTGCGCACCTGCGAGGACACGGTCTATGCCAACCGCTCGCGGCCCTGCCTGCTCTACCAGATCCGGCGCTGCTCGGGGCCTTGCGTCGGGCTGATCTCGGCGCAAGACTATGGCCGCGATGTCAGCAATGCTGAGCGCTTCTTGCTGGGCGCCACCGACGAGGTAATGACCACGCTGCAGGTTCAGATGATGGCGTTATCCGATGCGCTGGAGTTTGAGCGTGCGGCCGAGGTGCGCAACCAGATCAGCGCCTTGTCGCGCGTGCTGCACCAGCAGAGCGTGGACGAGAGCAGCCTGTCGTCGCGTGACCGCGATGTCGACGTGCTGGCGGTGCGGGTGCTGGGCGGGCGCGCCTGCGTCAACCTGGCGATGGTGCGCGGCGGCCGCCATCTCGGCGACCGCGCCTATTTTCCGAGCCATGTCGAGGAGGCCACGGCGCTGTCGGCCGAGGCCGCCGACGAGCGCGCCGAGGCGGTCTCGGTAGAGGTGCAGGTGCTCGAAGCCTTCATCGCCCAGCATTACCTGGGCGTGGCGCCGCCGTCGGCGCTGGTCATCAGCCATGCGGTGGCGGCCGATCTGCTGGCCGCGTTGAGCGAGCAGACTGGCAGCAAGATCAACGCCCAACACCAGCCGCGTGAGCAGCGCCGGATCTGGCTCGAGATGGCCGAGAAGGGCGCGCAGATTGCACTGGCCCGCTTGCTGGCCGAGGAGGGCAGCCAGCGTGAACGCACGCGCGCCTTGGTGGATGCGCTAGACCTGACAGTGGCCGAGATCGACACCCTGCGCATCGAGTGCTTCGACATCAGCCACACTGCGGGCGAGGCCACGCAGGCCAGCTGCGTGGTCTACGAGAACCATGCCATGCGACCGGGCGAATACCGGCGCTACAACATCACCGATATCACCGGCGGCGACGATTACGCGGCAATGCGCCAGGTGCTGAGCCGCCGCTATGCCAAGGTGGCCGAGGCCCGCGCTGCGGCCCAGCAGGCCGGCGAGCTCACAGCCGACAGCGGCAACAACCTGCTGCCCAAGGGCTTGCGCCTGCCTGAGCTGGTGCTGGTGGACGGCGGTCGCGGCCAGGTCAGCATGGCGCGTGAGGTATTTGCATCGCTGGGGCTGGACTTGTCGCTGATCATCGGCGTCGAGAAGGGCGAGGGCCGCAAGGTGGGGCTGGAAGAGCTGGTGTTTGCCGACGGTCGCGACAAGGTCTACCTGGGCCATGACTCGGCGGCACTGATGCTGGTGGCGCAGATCCGTGACGAGGCCCACCGCTTTGCCATCACCGGTATGCGCGCCAAGCGTGCCAGCGTGCGCACCGGGGGCAGTCGGCTAGAGGACATTGCCGGCGTTGGCCCCAAGAAACGCGCGAGCTTGCTGCAACGCTTTGGCGGCATCCGCGGCGTGGCCGCCGCCAGCGTCGACGAGTTGTGCGGCGTCGACGGCATCTCACAGCCGCTGGCCGAGGAGATTTACCGTGTTCTGCGATGAAGCCATGGGGCGGCCAGCCCTGCGGCGGCTGCTGTCCGTGTTGTTGCCTGCCTTGTTGCTGGCGGCGCTTAGCAGCGCCTGTAGCCCTTGGCGAACATCGACCGCAATGCCGGCGCCGCCTGGCCCGGTGGCTACCATCACCAGCGGGCAGGTGATGGCCGTGCCAGCCGCCGCAGCGCCGACCACGCCAGTGCCAGCGGCTGCCCTGCCGAGGCCACCCCGCCGGTCTGCGCCCGAGCTAGCACCCGCGCTGGCGCCGCAGCGCGCGGCCCGTCACTGGGCCGATTTCCAACTGCTGGCCGCTCAGCGCCTGGTCGACGCCAACCCCGCCGGTACCTATGGTGGCCCGGTGCCCGAGCCGCTGCTGGCGATCCCGGTGCTGGAGATCGAGCTCAACAGCGATGGCAGCGTGCGCCGCATCACCGTCAAGCGCCAGCCGCGTCAAGCCCTCGATACCGTGCAGCTGGCCATCGCCGCGGTGCAGCGTGCTGCGCCCTTCGGCTCGGTCAGCCACTTGCCTCGGCCCTGGAAGTTCACCGAGGTCTTCTTGTTCGACGAGCAGCGCCGTTTCAAACCCCGCACACTCGACCTCTGAGCGCGGTCAAGGACAGCGTCGCCGCAGGCACAATGGCTGGATGTTCCTGAATCTGCCGACCCTGCTGACCTGGGCGCGCATCGTCGCGATCCCGCTGATCGTCGGTGTCTACTACCTGCCCATCGACGCGGCCAGTCGCAATTTGGTGGCCACGGTGATGTTCATCGTCTTTGCGCTGACTGACTGGGCTGACGGCTGGCTGGCCAGGCGGCTCAACCAGACCTCGGCCTTCGGCGCCTTTCTTGACCCGGTGGCCGACAAGATCCTGGTCTGCGCCGCCTTGCTGGTGCTGGTCCAGCTTGACCGGGTTGATGTGCTGGTGGCGCTGGTCATCATCGGCCGCGAGATCGCTATCTCGTCGCTGCGTGAGTGGATGGCGCAGATTGGTGCCTCGCGCAGCGTGGCGGTGCACATGCTGGGCAAGTTCAAGACCGCTACCCAGATGACGGCCATCCCCTTCCTGCTGTACGACGGCGCGCTGTTCGGAGTCATCGACACCCGGCTGTGGGGCACCGTGCTGATCATCGTGGCCACCGTGCTGACGATCTGGTCGATGGTGTACTACCTGCGCCGCGCGCTGCCCGAGATCCGCTCCAAGGCGCGATGAACCCGCTGCCTGCGCAGCGCCAGCAAGCCCTGCTGGCTGCGATGCCCTGGGTCTTTGTCGGGGTCTGGAGCACCGGCTTTGTGGTTGCCCGGCTGGCCATGCCATATGCGCCGCCGCTGAGCTTCTTGTGTTGGCGCTATGCGTTCTCGTTGCTGGCCTTCTGGCTGTGGATCCGCGCCGCCGGCGTGGCCTGGCCGCAGGGCCGGGCGCAATGGGGCCATCTGGCGGTCAGCGGCGTGTTGATGCATGCCGGCTACCTGGGCGGCGTCTGGGCGGCGGTGCGCAGTGGCATGCCGGCCGGCACGGCAGCGCTGATCGTCGGCCTGCAACCGCTGCTCACCGCGCTGTGGCTCAGCGGCAGCGGCCAGCAAGGCACCGCGCCCGCCAGCCTCATGCCCACTCACAGCTCGCCCACCCAATGGAGCGGCCTGCTGCTCGGAATGGCGGGGCTGGTGATGGTGCTGTGGCCCAAGCTCAGTTTGGGTGAGGTGACCGCGCCCAACCTGGCGCTGGCGGTGATGGCCTTGTTGTCGATCACCAGCGGCACGCTCTATCAGAAGCGGCATGTGACGGCGGTCGACGTGCGCAGTGCCAACTGCGTGCAGATCGGCGCTGCGCTGCTGGTGACTGCACCGCTGGCGCTGCTGGAGAGCGACGCCGTGGTCTGGCATCCCAACCTGCTGCTGGCGCTGGTCTGGTCGGTGCTGGTGCTGACGCTGGGCGGCAGTTCGCTGTTGATGATGCTGATCCAGCGCGGCGCCGCCACCCGCGTCACCAGCTTGTTCTACCTGGTGCCACCCTGCACCGCGCTGCTGGCCTGGTGGCTGTTCGATGAGCGCATGGCGGCCACTGGCTGGGCCGGCATGGCGCTGTGCGCGATCGGCGTCGGTTTGGTGCTGCGCGGCGGCAAGCGCTGAGCGCGTCGGCTTGGCCTGCATTCAGGCCGCGAGTTGGGCAGCCAACCAGGCCGTGAAATGGGTCGCGCATCGGACCGAAAGATGCGAATGAATACACCTAGAATCCGGCCCTTGCGCTTGACACTGCCAGATGCCGCCGCTGTAATGAAGTGGTCTTCCTGCGGGTTCTGGAGCGAAGCCCATTCGCGCCTCCCATGGGCGTCACCCATACATCGACCGCCGCGCCGCAGCCGCTGCAGCGAGTCGACGAGACATCCTTGAGAGGGGGTAGCTTCGTGAATAAAGCTGAGTTGATCGAGCACATCGCCAAGCAGGCCGATATTTCCAAGGCTGCGGCCACGCGTGCGCTGGAGGCCGTGATCGGTGGCGTCAAGGCCACCCTCAAGAAGAATGGCAGTGTGTCTATCGTCGGCTTTGGCACCTTTGCCGTCAGCAAGCGCGCGGCGCGCGACGGCCGCAACCCACGGACCGGCGCGGCGATCAAGATCAAGTCGGCCAAGGTGCCAAAATTCCGGCCCGGCAAGGGCTTGAAAGACGCGCTCAATTGATTCAAGGCCAGCTGGTGCGCCAGCTGGCCACGGGTGCTTAGCTCAGTTGGTAGAGCGTCGCCTTTACACGGCGTAGGTCGGGGGTTCGAGCCCCTCAGCACCCACCATCCCCATGCGCCCGGCCCGGCGCAGCGGCCAGGCCCAGGCTAGGACCAGACCGGGCAGCCTGACGGCGGCCTTAGAATCTGCGGCCTGACGCGTCGCGCGTCATGGTCGCTGACCAGCCCAGGCGAACCCCGGTTCGCCTTTTTTGCATCCGGCGTTTTGCGCCGCGCGCCTGTACCGCAGGCCCGCCGGCCGCGAGGCGCCAGCCCCCTTTGAGGCTGTCATCATGTTTGAGTTTGTCCGCACGCACAAACGGCTGTTCCTGTTTCTGGTTCTGGTCTTGATCTTGCCGTCCTTCGTGGTGGTCGGACTGCAGGGCTACTCCAGCATGTCCGAAGGCGCCAACGCCACGGTGGCCAAGGTGGATGGCCAGCCCGTCACCCAGGCCGAGTGGGATGTCTTGCACCAGCAGCAGGCACAGCGGGCCCGCGAGCAGATGCCCAACATCGACTCCAAGCTGCTTGACTCGCCCGCCGCGCGCGCCGAGACGCTGGACGCCCTGGTGCGCCAGCGTGTGCTGGCCACCGCCAGCCACAAGCTGAACCTGGCGGTGTCCAATGATCGATTGCAGCGCTTGTTTGTCACCGACCCGCAGTTTGCCAGCCTGCGCAATGCCGACAACAGCATCAACAAGGACCTGCTGGCCGCGCAAGGCCTCAGCGTTCAGGGCTTCGAAGCCCGCCTGCGCCAGGATTTGACGCTGCAGCAGGTGCAGGGTGCGATCACCGGCTCGGTGCTGGCCGCAGCCACGCCGGTGAACCAGGCGCTGGACGCCTTGCTGCAGCGCCGCGAGATTCGCATCCAGCGCTTCAATGCCCAGGACTACCTGGCCAAGATCAAGCCCAGCGAGGCCGAGATCGAAGCCTTTTACAAGACCAACGAGGCTGACTTCCGCGCCGCCGAGCAGGCCAACATCGAGTACGTGGTGCTGGACATGTCGGTGATCAAGAAGGGCATCCCGGTGCTCGAGGAAGACCTGCGCAAGTACTACACCGAAAACGCCAGCCGCTACACCGCAGCCGAGGAGCGCCGCGCGCGCCACATCCTGATCAACGCCGGCAAGGATGCTGCGGCCGATGTACGGCAGAAGGCCAAGGCCCGCGCTGAAGCCCTGTTGGCCGAGGCGCGCAAGAATCCGGGCGGCTTTGCTGAGTTGGCCAAGAAAAAC
Source organism: Burkholderiales bacterium (assembly GCA_038325945.1). Classification (GTDB taxonomy): domain Bacteria; phylum Pseudomonadota; class Gammaproteobacteria; order Burkholderiales; family Burkholderiaceae_C; genus Pseudaquabacterium. The sequence goes on along the minus strand of JBBQJN010000168.1, from coordinate 1,333 downwards.
TCCGAAGATCCCGGCTCGGCCACCCAGGGTGGTGACCTTGATTTCTTTGGCCGCGGCGCGATGGTCAAGCCCTTCGAGGATGCGGCCTTTGCGATGAAGGCCGGCGAGATCAGCAACCTGGTGGAGACCGACTTCGGCTACCACCTGATCAAGCTTGAGTCGGTGCGTGGTGGCGAGAAAAAGCCCTTTGAGGCCGTGCGCGCCACCATCGAAGAAGAAGTGCGCCAGCAGTTGGCCGGCCAGCGCTGGGCCGAGGCCGCCGAGCAGTTCACCAACCTGGTCTACGAGCAGTCCGACAGCCTGCAGCCGGTAATTGACAAGCTCAAGCTCGAGAAGAAAACCGCCACCGTGCGGCGGATGCCCTTGCCCGGCACCAGCGGCGCGCTGGCTTCGGCCAAGCTGCTGGAGTCGGTGTTTGGCAACGACGCCGTGAAGAACAAGCGCAACACCGACGCGGTAGAGGTGGGCCCTAACCAGTTGGCTTCGGCGCGTGTGCTGCAGCACCAAGCTGCGCGCACCCTGCCGCTGGCCGAAGTGCACGAAGCGGTGCGTCAGCGCCTGGTGATCAGCCAGGCCGAAGCCATGGCCCGCAAGGAGGGCGAAGCCCGCCTGGCCCAGCTCAAGGCCGACGCATCCAGCGGCAGCCTGGTCGGCCCGGTCACGATTTCGCGCGCGCAAACCGAAGGCCTGCCGCGCGCCGCGATCGAAGCTCTGCTGGCCGCCGACGCCGCCAAACTGCCGGCGGTGCTCGGTCTGGCGCTGCCCGGCCAGGGCTATCTGGTGGCGCGCATCGACCGCGTATTGCAACGCGAGCCCAATGCCGCCCAGGACAAGGCTTTGCAGGCTGAGTACACCCAAGCCTGGGCCCGTGCCGAGGCCGAGGCCTACTACCAGGCGCTGAGCAGCCGCTACAAGATGGAAAAGCGCGTCGATCCGGTGGCCGCTGCGGCCGCGGCATCAGCCGCACGGCCCTGAGCGCGCTATACTGCAAGGCGCGATGGTGGCTGTAGCTCAGTTGGTAGAGTCCCAGATTGTGATTCTGGTCGTCGTGGGTTCGAGTCCCATCAGCCACCCCATCCAAGCGTTTCGCCCGGTCCCGTGCCGGACCGAACTTCCTGCAAAATCAACGACTTAGTCGGTCGCTTGAGTCAGGAAGCCTTCTGCCGGGTAAGCATTCGGTGAACCCGTAGCGTCGTTTAGTGGCCGCGCCGAATTCGCTGGACACGCCTGACGTTTTGCCGTACGGTGCGCTGCCATGGAAGCGGTGGCGATTGAGCTGGATGCGATCTCGGCGACAAGCGGGACGAGCACTGCGCCGTTTGCCGAGGTGGTC
>JBBQJN010000167.1:0-8532 GCA_038325945.1 Burkholderiales bacterium | reverse complement strand
TCGCGGAAGAAGGCGCTGCGGTCCTTGCGGCCGGTGGGAAAGTCCAGGCTCAGTGTGGCCAGTGCGTCGAGTACGCGGAAGTTGCCCATGATGCGACCGTAGAAGGTCTCGACGCCGATGATGCCCACCACCACCGATGCTGGCACGCCGTAACGCTGTTCGGCCGCGTCCAGCCAGCGCTCGTTGGCGGCCCAGAAGGCGGCGCCCGCGCGCACCCGGTCGGGCTCGATGAAGCGGGCGCGGTAGGCCGCCCAGTTTTTTGCGGTACCGGCTGGCGGCGGCATGATCAGCCGCGCCACCAGCGGCAGCTGGCGGGCCTGGGCCAGCTGGGCGCGGGCCCAGTCGGGCGGCAGGCCATGGCGTTCGGCCAGCAGGTCGGCCAGCGCCATGGCGTCGTCGCGGCGGCCGTAGGCGCTGGCCGGCGTTGCGGCGGCGGCGGGCTGGGCCTTGGCCTGGCGCTGGGCCTGCTTTTTGCGCGCCTTGGCGGCTTCGGCCAGCGCCGGTTGGCTGAACGCCAGCAGCAAGGCCATCGCCATCAGCAGGGCAGTGCGTTGGCGCACAGGGCGAGCGGCGGGCAGGGGCAGAGCGGGCATGGGCAGGGCGGGCATCGGTGGCTACTTTGGCAAGCAGGATTCAGTGGCTGCTGCTGCTGCTGTCGCGCACGATCAGCTCAGGCGGCAGCAGCAGCGAGGGGATGGCCTGGCCGGCGCGCTGCGACAGCAGTGATTGCAGCAGCGCCGGGCCAGCGCTGGCGATCGGCAGGCGCACGCTACTCAGCGACGGCCAGGCATGTTGAGCCGCTGCGATGTCGCCGCAGCCGACCACGGCTAGCCGACCCGACCCGCGCCGCTGCAAGCCAGCCTGGTGCAGCGCGCCGAGCACGCTGATCGCCAGCAGGTCGTCGGTGGCAAACACGGCGTCGACATGGAGGCCCTGTGCCAGCAGCGTGCGCACGGCGGGCCCGGCGGCGTCGCCAGCCAATGGCAGATGCTGCGTCAGCGCCGGATCGGACGCCAGGCCGGCCAGCCGGTGGGCCGCGTGGTAGCCCTCAAGGCGAAGCCGGGTCTCGGGCCGGTCGCCACGGCCCAGGAACAACACGCGGCGCGCGCCGCCGGCCAGCAGGTGCGCGGTGGCCAGCTGGCCGACCGCACGCTCGTCAAAGCCCACCGTGGTCCAGCCGGCCTGCGGCTGGCCCCAGGCGACCAGCGGCAGCGGTGGCGTTGCCAGCGCGGCAAGTGGCGCTGGCTGCGCCCAATCACCCAGCAGCACCAGGCCCAGGGCTTGGCTGCGCTGGGTAAGCTGGGCGAGCGAAGTGCCTGGCTTGGCGTCTGCCCGGCACAGCTGCAACTGCAGGCCCTGCGCGCCCAGCGCATCGGCCAGGCTGCCGATCAAGCCAAGCAGCAAGGCGTCGCGCAGCGGCTGCGGCTGTGCCGCGTCGAGCAGCACCGCCACGGTTTGTGGCGTCGGCTGCTGGCGCAGCCGCAGGTTCTGCGCCCCGACGTGCATGCTGTAGTTGAGTGATCGCGCCAGTGCGGCGATGCGTTCGCGGGTTTGCTGCTTGACCCGCGGATGGCCAGCCAAGGCGCGCGATACCGTCGACACCGAGACACCGGCCAGGCTGGCGATGTCGGCCATCTGCACCGGACTGTTGGGATGGGCAGGCGCGGGCGCAGGTGTAGGCGCGGAGTCGGGTAAGTCGGGGATCAGAGGGCGGGGCATCAAGACAGAACGAGCCGGGCGGACGAAGAGCCGGGCAGGCGCGCAGCCCGGCCATCATGCCAGAGCAGCGGTGGCGTGCCGCTCACCGGCGAGCCGCTGCCGGTGCGCGCAGCCCGCTGGCCGCTTGCCGCAGCCGGGCCCAGCTGTGGCGGTCGGGCTGCGGCTGGCCGCCGACGGCATAGCGCCGCCGGTCCAGCGCTTCCAGCGCCTGGGCCAGCGGCTCGCCGGCGTCGCCATGCACTAGGCGCACCAGCGCCGCCAGTGCACGCGGTGGATGGTGCGGTCCGGCGGCTATGCCCAGCTGGCGCAGCCGCTGGCACAACCGGCGCTGCAGGCGGTGCCAGGGGTCTTGGCGATGGTGGTCGCGCCAGGCCCACAGCGCGCCGCCGGCGGCCAGCAGCGCCACCAGGCCGATCAGCGCGCGCGCCAGGTCGGCCCAGTCGGGCTGGCGCACGCCCAGGCGCTTGAGCAGATCAAATTGCTGCTTGCGTGAATAACCCATCACCCACTGGTTCCAGCGGCTGTCCAGCAGCTCCCAGGCGCGGCGGATCTGGCTGGCCAGTGCCGGGCTCATGCTGGTCAGCGCGCCGGCCATCAGCCCAGGGCGCGGTGGCAAGGGCCGGCTGGCGCGCACGCGCTCGGGCGCCACGGCCGCAGTGGGGTCGGCGCGCAGCCAGCCTTCGCCGGCGCTCCAGTACTCGGCCCAGGCATGGGCATGGCTTTGCCTGACGATGCGAAAGCCGTCGACATCGGGCGCTTCCGCGCCCTGGTAACCGGTGACGAGCCGAGCCGGCACGCCCATCGCCCGCATCGCCACCACAAAAGCGGTGGCAAAGTGCTCGCAGAAGCCCTGGCGGCGGTCGAGCCAGAACTCGTCGACCGCATCGCCGCTGTAAGTACCCGGCTGCAAGGTGTAGACATAGTCGGCCTGGCGCACATGGGCCATCAGCGCGGCGGCCAGCGTGCGCGCATCCACCTTGCCGAGCTGGGCCTGCATCTGCTGCGCCCAGGCCACCGTGCGGGGGTTGAAGCCGGCCGGCAGTTGGCGCAGCGATTGCAACTCATGGCTGTCGATCTGCTGGCCGTGGTGGAAGCGCAGATGGCCGGCGGCCTGAAAGCGCAGCCGCTCGCCAACCAGGCGGTCGGTATGCCAGACCAGATCGCGGCTCAACCAGATCGACCAGCCGGGCAACTGCGGCGCGCTGGCGCTGTTGTCGGGCGTGGCCTCCAGCAGCGGCAGCAGCGGCAGGCGTATTGGCTCAAGCAGGATCTCGTAGCGGACGGCCGGCCCGGCGGTATGCAGGTCGGGCGGGCGCCGCAGGTCGCGCCGACCGTCAAACACCGAGGGCAGCCACTCGATGCCGTCATAGCGCGACAGCACCGGGCCGCGGAAGTACAGCGCCTCGGGCGGCGGCTGCCCGGCTGCGAAGCGCACGCGGAAAGCGATGGAGTCGTCATTGGCCAGTTCGGCCATGCCGCCAAGACGAAGCGTGCCCGACAGGCCGGTGCGTCCACCGCTGTCCTGCGGCAGGCCCCACAGCGGGCCGAAACGCGGAAACAGCAAGAACAGCGCCGCCATCAGCGGCAGCCCGAGCAGCGCCGAGCGCGCTGCCAGCCGCGCCGCATGCCACAGCGGCGGCTTGCCCACCGGCATGTTGGCCAGCACCTGCGCGGTGAGCAGGCCCCAAGTGGAGACCAACATCGCCAGCGCGGTGAGCAGCGACTGCGAGTACAGGCAATGTGTGAGCACCAGGAAAAAGCCGAGGAAGAACACCACCACGGCGTCGCGTTTGGCGCGCAGCTCCAGCGTCTTCAAGGCCATCAGCACCACCAGCAAGGTGACGCCGGCTTCCTTGCCCAGCAGCGTGCGCTCGGTCCAGGCGGTCAGCGCCAGCGCCACCACCAGCACGGCGATCACTTTCCAGCGGCTGGGCAGCGCGCCGTTGCTCAGCGCCAGCTGGGCCCGCCAGGCCAGTACCAGCGCGGTGAGTGCGCCGCACCACAGCGCCAGGTGATCGAGGTGCGGCAGCACGGTCCAGCCGATCACCGCCAACTGGAACAGCGTGTCACGGGTTTCGCGCGGCCACCGCCGCCAGGCGGCGATGCGGGCGCCAAGGGCGGTATGGGCGGCGCCAGCGCTCATGTCAGGTGTGGCGCGCGGGGCCTGCGCTGCCCTGCCACAACGCCAGCGCCTGCAGCGCCTCGCGCTGCTGGGCTTCGCCGCTGGCCGAGGCCAGTTCACGGCCGGGCAGGCGCAGTGCATAACCCAGGCCGGCACGCTCGGCGGCCAGCACCCAGGCGGCCAGCCGCGAGAGGCGGCTCTCGGCATCGGCGGCGCCGGCCAGTGCGTAGTCCAGCACCAGGGTTTGGGCGGCGCTGGCGCTGCTGTCGCGGCTGATCAGCTCGCCGGTGCGTGCCATCTTTTTCCACACCAGCTGGCGCAGCGGGTCACCACGGCGGTAGGCGCGCAGGCCTTCAAACTCGCCGCCCTGGCCGCTGCGCGCGCGCAGTTCAGCCGCGCCGCTGGGCTGGCCGACGGGCAACGGCTGCGCCGGTTGCTCGGGCGCCGGGTAGACCAGGGTGCTGGCGGCCGGCCGCCAGACGGTCCAGGCGCGGAACAGGCCGAGCGGGAAGTGCGTCTCGACCAGCAGGCTCGGCAACGGATGGCGGCCACGCTGGCTGGGCGTGAAGCGCAGCTTGAGCAGGCTGCTGCCCTGCGCCGGCACATCACAAAAGGCCAAGCCGACGCGGCTTGCGTCGTACCAGCCCAGGCCAACGCCATGGCGCTGGCCGCCGGGGTTGTCGAACACCACCTCCAGCGTCGCCGCTTCGCCGGCAAACACCGGCGCCGGCGCCTTGACGCGCAGCACCAGCCGGCGCAGGTTGCCATGGGTCTGGTGCATCGACACCAGCGCCGCGCCGCCGAGCAGGAAGGTCAGCGCATAGCCCAGGTTGAGCTGGTAGTTGATCGAGGCCAGCAGCATCACCAGCAAGGTGATGGCAAAGGCCCAGCCGGCGCGGGTGGGCAGGATGTAGAGGTTGCGCTGGCTCAGCGTCCAGCTGTCGCTGCGCGGCAGCCGGTGCTCGAACCAGGCGCGGATGCGGCGGCGGATCACTGGGGCGAAACGCAGCAGCTACTCGGCCGGGCCGAAACGAGGACGCCGGCTGCGGGTCATGGAATGCCCACCGCCTCGACCATCGCCCGCACCTGCTCAACGCGGCCTCGTCCGGCGCTGGCCACCGGCACCAGGCGGTGGGCGGCGGTCTGCGGCAGGATCGCCTGCAGGTCGTCGGGCGCCACATAGTCACGCTGCGCCAGCAGGGCGCGGGCGCGCGCGGCGCGCAGGACGGCGATGCCGGCACGCGGGCTCAGGCCGTCAACAAACCACTGGCCCGAGCGGGTGGCGGCGATCAAGGCTTGCAGGTAATCGAGCAAGGCCTCGGAGGCATGCACCTGCAGCACCGTCTGCTGCGCCAGCATCAACTCGGCCGGCGACATCACCGCGCCCAGGCTGTTCACCAGGTGGCGGCGGTCCTCGCCGGCCAGCAGCGCGCGCTCGCTGGCGCGGTCGGGGTAGCCCAGCGTGATGCACATCAGAAAGCGGTCGAGCTGGCTTTCGGGCAGCGGATAGGTGCCGAGTTGGTCGCTGGGGTTTTGCGTGGCGATGACAAAAAACGGCTTGGGCAGCGGCCGGGTCTCGCCCTCTACCGTGACCTGATGCTCTTCCATCGCCTCGAGCAGCGCGCTCTGTGTCTTGGGGCCGGCGCGATTGATCTCGTCGGCCAGCAGCACCTGAGTGAACACCGGTCCGGGGTGAAAGCTAAAGCTCTCCTTGCTGCGCTCGAAGACGCTGACGCCGATCATGTCGGAGGGCATCAGATCGGCGGTGAACTGCACACGCGAGAATCGCAAGCCCAGCGAAACCGCCAGCGCATGGGCCAGTGTGGTCTTGCCGACACCGGGCAGGTCTTCGATCAGCAGGTGGCCACCGGCCAGCAGGCAGGCCACGCAATCCTCAATCTGCGGCTGTTTGCCGACAATGATCGTGCTAATCTGGCTCGTAAGCCTGGACAAGCGCCGTGCAAGGTTGGAATCAGCCATCGGCGGCACCATACCCGCAAAACGATTCGAGACAACAATGCCGACAGCGTTCTACAGCCATGCCGAGTGCCGTTTGCACGATATGGGCGCAGGCCACCCCGAGTGCCCGCAGCGGCTCGATGCCATTGCCGACCAGTTGCTGGCTTCGGGGCTGGACATAGCGATCGAGCAGCGCGAGGCGCCACTGGCCACGCTGGCGCAACTGGAGCGCGCCCATACCGCAAATTACGTGCTGCAGCTGCGTGAGTTCATGGAGCAGGTGCAGGCCAACGGCGAGCCGCGCTACCTCGACCCCGACACGGTGGTGTGCGCCGGCACCTGGCGCGCCGCGCTGCGCTCGGCCGGCGCGGCGGTGGCGGCTACCGAGGCGGTGTTTCGCGGCGAGGTCGACAACGCCTTTTGCTCGGTGCGCCCGCCGGGTCACCATGCCACGCGCGACGAGACCATGGGCTTTTGCTTCTTCAACAACGTGGCCATCGCGGCACGCCATGCGCTCGACGTGCTGGGGCTGGAGCGGGTGGCGATCATCGATTTTGACGTGCACCACGGCAATGGCACCGAGGACATCATCGCCGGCGACGACCGCGTGCTGATGTGCAGCTTCTTCCAGCATCCGCTCTACCCCAACAGCGGCGCGGTGCCCAAGGGCACCAACATGATCAATGTGCCGATCCCGCCCTACACGCGCGGCATGGAGGTACGCGAGATCATCGACATGATGTGGATGCAGCGGCTCGAAGAGTTTGCGCCGCAGATGGTGTTCATCAGCGCCGGCTTTGATGCCCACCGCGAAGACGACCTCGGCCAGCTTGGCCTGGTGGAGGCCGATTACGCGTGGATCACCCGCCGCCTGAAAGACCTGGCCGACCGCCATGCCAAGGGCCGCATCGTCTCCTGCCTGGAGGGCGGCTATGCGCTGAGCGCGCTGGGGCGCAGCGTGGTGGCGCACCTGCGGGTGCTGGCCGATGTCTGATCGCGCGCACCCTTGATGGCAACCGGCCTGGGCACCTTGCCGGCCTTGCTGGCGGCGCTGACGCGTTCATCGGCGTTGATCGAGCTGGCCCTGCTGACGGGCTGCGTGGTTTTGGCCTGGGCCTTGTGCGCTGCGCTGCGCCCGCGTGGTGAAGCCTCGAACCCGGCCGCCAACCCGGGCGCCGGCCAGGGTATAGGCATCTGGTTTGGCCGCCGTGGCTTCGACGGCGCGCTGTTCCCGCTGCTGGCGCTGGCGCTGGCGCTGCTGGCGCGGCTGCTGATGCGCGGCCAGATACCGGTGGTGGTGTTCCAGCTGGCGGTGCCGATACTGGCCAGCCTGGCGCTGATCCGGTTGTCGGGGCGGGTACTGCGTGCGGCGTTTCCGGCCTCGGCGCTGGTGCGCACCTTCGAGCGCACGCTGAGTTGGGCGGTCTGGCTGATGGCCGTGCTCTGGATCAGCGGCCTGCTGCCGCTGGTGCTGGCCGAGATGGACGCGCTGAGCTGGACCATCGGCGGCGCGCCGGTGTCGCTGCGCAGCCTGGTCGAGGGCGCGCTCAGCGCGGTGGCGGTACTGCTGTTGATGCTGTGGCTGTCGGCCACCATCGAGGCCAGGCTGCTGCGCGCCGGCGGCGTCAACATCAGTCTGCGCAAGATCGCCGCCAATGCCACGCGCGCGGCGCTGCTGCTGGTCGGGCTGCTGGTGGCGCTGTCGGCGGCCGGCATCCCACTCGGCGCGCTGGGTGTGATGGGCGGCGCGGTGGGTGTGGGCATCGGCCTGGGCCTGCAACGGCTGGCGGCCAACTATGTCTCGGGTTTTGTACTGCTGGCCGAGCGCAGCCTGCGCATCGGCGATCTGGTGCGGGTGGACGGTTTTGAGGGCCGCATCAGCGACATCACCACCCGCTATACGCTGATCCGCGCGCTCAACGGCCAGGAGTCCCTGGTGCCCAACGAGCTGTTGATCACCCAGCGGGTGGAGAACCTGACCTTTGCCGACAGCAACCTGGTGCTCTCCACCACCGTGCAGGTGGCCTATGGCAGCGACGTCGAGGCGCTGATGCCGCAGCTGGTGGCAGCGGTGGCGGCGGCGCCGCGCGTGCTGGCCGAGCCGGTGCCAGCGATCCGCCTGTCGGCCTTTGCCGACAACGGGCTGGAGCTGACGATCAGTTTCTGGATCGGTGACCCGCACAACGGCCAAGCCAACGCGATCGGCGATGTCAACCTGGCGATCCTGCGTCGGCTCAACCAGCTGGGGGTGGAGATTCCGTTCCCGCAGCGGGTGTTGCACAGCCAGCAGGCACCTGCGGCGCCGTCGGCACCGTTCGAGCTGCCCGGCCAGGCCACCTGAGCCCGGCCGATTGAGCGCTGTTGCGGCCTTGCGCAGCAGCCGGCACGGTCATCAGGCCACCACCACCGGAATATTGCCGATCTTGGCCTGCCATTCCTTCGGGCCGGTGGTGTGCACGCTGGTGCCCTGGCTGTCGACGGCCACCGTCACCGGCATGTCCTTGACGTCGAACTCGTAGATCGCTTCCATGCCCAGGTCAGCAAAGGCCACCACCTTGGCGCCCTGGATCGCCTTGGCCACCAGGTACGCAGCGCCGCCCACGGCCATCAGGTAGGCACTCTTGTGCTTCTTGATCGCCGCTATCGCCACCGGGCCGCGCTCGGCCTTGCCGATCATCGAGATCAGCCCGGTCTGGGCCAGCATCATCTCGGTGAACTTGTCCATGCGGGTG
>JBBQJN010000166.1:0-8564 GCA_038325945.1 Burkholderiales bacterium | reverse complement strand
CTTGTCGGAATGGCTGGGCGCCCATGACGGCTGGTGTTTGGCGAACCACTCCCGTGCCACTGCCTCGAAGGAGTTCGGGACCGGCAATCCAGCATCCACCAGCATCTCGATCTGGCGCTGCTTGGCCGCTGAGTGTTTTTTCTCTTGTCGGGCCGTGCTTGGGTCAGCCCCCGCGCTTATCTGTTGCCGGACCTCTGCTGCTTTCTGGCGGGCAGCGCTGAGGCTGGTGGTGGGGTAGGTACCCAGGCTCAAGGTCTTGCGCCGACCTTCGAATGTGTAATCCATGCGCCAGCCATGTGATCCCCCTTTGACGAACAGGAGCAGGTACAGGCCTGCGCCGTCACTGAGGCGGCGCCTAGCGTCCCCGGGCTTGATCGCCTTGAGAGTGGCTGCTGAAGGGATGAGGTGTTGAGCCATGCAGTAACTTTGTCGAGAGAAACGGTAAGATTCTCTGGTTACTGCAGAAGTTCCTGCAATGTGAACTCGGATTGTGTGCGATGGCTTGGGATCGTATTGGACAAAAAAAAGCCCTAAGGCTTTGATTCCTAAGGGCTTTTAGGCGGTTCTGAGTCGGCTTGAGACCGCACGGAACCTTGACTTGGTGGAGATGAGGAGGATCGAACTCCTGACCTCTGCATTGCGAACGCAGCGCTCTCCCAGCTGAGCTACACCCCCAAACGGTCGGGAGTCTAACATCAGCGATCAGGCCGCCAAACGCCCAGACTCAAGCTAGAACCAGGGGACTGTTGACCGCGAATCAAGCGAAACCGGAGCCTGCATGAACCCGCGTAGCGCCGCCTGGCATGACAGCCAATACAACAACCGGGCGCGGGTGCCTGAGGCGCTTGCGCTGCTGCAGCGCTGGGCCGAGGCCTCGACGCTGGCCCGCAAACGCATGGTCTGCCTGCTCGACCAGGCCTATGGCGATGAGCCTGGCGAGCAGCTCGATGTGTTCCCGGCCAAGGCCTCGGGCGCGCCGGTGCTGGTGTTCATCCACGGCGGCTACTGGCGCTCGCTGGACAAATCCGACCGCTCCTTCGTCGCCCCGGCCTTTGTGACAGCCGGGCCAATGGTGGTGGTGCCCAACTACGCGCAGTGCCCGGCGGTGAGCATGGAACGAATAGCGCTGCAGACCACCCGCGCACTGGCCTGGACCTGGCGCAACGCGGCGCGTTTTGGTGGTGACCCGGCGCGCATCACCGTGGTCGGTCACTCGGCGGGTGGCCATCTGGCGGCCATGTTGCTGGCTGGCCGGTGGCCCCAGGTGGGCAACGATCTGCCAGCGCAGCTGGTGACAGGTGCGCTGTCGCTGTCAGGCTTGTTTGATCTGCAGCCGCTGCGCCGGGCGCCATTTCTTCAGGCCGATCTGCGGCTGAGTCCAGCGTCGGTACGGCGACTCAGAGGCTGAGAGGAAAGCGGCGAGTTCATTCGCCAAAACCAGCTGATTCGCGATGAATGGGGCCCCAGCACGGTGCCGGTGTGTGAGGCACTGCCTGGATTGAACCACTTCAGCATCTTGCATGACCTGGTGGATCCGTCGGGCCGCTGCCATCGCCACGCATTGCGCTGGCTGGGGTTGGCAGGCGGCTGAGGCTGGTCAAGTTGGCTATCAGGGTTAACCATTGCATAGTGACGGACTATTTTTTACATTGAAGCTTTGTATTGGCAGCATGGCGGGTCGCCTGCTACTGTTGATGGGTTCCATCTTCGCTGAGGCGAGGTGGACAATGGCCGGATCGGCAGCTTGCCGATCCCCCTGATCGACTATCACGAGGAGCTTCACATGAGCTTGAAGGGTTCCAAGACCGAGCAAAACCTGAAGGACGCCTTTGCTGGCGAATCCCAGGCCAATCGCCGTTATTTGTACTTCGCAGCCAAGGCCGACGTGGAAGGCCAGAACGATGTGGCATCGCTGTTCCGTTCCACCGCCGAAGGCGAGACCGGCCACGCGCATGGCCACCTCGAATTCCTCGAGGCCGTGGGTGACCCGGCCACCGGCCTGCCGATCGGCAACAGCCGCTTGAACCTGGCCGCTGCCGTCGCCGGCGAGACCCACGAGTACACCGACATGTACCCGGGCATGGCCAAGACCGCACGCGAAGAAGGCCACGACGAGATCGCCGACTGGTTCGAGACGCTGTCCAAGGCCGAGCGCTCGCACGCCAACCGCTACCAGAAGGCCCTGGACGCGCTGGTCGACTGACCAGAGCTGCCCTGCCAGATCGACACAAGGGGTCCGCTTGCGGCCCCTTGTGCTTTGTGGCCCCTGTTCAATCCGGTCGCCCTTGACCCGGCGCCCGCACCCACCACAGCAACCCTACCCACCCCGCAGACCATGAGCCAGCGCGAAGGCAACCTCGAAGCCCCCACCCGGCATCCGGTGGACTGGAAGAACCCGGCCTTCTACGACCAGGACGCCTGCCTCACCGAGATGGAGCGGGTGTTCGACATCTGCCACGGCTGCCGCCGTTGTGTCAGCCTGTGCCAGAGCTTCCCGACGCTGTTCGATCTAGTCGACCTGACCGACGACGGCGAGGTGCACGGCATCAAGAAAGAGGCCTACTGGGACGTGGTTGACCAGTGCTATCTGTGCGACCTGTGCTACATGACCAAGTGCCCGTACACGCCGCCGCATCCCTGGCAACTGGATTTTCCGCACCTGATGCTGCGCGCCAAGGCGATCAAGCACAGCCAGGGCCTGGTGGGGCCGGCGCAGCAGCTGCTGGCCTCGACCGATGTGCATGGCAGTTTTGCCGGCATCCCGGTGGTGGTGCAGGCGGTCAACGCCATCAACAAGACCAAGCTCGCACGCAACGTGATGGACAGCGTGCTTGATGTGCACCCCGAGGCCTGGATGCCCACGCTGGCGCCCAAGCGCTTTCGCTGGAGCGCCGCCAAGCAGGGCACGGCCACTGCGGTGATTGACGGCGCCAAATCGCCCGGCAAGGTGGCGGTGTTTGCCACCTGCTTTGTCAACTACAACGAGCCCGGCATCGGCCACGACCTGCTCAAGGTGCTGGAGCACAACGCGATCCCCTGGGTGATCGTTGAGAAAGAATCCTGCTGCGGCATGCCCAAGCTTGAGTTGGGTGATTTGCCGGCGGTCGAGAAGCACAAGGACGCCAACATCCCGGTGCTTTCGCGCTACGCCCGCGAGGGCTATGCCATCCTGTCGGCGGTGCCCAGTTGCACGCTGATGTTTAAGCAAGAGCTGCCGCTGCTGTTTCCTGACGAGCCCGATGTGCAACTCGTCAAGGCGGCGATGTTTGACCCGTTTGAATACCTGATGGCGCGCCAGAAGGACGGCCTGCTCAAGACCGACTTCAAGCGTGATCTCGGCAAGGTGAGCTACCACATCCCCTGCCATGGCCGGGTGCAGAACATCGGCCGCAAGACCGAGGAGATGTTCAAGCTGATCGGCAAGACGGTGAGCGTGCAACTCAACACCGTGGAGCGCTGCTCGGGCCATGCCGGCATCTACGGTGTCAAGACTGCCACCCACCCGATCGCCATGAAGATCGGCAAGCCGGTGTTCAAGGCCATGGCCAAGGACCAACCCGACTACATCGCCAGCGACTGCGCGATGGCCATCCACCACATTGCCCAGGGCATGGACCAGGCCGGCACACCCGCCGCCGGCCGCCAGCACCCGCTGGGCCTGCTCAGAATTGCCTACGGACTGGAGTAAAGCCTCATGACCACCACCGCCCGCATCACCAAAGACAACCTGCTCACGCTGGAGGCCTACGCCAAGATCCGTAAGTCCAGCAAGCCAGAGGTCATCGCCCACCGCCGCCTGCGCAGCGTGCACCTGGGCGAGCACATCACGCTGCAGTTCGAGGACGAGGCCACCATCCGCCGGCAGATCCAGGAGATGCTGCACATCGAGAAGATCTTCGACGAGGCTGGCATCCAGCAGGAGATTGACGCCTACGCGGCGCTGGTGCCCGACGGCGGCAACTGGAAGGCCACGATGCTGATCGAGTACCCCGATCAGCATGAGCGCAAGCGCGAACTGGCGCGGCTGATCGGCGTCGAAGACTGCATGTTTGTCGAGGTCGAAGGCCATGCGCGGGTCTATGCCATCGCCGACGAGGATCTCGACCGCGAGAACGACGAAAAGACCTCGGCGGTGCACTTTGTGCGCTTCGAGTTCACACCGGCGGCACGTCAAGCGGTGCGCGCCGGTGCGGTGGTCAAGCTGGGCTGCGACCATGCCAATTACCCCGCGCACCTGCAGATCCCGCCCGAAGCCCTGGCCAGCCTGGCTGGCGACCTGCGCTAGCAAGGCGGGCGGGCGCTGTCGGCGGCCGGGCGGCCCGCCGCTCAGCTACTGCGGATCAGGTGGTCGAAGGCCGACAGCGCCGCTTTCGAACCCTCGCCGGCAGCGATCACGATCTGCTTGAACGGCACCGTCGTCACGTCGCCGGCGGCGAACACGCCGGGCACGCTGGTCGCGCACTTCTCGTCGATGATGATCTCGCCGTAGCGGCTGAGTTCAAGCGTGCCCTTCAGGAACTCGGTGTTGGGCACCAGGCCGATCTGCACGAAGACGCCGGCCAGCGCCAGGTGATGGCTCTCGCCGCTGGCACGGTCGGTGAATGTCAGTCCGTCGACCTTCTGGCCGTCGCCGGTGATGGCGGTTGTCTGCGCATTGATGTGGACCGTCACGTTCTGCAGGCTCCTGAGCTTCTTCACCAGCACCGCGTCGGCCTTGAGCTCAGGCGCAAACTCGATCAGCGTGACCTGGCCCACGAGGCCGGCCAGATCAATCGCCGCCTCGACGCCAGAATTGCCGCCGCCGATCACCGCCACGTCCTTGCCCTTGAAAAGCGGGCCGTCGCAGTGCGGGCAATAGGCCACGCCCTTGTTGCGGTACTCGGCCTCGCCGGGCACGTTGACGTTGCGCCAGCGCGCGCCGGTCGACAGGATCACGCTGCGGCTCTGCAGCACCGCGCCGTTGTCGAGCGTCACGGTGATGGCGCCGCCCGGCGACGCCGCCGGTGTGAGTGAGGCCACGCGCTGCCCGTTCATGATGTCGACGTCGTTGGCGCGCACCTGGGCCTCCAGCGCGGCCGCAAACTGCGGGCCTTCGGTGTGCATCACCGAGATGTAGTTGTCGATGCCCAGCGTGTCGAGGGTCTGGCCACCGAAGCGCTCGGCCACCACGCCGGTGCGGATGCCCTTGCGCGCGGCGTAGACCGCAGCGGCGGCGCCGGCCGGGCCGCCGCCGACGATCAGCATGTCGAACGGCGCCTTGGCAGCCAGCTTGGCCGCGTCACGTGCGCTGGATCCGGTGTCGACCTTGGCCAGGATCTCGGCCAGGTCCATGCGGCCCGAGCCAAAGGGCTGGCCGTTCAGGAAGACGCTGGGCACGGCCATGATCTGGCGCGCCTCAACCTCGGCCTTGAACAGGCCGCCGTCAACCATCACATGCTTGATGCGCGGGTTCAGCACCGCCATCAGGTTCAGCGCCTGCACGACGTCGGGGCAGTTATGGCAGGTCAGCGAGATGTAGGTCTCGAACAGCAGGTCGCCGTCACCGGCCGGCTGCAGGCCCTTGATCTGCTCGATCAGCTCGGCCTCAACCTTGGGCGGGTGGCCGCCGGCCTGCAGCAGCGCCAGCACCAGCGAGCTGAATTCGTGGCCCATCGGGATGGCGGCGAAGTGCAGGCCCATGCCAGCGCCGGCACGCGTGACCTGAAACGAAGGCACGCGCGCATCAGAGCCGTCGAAGCGCAGCCTGACCTGGTCGCTCAGGCCGTCGATGTCCATCAGGAACTCGCGCATCTCCTGCGCGTCGGGGCCGTCGTCCAGCGTTGCGATCACCTCGACGGGTTGCGTCACGCGCTCGAGGTAGGACTTGAGTTGTGATTTGAGCTTGGCGTCGAGCATGGTGGATCTCCTGGGTGGGGCTGGGTGGGGCTGGGTGATGCGGTGGATGGGGGCGTGGCTGTGCCGGCCCGCTCGCCAGCGGCCGTCAGGTGAGGGCTGTTGGCGACTGGGTCGATCAATCCAGTCGGTGGGGAGGGGCGGGCAGGGCCGTTGGACCGGCCCTGCGCCTGGGGCGGGTGCTTAGATCTTGCCCACCAGGTCGAGCGACGGCGTCAGGGTCTTGGCGCCTTCGTTCCACTTGGCCGGGCAGACCTGGCCCGGGTTCTTGGCGACGTACTGCGCGGCCTTGAGCTTGCGCAGCGTCTCTTTCATGTCGCGGGCGATGCTGTTGTCATGCACCTCGGCGGTCTTGACCACGCCTTCCGGGTTGATCAGGAAGGTGCCTCGCAGCGCCATGCCCTCTTCCTCGATGTGCACGCCAAACATGCGCGTCAGCTGATGCGTCGGGTCGCCGACCAGCGCAAACTTCGCCTTGCCGACGGCGGGCGAGGTCTCGTGCCAGACCTTGTGCGCAAAGTGCGAGTCGGTGGTGACGATGTAGATCTCGGTCTCCAGCTTCTGGAAGGCGGCGTAGTTATCGGCCGCGTCCTCAACCTCGGTCGGGCAGTTGAAGGTGAAAGCCGCCGGCATGAAGACAATGGCCGACCACTGGCCAAGCAGGTTCTGCTCAGTGACTTCGGCAAACTTGCCGTTCTTGAAGGCCTGGACCTTGAAGGGCTGGACGCTGCTGTTGATGATGGACATGCAAATTCTCCTGAGAGGGGGTGGTTGATGAAAGCTATCGAATCAGCGATGTCGATTATGAATGAAGCACTGCAGCATCAGCATCAAAAGTCGCAATCGCAGGGATTGCTCCTATCAATCGATCACCCCTTGCGCCGTGGCACGCAGCGCCAGACGAGCCGCGCCGTCCCGTCATCGCTGGCACCGGCTGCACGCCGGGCAGGGCGCGCCGTCAGCCGACTGCGGCCAGGCGCTGCTGGCGCAGCTTGCGCCAGCTCTCGGCGCTGTAGATCACCAGCGCGGCCCAGATCAGCACAAAGCCGACACCCCGGCTGGCGCTGAAGTGCTCGTGGTAGACAAAGACGCCGAGCAAAAACTGGATCGACGGCCCCAGGTACTGCAGCAGGCCCAGCGTGGCCATCGACACCCGCCGCGCGCCCGAGGCAAACAGCAGCAGCGGGATCGCGGTTACCGGCCCGGCGGCCAGCAGCCACAGGCTGTCTGACCAGCTGCCGCGCGCAAAGTGGCCCTCGCCGCTGGCCATCAGCCAGAGCAAGCCGCCCACCGCCAGCGGCGCCAGCAGCAGGGTTTCAAGCGCCAGGCCTTCTATCGCGCCCAGCGTGGCGGTCTTGCGCAGCAGGCCGTAGGCGCCAAAACTCAGCGCCAGCACCAACGAGACCCAGGGCAGCCCGCCGGCGCTGATGGTCAGCCACAGCACGCCGCAAGCGGCCAGCGCCACGGCGGCCCATTGCAGCGGCCGCGGCCGCTCGTGCAGCACCGCGTAACCCAACATCACGTTGATCAGCGGGTTGATGAAGTAGCCCAGGCTGGCGTCGAGCACGCGGCCGCTGTTCACTGCCCACACATACAGCAGCCAGTTGCAGCCCAGCAGCAGCGCGCTCAGGCCGAACAGCGCCAGCGTGCGCGGCTGGCGCAGCGCGCTGCGCAGCCAGGCCACGCGCCGCAACACCAGCAGCAGGCCGGCCATGAAGAGCAGCGACCAGGCTGAGCGATGCAGCACGATCTCCAGCGCCGGGATGTGCTCGATCTGCTTGATGTAGATCGGAAACAGCCCCCACAGGATGTAGGCCAAGGCGGCGGCAAGTGGTCCGGAAGGCATGGGCATCGAGGCCCGACGCGCCGCAACAAGGGCGCGCGGCAGGCCGGGCAGGGTGGGTGGTCATTGTCGCGCCGCCGGTCTTGGCCGGAGATGGCGCCATGCCCCGCCTGGTCTTCACGCCGCAGTTGCGCCGCTTTCTCGATGTGACCGACGCGCAGTGCAGCGCACTCACCTTACGCGCTGCGCTGAGCCAGGCCTTTGAGGCCAACCCCCGGCTGGCCGGCTATGTGCTCGACCAGGTAGCCACCGACGGCCTCAGCCTGCTGATGGGCAGCACCACCGGCAGCCTGTGGGCCAGCGGCGACGGCGGCGAGCACTGGGCCAGCGTGTCGCAGCACGTGCCGCCGATCTACGCCGTGCGCTGTGGCTGAACCTTGGCAACGCTGAACAAATCCCGGGCGGGGACTTTTTAGCGTCCTGCCCAACTTTGCAGCACGGCCCACTCCGGGCCGGGCGGTGCGTGCAGCACCAGCGTCTGGCTGGTGGCCGGGTGCGGCAGGCTCAGCCGCTCGGCATGCGCGCCGTCGGTGCTGATCGGCAGCAGCAGGCGCTGTACCACCTGCCAACGGGTGGTGGCCGCCAGCCGCTGCTGGCCGGCGGAAGGCAGCTCGAGGTCGCTCGCCAGCGGCTCGTCAATCTCGCCGGCGTCGGCCGGCCAACCGCGCACCAGCGCCAGATAGCGTTTAACCTAGAAACCGCAGTTGACCGCTTGTCTCCGCTGGCTACACCGCATGAATTCTGGCTTTCGCAGCCACGACCACCTTCACCTCTTGGGTGACAGCGCTACGCACCCGATTGAGCCGCACTGGCGCACGCTGGCGGCGTT
>JBBQJN010000165.1:0-8571 GCA_038325945.1 Burkholderiales bacterium | reverse complement strand
GGCGACATCGAGCACCGTCGAGACCTGGTGCATGGGTTCATCCGCCAACTGTCCGCTGTGCATGATGAGCCCGCCGCTGTCGCGCTGGCCGAATTGAGGGCCATGCCGTTGATGAAGCCTTGGGCGATAGCGCTGGATTCGGCCAGCGCGGAGCAAACTCGCAGCCTTCGTGCGGCGCGCTTTAGCCACGCCACGGCTCAGGCGGTCGCCCTGACCCTGACCAACCTTGCGCCTGCCAATGTCAGTGATCTTGCGGCGCTGGTCTGCGACCACCTGCAAGCGCTGGGCAACCAGATACGCGGTGACGAGACCAACAGCCTCGGCTTGTTTTGGCGTGATGACCGCAGCGCGCCAAAGATTGAAAACGCTTGCCGCGATGTGCTGCTGGGTTGCCTGCGGCCCAGGCTATTGCCGCTGTCGGTCCAGGTCGAAAGGGAATCCAGCGCCGCCAACAACACCCGCGCCGACCTGCGCGCGTCGACGGTTGCCGATGGCCGCAGGGTGGTGGTGCCTATCGAAATCAAGAAAGAGGACCACCGGGCCGTGTGGACCGCCTGGCGCGATCAACTCGACGGCCGCTACACCACCGATCCAGCCGCCCAGGGCGTTGGCATCTATTGCGTGCTGTGGTTCGGCTACAAGCCGCGCGCCTCGCCCGAGGGCCTGAAACCCCGCAGCGCTGCCGCGATGGCGGATGCGCTGCGCGCCCGGATCCCGCCGATTGACCGCACGCGGCTCACGGTGGTGGTACTTGACCTGTCGCAGCCCGTTCCCGCTTCACGATAGGCCGACAGGCTTGAATTGAAAACGGGCGACTTGCGTCGCCCTTCAAGGCTTTTCAGTCGGCGGCTTCGCCGAGTATTACGTTGGTGTCGGCCGGCCCTTCAGGGCCTTGACTTCGCTGCGCGAAGTCAGCCGACCCCTGCGAATCTTTTGGTGTCGGCCGGCCCTACGGGGCCTTGACTTCGCTGCGCGAAGTCAGCCGACCCCTGCGATTCTTTTGGTGTCGGCCGGCCCTTCGGGGCCTTGACTTCGCTGCGCGAAGTCAGCCGACCCCAGCGAATCGACAAACCGCGCGCCCTGCGCGCGGCGGGCTTACAGCCCGGCTGCGGCGCGAAGCGCCGCAGCTTTGTCGGTTCGCTCCCACGTGAACTCCGGTTCCTCTCTGCCGAAGTGGCCATAAGCCGCCGTCTTCTGGTAGATCGGGCGCAGCAGATCCAGCATCTGGATGATGCCCTTCGGCCGCAGGTCGAAATGCTCGGCCACCAGCGCGGCGATCTTCTCGTCGGAGATCACGCCCGTGCCTTCGGTGTAGATGGTCACGTTCATGGGCCGCGCCACGCCGATGGCATAGGCCACCTGCACTTGGCACTGGCGGGCAATGCCGGCGGCGACGATGTTCTTGGCCACGTAGCGTGCAGCATAGGCGGCACTGCGGTCAACCTTGCTTGGGTCTTTGCCAGAGAAGGCGCCGCCGCCATGCGGGCAGGCGCCGCCGTAGGTGTCGACGATGATCTTGCGGCCGGTAAGGCCGCAGTCGCCCTGCGGGCCGCCCACCACAAAGCGGCCGGTCGGGTTGATCAGGTACTTGGTGTCCTTGGTCAGCCACTCGGCCGGCAGCACCGGCTTGATGATCTCCTCGCGAATCGCCTCGTAAAAGGCGTCGGTCATCTTGTTGCCCAGGCTCATCTCCGGGCTGTGCTGGCTGCTCAGCACCACGGTGTCGATCGAGTGCGGCTTGCCGTCCACGTAACGCAGCGTGACCTGGCTCTTGGCGTCGGGCCGCAAGAAGGGCAGGCGGCCGTCCTTGCGCACCTGCGCCTGGCGCTCCACCAATCGGTGCGCGTAGTGGATGGCTGCGGGCATCAGCTCGGGCGTCTCGTCGCAGGCGTAGCCGAACATCAGGCCCTGGTCGCCGGCGCCGGTGTTGAGGTGGTCGTCGCTGGCATGGTCTACGCCCTGGGCGATGTCGTTGCTCTGCTTGTCATAGCAGACCATCACCGCGCAGCCCTTGTAGTCGATGCCGTACTCGGTGTTGTCGTAACCGATGCGCTTGATGGTGTCGCGCGCCACCTGGATGTAATCCACATGCGCGTTGGTCGTGATCTCGCCGGCCAGCACCACCAGGCCGGTGTTGGTCAGCGTCTCGGCCGCAACGCGGCTGAGCGGGTCTTGCGCGAAGATCGCGTCGAGGATGGCATCCGAGATCTGGTCAGCCACCTTGTCGGGATGGCCTTCAGAGACGGATTCAGATGTGAAAAGAAAGTCGTTCGCCACTTGCATACACTCCAGGTTGGTTGAAAGCTGCGTCGCCGTTTCAACCGCACTGTGTTCTGGAATGGCGGCGAACGCTTTAGCGGAATTCGATGTGCCAGCCTGCCGCAGCAGGTAACACACGGCGCGGTTTGAATGCCACGCATCGCCCCGCAAGTTGTCCTATTAACTCGGCGATGCCGCGATTATACAAAGCATGATCACGCTGATTGCCTGGCTGTCCCGGCGTCGATTGCCCACTTTGCACGCCTGGGGCGCCTGGCTGGGCTGGTTGGTCTACGGCCTGTCGCCTACCTACCGCCGCCGTCTGCGCGAGCATGTGGCGCTGGCCGGGCTGGGTCTGGCGGTGCGCCGCGAGGCGGTGGCCGAGACCGGCCGCATGGTCGCTGAGCTGCCCTGGCTCTGGCTGCGGCCGGTTGACAAACCGCTGGGCCCGCTGCTGCAGTGGCAGGGTGACAATTTGATCGACGAGGCGCTCGACGGCGGCCAGGGGCTGGTACTGCTGACGCCGCACCTGGGCTGTTTTGAGGTCTGCGCACAGGCCATCGTCGAGCGCTTTGGCCACCGCACCCGGCTCACCGCGATGTACCGGCCGGCGCACCAGCACTGGCTGCGCACGCTGGAAGAAACAGCGCGCGCCCGGCCCGGACTGGCCACCGTGCCGGCCGCGCTGGGCGGCGTGCGCCAGATGATCCGGGCGCTGCGCCGCGGCGAGGCGGTGGGCGTGCTGCCCGATCAGGTGCCGCCCGAGGGCATGGGCGTGTGGGCGCCGTTTTACGGCCGGCCGGCCTACACCATGACGCTGGCGGCGCGGCTGGTGCAACAAACCGGCGCGGCGCTGTTGCTGATCTGGGCTGAGCGCTTGCCCGCCGGCCAAGGCTACCGGGTGCATGTCAGCCCGCCCGCGCAGCCGCTGCCCACCGAGGCGGCCGACGATCTGGCGCTGCAACTGCACTGCGCCACCGCCGTCAACCGCGAGATGGAACGGCTGATCGCCCAGCGGCCGGGGCAGTACCTGTGGAGCTATCACCGCTACAAGCAACCGCGCCCGGTGCATGCGCTCACCGGCGAGGAGTCGGCGTCGTGATCGGCGAGTGGGCGGCGCGCGCGCTGCTGGGCCTGTTGTGGCTGCTGCAGCACTTGCCGCTTGGCCTGCAGGCGGCGCTGGGCCGGAGCCTGGGCGCGCTGTTGCATGCACTGGCCGGCGGCCGGCGGCGCGTGGCGCTGCGCAATGTAGAGCTGTGCTTGCCTGAGTTGGACGCAGCGGCCCGCGCGCAGCTGGTGCGCGAGCACTTCGGCTGGCTGGCGCGCAGCCTGCTGGAGCGCGGGCTGCTTTGGTATGCCTCGCCGCAGCGGCTGAAGCGGCTGATCCAGATCGAGGGCGATGTGGGTCTGGCGGCGCGCAGCGAGCAGCCGGTGATGTGGTTGGTGCCGCACTTTGTGGCGCTGGACGTGGCCGGCGTGGCTACCCAGCTGTTTCAGGGCGGCAGGGTGGCCTCGATCTACCAGGCCCAGAGCAACAAGGTGTTTGACGAAGCGATGCGCAGCGGCCGGGTGCGCTTTGGCCTGGCCGACATCTTTGCCCGCAGCGAGCGGGCGCTGCCGCTGGTGCGGGCGATCAAGCGCGGCCATGCCTTCTTCAACCTGCCCGACATGGATTTCGGCGCCAGGGACGCGGCCTTTGTGCCCTTCTTCGGCGTGCCGGCGGCCACGCTGTTGGCGCCGGCGCGGCTGGCGCGCAGCTTGGGCATGCTGGTGCAGCCGGTGGTGGCCGAGATGCTGCCGGGTGGCGCCGGATACCGCGTGCGTTTCTTGCCGCCCTGGCAAGATTTTCCGGGGCCGGACGGTGACGGCAGTGACGATGCTGCGGC
This sequence comes from Burkholderiales bacterium, assembly GCA_038325945.1. GTDB lineage: Bacteria > Pseudomonadota > Gammaproteobacteria > Burkholderiales > Burkholderiaceae_C > Pseudaquabacterium. Next base: position 4,426 of record JBBQJN010000165.1, on the reverse strand, counting down.
GCTGCGCATGAACCAGTGGATCGAGGCCGAGATCCGGCAGAACCCGGCGCAATACCTGTGGGTGCACAAGCGCTTCAAAACCCGGCCGGCGGGCGAACCCTCTTTGTACTGAGCGCGACCGATAATCCCTGGATGCGACTGAAATTCACCAAGATGCAGGGCGCGGGCAACGACTTCGTCGTGCTCGACGCCACCGCTGCGCCGATCCAGCTCAGCGCCGAGCAGCTGCGCCGGCTGGGCGACCGGCGTTTTGGTGTCGGCGCCGACCAGATCCTGCTGGTTGAGCCGCCGCGCGATGCCGGCGCCGATTTCCGCTACCGCATCTTCAACAACACCGGCGACGAGGTTGAGCATTGCGGCAACGGCGCGCGCTGCTTTCTGCGCTTTGTGTTTGAGCGTGGCCTCACCACCAAGCGCAGCGTGACGGTGGACACCCTGAACAACCGGCTGCAACTGCTGCTGCAGGACGATGGCCGGGTGACGGTGGACATGAATCGGCCAATCTTCGAACTGCCGCAAGTGCCTTTTGATGCCAGCGGCCTGGTGCCCCGGCAAGAGGGCGGTTTTGAACTGTGGCCGCTCGACGTGGGCGAGCAGCGGCAGGTCAGCGTGGCGGTGCTGTCGATGGGCAACCCGCACGCGGTGCAGCGGGTGGAAGACGTGCGCGAAGCGCCGGTAGCGGCGCTGGGCCAGGTGATCGAGTTGCACCGGCGCTTTGCGCGCAAGGTCAACGTCGGTTTTATGCAGGTGATCAGCCGCGACCAGATCGCGCTGCGGGTCTTTGAGCGCGGCGCCGGCGAGACCCTGGCCTGCGGCACCGGCGCCTGCGCCGCAGTGGTGGCCGGCATCCGGCTGGGCTGGCTGGACCGCAGGGTGGATGTGCAGGCGCGCGGTGGCCAGTTGACGATCGAGTGGCCCGACGACACAGCCCATGTGCTGATGACCGGGCCGGCGGAAACCGTGTTTGAAGGGGAGATAGAACTGTGAGTCTTGAAGGCGCCATCACCGAAAGCGACATCGCCAACTACCTGGCCAATACGCCGGGTTTTTTTGAGCGCCATGCCGAGTTACTGGCCAGCATCCAGCTGACCAGCCCGCACGGCCAGCGCGCCGTCTCGCTGCAAGAGCGGCAGATGGAAATGCTGCGCGAGAAGATCAAGGGCCTCGAGCACCAGATCATGGAGATGGTGCGCCATGGCCGCGAGAACGTTGCCATCGCCAACCGGCTGCACCGCTTCATCCGCGCCATCCTGCTGGCCGGCAGCCCCAGCGCACTGCCGGGCGTGCTGACTGCGGTGCTGCAGCATGAGTTCATGATCCCGCAGGCTGCGCTGCGGCTGTGGGGTGCCGACGAGGCTTTCAAGTCGCTGCCCTTCGCGCACGGCGCCAGTGAGGACACCCGCAGCCTGGCCGGCAGCCTGGTACTGCCGTATTGCGGGCTGAATTCCGGCTTTGAAGCGGTGGCCTGGCTGGACGACGCGGCGGCGGTGCAATCGATCGCGCTGATTCCGCTGCGCGGTGAGGGCGAGGGCGGCGCCTTCGGCCTGCTGGTGCTGGGTTCACCCGACCCGACCCGCTACACCGCCGAGATGGGCACCGATTTTCTGGCCCGCATCGGCGAGGTGGCCAGCGCGGCGCTGACCCGTCTGTTGCCGCTGAATTGACCCCTCCCCGAAGCGCCTCCGGCAGTCCACGCCCTCGCGGAACCCGGGCGGTTCCTGAGGCGTCAGGCCCTACGCAGGCCGGCTCTGAGGTCCGCACTCACCCCCCCCAGGAGGGCGCCACCAGCGGCCCGGCGGAGCCGGCTCCGCAGCGGCCGCTTGACCAAGCCGGGGCACAGGCAGGTCGAGGCACGGCCTCCCCGGCTGCGCTGTCGCTGCAGCCCGATCTCGGCGGCTTCTTGCTGCATCTGCGGGTGGAGCGCCGATTGGCCGAGCGCTCGCTGCTGCTGTATGCCGATGCGCTGCGCTGGCTGCAGCAGTTGGCCGACGATGACGCGGTGGCGTTGCCGCAGGCGCAAACCCACCATGTGAGAGGCTGGGTGGTGCAGTTGCGGGAGCGTGGCCTGGGGCCGCGCAGCATCGCCATCGCATTGGCCGCCTGGCGTGGCCTCTACCGCCACTGGGGCCGCGCGCGGCTGGTCACGCACAACCCGGTGGATGGCATCCGGCCACCCAAAGCGCCCAAGCCGCTGCCCAAGGCGTTGAATGTGGATCAGGCGGTGGCACTGGCGCAGCAGCCCGGAACCAGCGACAACCCGGCGCTGCGCGCGCGCGACCACTGCATCGTCGAGCTGTTGTATGGCTGCGGCCTGCGAGTGGGCGAGCTGACCGGGCTGGACATCGCCGCTGGCGCCGGCGCCGCCGGCTGGATCGACGCCGACGACGCCACCGCCTATGTGCTGGGCAAGGGCCGCAAGCGCCGCAGCGTGCCGGTGGGCGGGCCGGCGCTGGCCGCGCTGGCGGCCTGGCTGGCCCTGCGCGCTGAACTGGCGCGGCAGGGCGAGCCGGCCTTGTTCGTCAGCAACCGCGGCACGCGGCTGAGCGCCAGCCAGGTGCGCAGCCGGTTGCAGCTGCTGGCGCGCGACGCCGGCCTGGCCACCGGCGTGCATCCGCACATGCTGCGGCACAGCTTTGCCTCGCACTTGTTGCAGTCCAGCGGCGATCTGCGCGCGGTGCAAGAGCTGCTGGGCCACGCCAGCATCACTACAACCCAGGTCTACACCAAGCTGGATTACCAACATCTGGCCAAGATCTACGACGCGGCGCATCCGCGGGCGCGGCGCAAGTAGGCGAAGGTCTTTGTCTGCGGCCCGGCGCCTGCGGGCGCTGGACGCGATTGCCGCGCTGCGGTGGCGGCCTCAGAGGCTGCTGCTCAGCCGCAGCGAGAACATGTTGCCTTGACGGCCCAGGGTCTTGCCCAACAGCAGCGCGGCCTGCCACGACAACACCGGCTGCGGGCCGGTGCCCAGCTTGCCGAACAGCGCCGGGCCGGCGCGATGCGACGCCGCATCGGGCAGTGCGCCGCCGTGCCAGCGGCCCAGTTCAGCAAAGCCTTGCAGGCCGAAGTGCAGCCCCGGCTGCCAGCGGTGGCGCAGCTGCCACTGGACCTTCAGCTGCGTCGCCAGTGGAAGCGCGGTGTCGACATTGCTGTCGAACAGCAGATTGGCGTTGATCTGGGTGCGGCCCAGATCGGTCTGCAAGCCACTGCCCCACTCGATGACATGGCCGATGCGGGTTTTTTGCAGCCGCACCAGGTTGAGCATCAGCGCCACATCGACCGGGTACTCGCCCTGGGTCAGCAGCACCTGGTTCTGCCAGTTCAAGCTGCTCAGCCGTTGCGTGCCATGGGTGGGGCCGATCCAGCTGGCCAGCAGGCCGGTGGTCCAGCGTGAATTGACGCCGTAACCCAGGCTGACCTCGGGCCACACCATGGCCTGGCCGTCGTTGGGCTTGATGGTCCAGTAGCGCAGGTCCAGCGTCAGCGCGCCGGCTTGGCCATAGGCTGTTTGTACGTAGTAGCCGGGGTCGGCGCTGGCGGTCGTCGCAGCCAAAAAAAGCAGCGCCGGCAGCAGACGGAGTTTGGGCATGATGTTGGCTGTGGTGGCGGTGGCGGTGGCGGGTTGTGGCAGTGCGGCTGCAAGTGGCCCAGGCCCAGCGCCGCTGCACACCAGTCTGAGACCTCGCGGCGCCGGCCAAGCCTTGAAAACAAGGGCGGTTGGCTGCCAGATCCAGCCCGGCCCTGGGGCCAGAATGCCGGCATGAAGACGATCCGATTGCGCGAAGGCAAAGAGCGCTCGCTGCTGCGCCGCCATCCCTGGGTGTTTGCCGGCAGCATCGCGCGCGGCGGCGCCGATGCCGGCGAGACGGTGCGCGTGGAGGCCCATGACGGCCGCTTCCTGGCCTGGGGCGCGTTCAGCCCCAGCTCGATGATCCGCGTGCGGGCCTGGAGTTTTGACGAGGCCCAGCGCATCGGCGCCGCCTTTTTCGAGCAGCGTTTGCGGCGGGCGATCAACTGGCGCGGCCGGCTGGCCGCCAGCGGCCTGCTGCCCAGCGACGGCCAGCGCCTGGTGCATGGCGAGGCCGACGGCCTGCCGGGGCTGATCGTCGACCGCTACGGCGACCTGCTGAGCGCGCAGTTTCTGTCGGCCGGCACCGAGCGTTGGCGCGAGACCCTCACTGATGCGCTGTGTGCGATCACCGGCAGCTCGCGGCTCTACGAGCGCAGCGACGTCAGCGTGCGCACGCTGGAAGGCCTGCCTGAGCAAAGCGGCTGGCTGCGCGGTGAGGGTGACACCGCGCTGCTGATCCAGGAGCATGGCTGGGCGCTGGGGCTGGACGTGGCGCTGGGCCACAAGACCGGTTATTACCTCGACCAGCGCGACAACCGCGGCCGCTTTGCCGCGCTGGTGCGCCAGCTGGGCTGC
>JBBQJN010000164.1:0-8580 GCA_038325945.1 Burkholderiales bacterium | reverse complement strand
CAGTTTGATGCCAACAGCCCCTACTTCGACGCCAAGTCGCCGCCAGCCTCACCGCGCTGGCTCAACGTCAATGTCAGCCTGGTGCAAAAGACGCGATTGCTGCCGCTGCGCGAGATGCGCCAGCGGCCCGAGCTGGCCAGCATGATCCTGCTCAAGCCGGGTAGCCGCTTGTCTATCACCCCCGTCAGCGCCGCCGAATGGGCCGCAGTGACACATTTGCTCGAAAGCCCAGCCAGCTGATGTCCTTCCTCGACCCTCTGCTGGTGCTGCAACTGCTGTTGCTGGGTGCCGGTACCGGCTTTTTGGCCGGCCTCTTGGGCATCGGCGGCGGCATGCTGATGGTGCCTTTTCTGACCATGATCCTGAGCCACCGCGGCATCGAGCCAGGGCTGGCGGTGAAGATGGCCATCGCCACCTCGATGGCCACCATCTTGTTCACCTCGATCGCCAGTGTGCGTGCGCACCACAAGCGCGGCGCCGTGCGCTGGCCAGTGGCGCGCAGCTTGGTGCCGGGCATCCTGATGGGCGGCCTGCTGTCGGGCGCCGGCCTGTTTGCACTGCTGCGCGGCTCGGCACTGGCGCTGGTGTTTGCCGCCTTTGTGGTGTTCTCGGCCGTGCAGATGTTGATCGACCGCAAACCCAAGCCCGGCCGCCAGATGCCGGGCCCGGTGGGCGCCACGGCCGCAGGCGGATTGATCGGCCTGATCTCCGGCCTAGTAGGCGCCGGCGGCGCCTTCATCTCGGTGCCCTTCATGACCTGGTGCAACATTGCGGTGCACAACGCGGTGGCCACCAGTGCGGCGCTGGGATTCCCGATCGCGCTGGCCAATACCCTGGGCTATGTGGTGGCGGGCTGGAACCTGCCGCAGCAAGTGCCCGGCAGCCTGGGCTACCTGGTGCTGCCAGCCCTGCTGGTGATCGCCGCAGCCAGCGTGCTGACAGCACCGCTGGGCGCGCGCGCAGCCCATGCGCTAGATACGCGGCAGCTCAAGAAAGTGTTTGCGCTGATGCTGTTTGGCCTGGGCAGCTACATGGCCTGGCGCGGCTTCAGCGCCTGAGCGCGCCCCAGACCTGCCGCTTCGCGACAGGCTCCTGGGTGGATGAGGAGACTTGGGGCGGCCCGGCGTTTCCGCATGGGAGCATGGGATTGCCGCTCACACTCTGACCCGACAAACCCGTCGCCGAACCGACTTCAGGCGGCGTCGAAGCGAATGCTGGCCAAAGCCACGGTATTGCCGCCACGGCGCTTGGCCTCGGCCAATGCCGCTTTGCAGGCGGTGATCAACTCGTCATGGCCATGGGCGGTGTGCGGGTAGCTGGCCACGCCCATCGCCACGCTGAAGCCGAGCTCCTTGCCGTCAAGCATGACGATCTGGGTTGCGCACTGCCGGCGCAGGCCTTCCATGCGCGAATGCGCGGTGGCCAGCCCGACACCCGACAACAGCACCGCAAAGTGGCGCTCATCAATGCGGCAGGAGGCGTCCATCGCCCGCGTATTGCCGCGCAGCAAGCGTCCCATGGCTTCACAGATGCGCTCATGGGCTGGCACGCCGCAGGCCTGTACTTCGGCACTGAAGTCATCCAGCGCCATGTGCACCAGCGCAAACTCGCGGTGCTCGCGGGTCGACAGGTCAAGCTCGCGGCGCATCTGGTCATCGAAATTGGCGCGGCTGTTCAAGCCGCTGGCCTGATCGCGCAGCGTCTGGTCGCTCAGATCACGCTGCAAGCTGTCATTGGCCTTTTGCTGCTGTTCAAGCTGATCCAGCGCCAGACGCAGCTGGGAGTCGCGCTGGTGCGCGGCAGCCTGGTCCTGCCACAGGCAACAAATAAAGTGCTGGTCTGCGCTGGCCCCAACCACACGCAAGACCTTGAACTCGCGCCGCTCACCGCGCAGCTCAAAGCGGTGCTCGCTGGCCAGCAAACGGCCCTGCGCCAGCGCGGTCTGGTCTGCGCTGCGCAGCAGCATGGCGGTGCCGGCGTCCAGCAGATCGGCGTCGCTGTGGCCGACGATGGCCGATGCGGCGCAGCCGAACAACTCGGCCATCGCGGCATTGGCGCTGATATAGCGTCCGTCAACAGCCGACTTGATGGCCAGCGCCAGGCCTTCTTGCTCGGCCAGCGCCAGCAGGGTCTGCGCCAACAGGTGATCATCGCCCACGCCGGCAACCGATGCCTGTTGAGGGGCGTCGGAACGCGCTTCAGGGTTGTCAGCGGTCATGGACTTGGCTTCGACTTTGCAGCGGACAGGTCGGCAATCGACCCCCTGATTCTGGGGAGCGTGCAGTGACCCGACAAGCTTCGGATCGCCAGCACCCCTAGTTTGGATCATACCCAGCGCGCCCGTCTGCCGGCTCTGCGAAAGTGCCGTGCAAACAGCGGCCAAAGCTCAGAGTGTGAGGTGCAATCTCAGTTGGGGTGTGCCGCCGACCCGATAATCTCGCGACATGCCACTTGCCACCGCGCCCTTCGACGCCATCATCATCGGCGCCGGTGCGGCCGGCCTGTTCTGCGCCGGCATGGCGGGTCAGCTCGGCCAGCGCGTGCTGTTGATCGACCACGCGTCGCGCCTGGCCGAGAAAATCCGCATCTCGGGCGGCGGCCGCTGCAACTTCAGCAACCGCGACACCACGCCGGCACAGTTTTTGTCGGCCAATCCCGACTTCTGCCGCTCGGCACTGGCACGCTACAGCGCGGCAGACTTCACCGCGCTGGTGCGCCGCCACGGCATCGCCTGCCATGAAAAGCACAAGGGCCAGCTGTTCTGCGATGACTCTTCCGAGCAGATCATCCAACTGCTGCTCAGCGAATGCCGGGCGGGCGGCGTGCAGCGCTGGCAACCCTGCACGGTGGCCGAAGTTCGCGCGGTCGAGGGCGGGTTTGAGCTCAACACCGACCGCGGCTGCGTGCGCGGCCGGCAACTGGTGGTGGCCACCGGCGGCTTGTCGATACCCAAGATAGGCGCCACTGACTTCGGTTACCGGCTGGCGCGGCAGTTTGGCCACAAGATCGTCGAGCCACGGCCGGCCCTGGTGCCGTTGACCTTTGACACCGCCGACTGGGCGCCCTTTGTGCCGCTGGCCGGCAGCTCGCTGGCGGTGAGCATCACCACGGGCAGCGGTCGGCTCAAGGGCCGCTTCGACGAGGATCTGCTGTTCACCCACCGTGGCCTCAGTGGCCCGGCGGTGCTGCAGATATCGAGTTATTGGCGGCCCGGCCAGCCGCTGACATTGGATTTGCTGCCCGACCGGGATGCCGCAAGCTGGTTGCAGCAAGTCAAGCGCGACTCACGCCGCCAGCTGGGCAATGTGCTGGCCGAAGCCCTGCCGCAGCGCCTGGCCGAGGCCTGGCTGAAGCGCATTGGCCTCGACCCTGCCCAACCACTGCCCGACATGCGCGACAAGGACTTGCAGCGCCTGGCCGAATCGCTCAGCCGCTGGCAGATCATGCCTAGCGGCAGCGAGGGTTGGCGCAAGGCCGAGGTCACTGCTGGCGGCGTCGATACCCGCGAGCTGGATTCGCGCAGCATGGCCAGCATGCGCCAAGCCGGGCTGCACTTCATCGGCGAAGTGGTCGATGTCACCGGTTGGCTGGGCGGCTACAACTTCCAGTGGGCCTGGGCCAGCGCGGCGGCCTGCGCGCGGGCGCTGGCCAATGCACCCGCGCCGGCGCCAGCGTCGGCCTGAGCCAGAGCCTGCGGCCCGGGCTCCGCCGCCTGACCCGCCTGACCCGCCTGACGCGCTTACCAAGCCTCAGACGGCGCGATATTGGCAGGCCCTTGAATTCGAAGTAGAATCCCGGCTTTGCTGGCAAAACCGCGCAAGGTTTCCCAGCCTGGCATTTCCGGAATGCTCGCCGCACGTTCATGGTCTCGACTCAACATCTCGATTGAGCCGCGTGGCACACAGGCTGGATCAGATTCACCAAGCGCACATCACCCTGGGATTCATTGATTACATGACCACGATTCGCGTCAAGGAAAACGAGCCGTTCGACGTTGCACTGCGCCGCTTCAAGCGCACCATTGAGAAGCTGGGCCTGCTCACCGATCTTCGCGCCCGCGAGTTCTACGAGAAGCCCACCGCCGAGCGCAAGCGCAAGAAGGCCGCCGCAGTCAAGCGTCACTACAAGCGCGTGCGCAGCATGCAGTTGCCCAAGAAGCTGTTCTAAGCCTCTGCGCCAAGTGCGCCAGGTGCGCCAAGACAGACGCCCGCGCGGGATGCCGCAGCGGGCGTTTTTCATTCGCCTTTATACAGTTCGCCATCACCCTTACCCGGCCGACGACACGGCCAACCTGGGCAAAACACCATGAGCCTGAGAGACCAGATCACCGAGGACATGAAAACCGCGATGCGCGCCAAGGCGGCTGATCGCTTGTCGACCATCCGCATGCTGCTGGCTGCGGTCAAGCAACGCGAGATCGACGAACGCATCGTGCTGGACGACGCTGCCGTCATCGGCGTGGTCGACAAGCTGATCAAGCAGCGCAAAGATTCGATCGCCGCCTTTGCCAGCGCCGGTCGCACCGACCTGGTCGACAAGGAAAGCGCCGAGCTGGTGGTGTTGCAAGCCTACCTGCCGGCCCGGCTCTCAGTCGACGAGATCAGCGCTGCGGTGGCCGCGGTGGTGGCCGGGCTGGGCGCCAGCGGGCCAGGTGACATGGGCAAGGTGATGGCAGCGGTCAAGGCGCAGCTGGCTGGCAAGGCCGACATGGGCTGGGTCTCGGCCGCTGTCAAGGCGGCGTTGGCCAAGTAAACACGGCGGCCATCATGCACACCCTGCACATCCGCCCCATCGACGAGCATGTTTGCGTCGCCTCGCAGCTTGAGCCCGAGGCCATGGCCGAGCTGGCCCGGCTCGGCTTCAAGAGCGTGGTCAACAACCGGCCCGACTTTGAACATGGCCCGAATCAGCCGACCAACGCGGCGGTGGCCGCCGCCGCCAGCGCGGCCGGCCTGCAGTACCACCATCTGCCAGTGGCGGGTGGCTGGCAGTCGCCCGAGCAGATCGCCGCGATGGCGGCGCTGCTCAAGACACTGCCGCAGCCGGTGCTGATGTTCTGCCGCTCGGGCGCTCGCTCGACCAGGCTCTACCAGCAGGCTCTGAACTGCTGAGCGCCTCACCGGCGCTTGCGCGCGTATCCAACCCGGCGGGACTTGCCAGACAATGTCAATTCGCCCGGCAGTGCAGGCCCGCACGGGCGCCAATGGCGCCAGTAGCGCCAGTAGCGCCAGTAGCGCCAACTTGCCCGCTCAGTTGAGGGTGGGCGCGGCGGCGGGTGCGGCCGTCTGTTCAGCGCCTGCGCGCTCAACATGCCACTCGACCAGCTTGGCCATGTTGCCCAACGAGATCTGGTGGGCATGGATCAGACCCATCAGGCCATTGCGGTTGAAGGTCAGCAGATCGGCGTCGCTGAGCTTGCCAAGCTTGTCTTCGTCGATGGTCAGGAAACCATCTACTGTGAGCTTGCTGCCGTCGGGCAGCGTGGCGTCAAAGCGCATGTCGCGCAGCAGGCCCTTCTCGACCAACAGCGCGCCGGCCATGCGGGTGCGCTCAACCTCCATCTCGAAGCTCTCAAGCTGCTTTTGCACATTGGTCGTGAATTCTGAAGGCTGGCCTTCGGCGTTGAACAAGGCCTCGCCTTCGGTGCCCAGGCCCTGCCAGCTTTCGTCGACGCAGACCACCATCTCGTTGGCCGCCACGCGGGCCAGCGCAAACGGATACAGCCGCAGCACCGCTGGCACATAGCGCACCCGCCAGCCGTTGTTGTCGGTGCACAGGTTCTGGCCTTGCTTGAGGCCGAACACCGCGATCGGCGCCACCTGCTGCTTGCCGTCGGCATCATTGCCGGCATTGACCCAGACCACCGGAAACTCCTTGCAGGCGTCGGTGAACTCGGTGCCGGCCACAAAGAAGGCATTGAGCTGGTTGACCGTGCTCATGTCGCGCGCCGTGAGGTCGAGCTTGATATCGCGGTGCTTGACGCGGTCCAGCGCCACAGCCTTTTTGTGCAGGTTCTCGTTGATCATGGTTTGATGTCCTTCGTTGTCAATTCGTCATCGCTTGATGGCAGTGCGCTCACCAGCACCTTGTTCACCCGTTTGCCATCGAGGTCGACCACCTCGAAGCGCCAGCCATCCCATTCCACCACATCAGCCACCTGGGGCAGCCGGCCCAGCAGCAGCATCAGCATGCCGGCCAGCGTGTTGTAACGGCCGCGCTCTTCGTCGGGCAGCGCGCGGATCGCCAGCCTATCCTTGAACTCGGGCAGCGGGATCATGCCGTCCATCAGCCAGTCGCCATCGATGCGACGTACTGCCCAAGAATCATCGGGGCTGGGCGTGCTGAACTCGCCGGTGATGGCCTCCAGCACATCGCGCACCGTGATCACGCCCTGCACCGCGCCGTACTCGTCGACCACAAACACCAGTTCAGTGCTGGTGACACGAAACTGCTCCAGCAACTCCATGCCCGACAAGGTTTCAGGCAAAAACACCGGCGCCAGCATCAGCCGCGCCAGATCGGGCGCTTCGCCACGCGACACCGGCAGCAGCAGATCATGGGCCCGGATCACGCCGACCACATCGTCAAGTCCGTCCTTGCACACCGGGTAGCGCGAATGGCCATGCTCGGCCATCTGCAACAGCAGCTCAGGCAGCGGCGCATGCTGGTTCAGCCAGATGATCTCGGTGCGCGGGATCATCATCGAACCAATCTGGCGGTCATCGAGCCGGAACACATTGCGCACCATCTGGTGCTCCTGCGCCTCGATCACACCGGCGTCCAGGCCTTCTTCCAGGCTGGCGGCAATCTCCTCCTCGGTAACGCTGCGCGAGGGCGCAGTGCGGATGCCCAGCAGCCGCAGCGTGGCTTCGGTGCAGGCCGACAACAGCCAGACGAAGGGCCGGGCGGCGGTGGACAGCCAGTTCATCGGCCGCGCCACCAGCACGGCCACGCGCTCGGGGTACATCTGGCCCAGACGCTTGGGCACCAGCTCGCCGAAGATGATGGTCAAAAAGGTGATGCTCAGCACCACCAGGGCGGTGGCCGAGACGTCGGCCGCCACCGCGCTCATCCTTGGTATCAGGCCCTGCAACCAGGCCGCCACCGGCTTGGAGAAGGCCGCCTCGCCAACGATGCCGTTGAGCACGCCGATCGAGGTGATGCCGATCTGCACCGTGGACAGAAACTTGGTCGGATCCTCATGCAGCACCTGCGCGGCCTCGGCGCCCGGCTCGCCGGCCTCGGCCAGCACCGCCAGCCGCGCCCTGCGCGACGCGGTGAGCGCCATCTCCGACATCGCGAAGGCACCGTTCAACAGAATCAGAAAAGCAAGCAGTGCAACGTCCATGCAGCGGCGCCGTGCGGGCGCCCCAAGGTTCCAGAGGGAAAGGAGCGTAGCAGAATCACCCCCATGCACTACTTCATTGGCGATGTCCAGGGCTGCTGCGACGCGTTCGACCGCTTGCTGGCCAAGATCGGCTTCTCGCCCTCGCGCGATCAACTGCACCTGCTGGGCGACCTGGTCAACCGCGGCCCGGCCTCGCTGCGCACGCTGCAACGCCTGCGCGGGCTGGGCGCCGCCGCCAACTGCCTGCTGGGCAACCACGACATGCACCTGCTGGCCGTGGCCGCTGGCGTCAGACGACCGCACCGCCATGACACGCTGGACGACATCCTGGCCAGCCCCGACCGCGAAGCGCTGCTGGACTGGCTGCGCCACGGCAAGCTGGCCGACCGCGCCGAGGGCTGGCTGCTGGTGCATGCCGGCGTGGTGCCGCAGTGGACCGCCGAGCAGACGCTGGCGCTGGCCGACGAGCTGCACGCGGTGTTGACGGGCCCCGATCTGGCCGACTTTCTGCAGGTGATGTACGGCGACCAGCCCGCGCGCTGGCACGACGCACTGCGCGGCCACGAGCGCTGGCGCATGGTGCTCAATGCGCTGACCCGCATCCGCTACTGCACGCCCGACGGCACGCTGGATTTCAAGACCAAGGACGGCAGCGGCCAGGCGCCGCCAGGTCACCTGGCCTGGTTCGATGTGCCCGAGCGCCGCACGCGTGGCGTGCCGATCGCCTTTGGCCACTGGTCGACGCTGGGCCTGCAGAACCGCCCTGACCTGCTGGCGCTCGACACCGGCTGCGTCTGGGGCGGCGCGCTGACGGCGGTACGCATCGACGGCGGACGCCGCGAGGTGACCCAGGTGCACTGCACAGAGGGGCGAGCGCCGATCTGAGTTCAACCGCTGAGGGCAGCGGCGCGTTGCCGGCCCTGGATGCTCCAGCCCTCAAGCTCCACCCCAAGACCCAGCGCACAGGATCACTACAATCGCCCGCAGATCACGCGGAGAGCTGGCAGAGTGGTCGAATGCACCGGTCTTGAAAACCGGCAACCCGCAAGGGTTCCAGGGTTCGAATCCCTGGCTCTCCGCCACCAACGCAATATGAAGAGGCCCCGAAAGGGGCCTTTTTCATAGGTAAAACGGCTTGAATTCGGTCCCCTGCAATCCCATCGAATCCCATACAATCTCATCGTTTATTGGGGGTAGGTAAGGGGTAGATTGATGCCGCAAAAAGCCCGCGA
>JBBQJN010000163.1:0-8798 GCA_038325945.1 Burkholderiales bacterium | reverse complement strand
GGCCGCAGCTACGCCGAAGGGCCGCAGGCCTTGCGCCAGGTTGTTGACGACTTGTCACGCCATCCGTCCACGGCGCGCTTCATCGCCACCAAGCTGGTGCGCCATCTGGTGGCCGATCAGCCGCCGCCTGCGCTGGTGGCCCGCGTCGCCCAGCGTTTCAGCCAGTCCGAGGGCGATCTGAAGGCGGTTTACGCCAGCTTGCTGGCCGCTCCCGAAGCCTGGCAACCGCAGCCCGCCAAGTTGAAGACACCCGAAGAATTTGTCATCAGCAGTGCCCGCTTGCTGCGGCTGGGTGATCGGCTGACGGCGCGTGCGCCAGACGCCGGCCTGTCGGCGCTGGGCCAGCGGCCGCATGCGGCCAGCTCACCGGCCGGCTGGCCCGATAGCGCCGCCGATTGGCTGGGCCCCGAGGCGGTCTGGCAGCGCATGGCATGGGCGGTGCAGGTGGCCGAGCGACTGGGTGGCAACCTGGATGCACGCGCGCTGGCGCAGGCCAGCCTGGGGCCGCTGCTGAGCCAGGCCAGCCGCCAGCAGATCGAGCGCGCTGCCGACGGCGCGCAAGCTCTGACGCTGCTGCTGATGGCGCCTGAGTTTCAGCGCCGCTGATGGTGCGCCCGCAGCGTTGCCCCTTCGGCCCCTTGGCCCCTTAGCCCCTTCGCCCCTTCGCCACTGTCGCCACTGCCGCCCGGATCCAACCATGACCTCAGACCACCCACTTCGCCGCCGCACCCTGCTACGAGCCGCGCTGGGCCTGGGCGCGCTGGCGCCGCTGGGCGGGCTCAGCCTGGCCGGCCAGGCCGCGCCGGGCGGTCCACGTCTGGTGCTGATGCTGCTGCGCGGCGGCCTCGATGGCCTCGGCGCAGTGCCTGCGCTGGGTGACCCGGCCTTTGCCGAGGCGCGCGGCGCGCTCGGCCGCTACGCCCAGCCGCCCTTGCCGCTGGACAACCTGTTTGCGCTGCATCCGGCGCTGGCCGGGCTGCATACACGTTGGGGCGCCGGCGAACTGCTGGTGCTGCACGCCACCGGTCTGGGCTACCGCGACCGCTCGCACTTCGATGCCCAGCAGGTGCTCGAGTCAGGCGGTGAGCGGCCGTTTGCGCTCAACACCGGCTGGCTGGGCCGGGCGCTGGCGGGTGGCCATAACAAGGGCATGGCCTTCCAGTCGGCGGTGCCGCTGGCGCTGCGCGGTCATGCCGAAGTGGATACCTGGGCGCCGTCAGCCCGGCCCGAACCCGCGCCTGACCTGGTCGACCGGCTGCAGCGCCTGTATGCCGATGACCCGGCGCTGGCCGCCGCGCTGGCCCGCGCCCGTGCGCTGCGCGGCGATAGGCCCGGCGACATGCGCGGCGGCATGCCCGGCGACATGCCCGGCAGCATGCCCGGCAACATGCCCGGAGGTGCGGCGGCGATGGCCGGCATGGCCGCGCCCGCAGCAGGCGGCCGCAGCGCACCGGCGGCGCTGGCTCGCCAGGCCGCCGCTTTTCTGGCCAAGCCCGACGGGCCGCAGATCGCTGTGCTGGAGATGGGCGGCTGGGACAGCCATGCCAACCAAGTGGCCGATCCCGGCCCATGGGCCAACAACCTGCGCCAGCTCGACGCCGCACTGGCCGCGCTGCACGAAGGCCTCAGCACGCCGGCCGCCGGCGATACCTGGCGCCGCACCGTCGTGCTGGTGGTCACCGAGTTTGGCCGCACCGTGGCCATCAACGGCACCCAAGGCAGCGACCATGGCAGCGGCAGCGTGGCCTTTGCGCTGGGTGGCGCGGTGCGCGGTGGCCGGGTGATCGCCGACTGGCCGGGTCTGGCGCCAACGCAGCGCCACGACGGCCGCGACCTGCGCATCACCACCGACCTGCGCGCACTGTTCAAGACCGTGCTGGTGCAGCATCTGGGGCTGCCGGCGGCGCGCGTGGCCGGCGAGGTGCTGCCCGGCAGCGCGTCACTGCCCTTGCTGGATCTGCTGCGCGGCTGAGGCGCTTGGTTGCCGAGGTGCCAGCAGCGCCAGCAGCGCCTGCAGCACCGACAAAACAGACAGCCGATTCAGTCGCTGCGTCGAGCGTGGCCCAGCGCCAGCACTTCAGTCGCCATCATTGCCGCCGCACCGCGGTGGGCGTTGGCAAAGCCCAGCGCACGCTCGACCCAGGCGTTGCGCTGAGGATCACGCGCCAGCGCCACCGCCTTGGCCACCGCCGCGTGAATGTCGGCCACCCGCACGGCAGCGCGCGCGGCCAGCGCCTGTTTGGAAGCCTGGGCAAAGTTGAAGGTATGCGGCCCCATCACCACCGGGCAGCCACAGGCAGCGGCCTCGATCAGGTTCTGTCCGCCCAGCGGCGCAAAGCTGCCGCCGAGCAAGGCGACATCAGCGCAGGCGTAGTAGATCGGCATCTCGCCCATGGTGTCGCCCAGCCAGACATCGGCCTGCGCGGCCTCGGGCGGCGGCAACCCGTCCCACTCGCTGCGCAAGCACAGCGTCAAGGCCTGCATGCTGATCAGCGCCGCCACCTCGTCAAAGCGCTGGGGATGGCGCGGCACCAACAGCAACAAGGGCCGTGGCGTCGGCAACTCGGCCCAGGCGGCCAGCAGCGGCCCTTCTTCGCCCTCGCGCGTGCTGGCGGCCAGCACCACCGGCCGCGCCAGGCGCTGGCGCCACTGCAGGCCCATCGCGGTCAGGTGAGGCGGCGGTGTCATGTCGAACTTGAGGTTGCCGCTGACCATCGCCCGCGGCGCACCGGCCTCACGCAAACGGCGCGCGTCGTCGGCGGACTGCGCCAGCACCAGCGTCAAGCGTTCCGCCGCCGGATGCAGCAGCGCGGCCAAACGCCGGCCCTTGCGCGCGCTGCGCTCGCTGAGCCGGGCATTGGCCAGCACCATCGGCACGCCAAGCCGCCGCGCCTCACGCAACAGCGTGGGCCAGATCTCGGTTTCCATCAGCACGCCGACGCTGGGCTGGAAGTGGCGCAAAAAACGACGCACCGCGCCCGGTGTGTCATAGGGCAGCCAGACCTGGCCATCCACCGCCTGCATCAGCTTGCGGCCAGCGCTGCGGCCGCTGGCCGTGCTGTGGGTCAGCAACAGCCGCAAGTCGGGGTTGGCCTCGCGCAGCGCATCAACCAGCGGCAGCGCAGCGCGGGCCTCGCCCAGTGACACCGCATGCAGCCAGACCGCACCAGGCAGCGGCGGACGCCCAGGATAAAAACCCAGGCGCTCGATCAAGCGAAAGCGGTAGCCTGGCTCCTTGGCGCCGCGCCGCCACAGCCGCAGCAGGTAGAGCGGCGTGGCCAGCCGCATCAGGCCGACATAGAAGCCCATCACCAAGGCCTGCCAGAGCCGCCGCATCGGACCCGCCGGGCTCAGCACGGCAGCGGGCTCGGGCTTGTCAAACTCAGTGAGCGGCCCGGGCGATCTGCGCATCGGGCTTGACCGCCAGCAGGGCCGCCATGAAATCGCGCTCGATGCGCGCCAAGGCCTCGGGCGTGTGGCCCTCGAAGCGCAGCACCAGTACCGGCGTGGTGTTGGAGGCACGGATCAGGCCAAAGCCGTCGTCATAGTCGGCGCGCAGGCCGTCGATGGTGGTCAGCTGAGCGCCCGGGAAGTTGGCCGACGCCTGCAACTTGGCCACCACCTGCGGCGGCTCGCCCTCGGCACAGGCGACGTTGAGCTCAGGCGTCGAGAACGAGGTGGGCAGCGCGTCGAGCACAGCGCTGGGGTCGTCGCTGCGCGACAGGATCTCCAGCATGCGGGCGGCGCAGTACATGGCGTCGTCAAAGCCGTACCAGCGCTCGCCCATGAAGATATGGCCGCTCATCTCACCCGATAGCGGCGCACCGACCTCTTTCATCTTGGCCTTGATCAGCGAGTGGCCGGTCTTGTACATCATCGGCACACCGCCGGCCTCGCGGATCACCACCGGCAGGCGCTGCGAACACTTGACGTCGAAGATCACCGTGGCGCCGCGGTTGCGTGACAGCACGTCGCGCGCCAGCAGCATCAGCTGGCGGTCGGGGTAGATGATGTGGCCGTCGCGGGTAACCAGGCCCAGCCGGTCGCCATCGCCGTCAAAAGCCAGGCCCAGTTCAGCGCCAGTAGCACGCACCACCATGATCAGGTCGGCCAGGTTCTCGGGCTTGCTGGGGTCGGGATGGTGGTTGGGAAAGTCGCCGTCGACCTTGGAATACAGGTCGATCACTTCGCAACCCAACGCCTTGAGGATGTCCGGCGAGGTGGCGCCGGGAATGCCGTTGCCCGAATCGACCACGATCTTCATGGTCCGCGCCAGCTTGGCATCGCCGACGATGCGCGCGGTGTACTCGGCCACGATGTCCATCGTCGCGCTGCGGCCTTTGCCCTGGGTGTAGGTCTCGCTCTGCATGCGCTCGCGCAGGCGCTGGATGTCGTCGCCATAGATCGCCTTGCCGGCAATCACCATCTTGAAGCCGTTGTAATCCTTGGGGTTGTGACTGCCGGTGACCTGGATGCCCGAATTGCAGCCATGCTTGCCGCGCGTGGCGGCCACGTAGTACAGCATCGGCGTTGTCACCGCACCGATGTCAACCACGTCGAGCCCGGTTGAGGCCAGGCCGCGCACCAGCGCCGCCACCAGCCCCGGGCCGGAAACGCGGCCGTCACGCCCCACCGCCACCGCTTTCTGGCCGGCGGCCAGCGCCTCGCTGCCAAAGGCGCGTCCCAGGTGCTCGGCGAAGGTCTCGTCGATGTCTTTGCCAACGACGCCGCGGATGTCATAGGCCTTGAAGGCCGAGGCTTGCACTTGCATGGAGTGGGCTTTCCGGGGTGGGGGTGAAAAGGCCGATTCTAAGGAGCGTACGCAGCCGCCCGGCGCCGGATGCGGCTGCGCAGTTCGCCGCATGACTTGGCGATGCGCCGTGCCCATGTGCATTGCTTCAGGCCGCAGTTGCAGTCGAGGCGATCGTTGGCCTCGGCGGTGCACAGGTCCGAAAACGGCGAGTCAGCCTGGGCAGGATGCCTATCATCGAACCATGTCCACCACCACAGCCAGCCTGCAAGACGACGCCGCCTACCGCGCGCTGCAAACCCGCGATGCGCGTTTTGACGGCCGCTTTTATGTCGGCGTCACCTCCACCGGCATCTATTGCCGGCCGGTGTGCCGGGTCAAGCCGCCGCGGCGCGAGAACTGCCGCTTCTTTGCCAATGCCGCGTTGGCCGAGACCCAGGGCTTCCGCCCTTGTTTGCGCTGCCGGCCAGAGCTGGCCCCCGGCTTGTCGCTGACCGATTCCAGCGAGGTGCTGGCCGACCAGGCGGCACATTGGCTGGCGCAGGCGGCGTTTGAAGGCCGCCAGGCATCCATGCCCAGCGTGGCGCAGCGCCTGGGCGTCACCGACCGCCATTTGCGCCGCATCTTTGCCAAGCGCCATGGCGTCACGCCGCTGGCCTGGCAAACCACCCAGCGCCTGCTGCTGGCCAAGCAATTGCTGACCGATACCGCCCTGCCCATCACCGAGGTGGCGCTGGCCTGCGGCTTTGGCAGCCAGCGCCGCTTCAACGCCGTCTTCTTACAACGCTATCGGCTCAACCCGACGGCCTTGCGGCGCGAAGGCGCGGCCGAGCCCGGAACGCTGAAGCTGGCCTGGCGCCCACCGTACGACCTGGAGCGCCTGCTCGGCTTCATCGCCCGCCGCGCCGCGCCGGGGCAAGAGGTGGTGGACGGCCTGACGGTGCGCCGCACGCTGGCGATCCAGTTTGCCGGGCGCGACGGCGTCGAGACGCTGACCGGCTGGATCAGCGCGCGCTTTGTGCCCGATCGCCATGAGCTGCACCTGGGCGTGGCGCCATCGCTGCGCCCGGCGCTGGGCCCGCTGCTGCAACGCGCCCGCCATGCCTATGACCTGGATGCCGATCCGGCGATGATCGATCCGGTGCTGGCCGGCGTACCCGGCCCGGCGTGCAACGGCATCCGCTTGCCGGGCAGCTGGGACGGCTTCGAGACCGCCGTGCGGGTGATCCTCGGCCAGCAGGTAACGGTGGCGGCGGCGCGCACACTGACGCAGCGGCTGCTGCAGCGCTTTGGCGCGCCGATCGAAACCCCGTTTGCCGACCTGAATCGCTTGTTCCCCAGCGCACAAACCCTGGCCGCCGCCGACCCGGCCGACATCGGCACGCTGGGCATCGTGCGCCAGCGTGTGCGCGCACTGCAGGCGCTGGCCACGGCGGTGGCCGCCGGCCAGCTGCAACTGCGCCCCGGCGCCGATCTGCCGGCCACGCTGACGGCGCTGACCGCCCTGCCCGGCATCGGCGACTGGAGCGCGCAGCTGATCGCACTGCGCTGCCTGGCCTGGCCCGATGCCTGGCCGGCCAGCGACATCGGCCTGCTCAACGCCTTGGCGCCCGCGCTGGGGCTGGCGCCCGGCCAGCGCGACATCAAGGCGTCCAGCGCCCTGGCCGAAGCCTGGCGGCCCTGGCGCGGCTATGCCGTCTTCAAACTCTGGCTCAGTCTGGAATCAACATGACACCCCGTGCCCTGCCCCACCCCAACTTGCAAGCCCAGGCCCGGCTGGCCACGCCGATGGGCGAGTTGACAGCGGCCGCCACTGCCAACGGCCTGGCCGGCCTGTGGTTTGACGACCAAAGCCACCACCCTGGGCTGCTGGGCGTTGCCGTTGATCCCGATCAGCGCTGGCTGGCCGCCACCGCGCGGGCGCTGGCAGCGTATTTCGATGGCACCACCGAGCCGCTGCAAGGGCTGGCGCTGGACTTGCATGGCACGGCCTTCCAGCGCGCTGTCTGGCTGGCCCTGCAGGCGCTGCCACGCGGCAGCACCGCCAGTTATGGCGAGATTGCTGTCGCCGCTGGCCGCCCTGCAGCGGTGCGCGCCGCTGGCGCGGCGATCGGCCGCAACCCGGTGTCGATCCTGGTGCCTTGTCACCGCGTCATCGGCCGCAACGGCTCACTCACCGGTTATGCCGGCGGCCTGCACCGCAAAGAGGCGTTGCTGCAGCGCGAAGGGGTGCTGCTGCTGTGAAGAGCCGCGACCTGACTGATCTGTTGCTGCTGGCCGCCATCTGGGGCGGCTCGTTTCTGTTCATGCGCATGCTGGTGCCGGCTTTCGGCCCGGTGGCGATGGCCTTTGTGCGCGTTGCCGGCGCGGCCCTGCTGCTGCTGCCGCTGCTGCTGCTGCGCGGCCAATGGCCTGCACTGCGCGACAACTGGCGGCCCATGGTGCTGCTGGGGCTGACCAACTCGGCCCTGCCCTTTTTGTTGTTCGGCTATGCCGCCTATACCTTGCCGGCCGGGCTGGCGGCGATCTTCAACGCCGCGACGCCGCTGAGCACCGCGCTGATCGCCTGGCTTTGGCTGGGCGACCCGCTGACGCGCTGGCGCAGCGCCGGGCTGGCGCTCGGCTTTGCCGGCGTGGCCGGCCTGGCGTTCTACAAGTCGATCGACGTCAGCAGCCTGCAGGGCCTGCAGTTGGACCACAACACCGCGCTGGCCGTTGCCGCCTGCCTGGCTGGCACGCTGTTCTACGGCCATGCCGGCTGCCATGCCAAACGCTACCTGCCAGGTGTGCCGGCGATGGCCATGGCCGCCGGCACGCAAACGGCCGCCGCGCTGGCGCTGCTGGGGCCGGCGCTGCTGACCTGGCCGCAGGTCAACCCCTCGCTGCGCGACTGGACGATGGCCGTCGCGCTGGCCGTGCTGGCCTCGGGCGTGGCCTACATGCTGTACTTTCGGCTGATCACCCACATCGGGCCGACCGGCGCGGCCTCGGTGACCTTTCTGGTGCCGGTTTTTGCCGCCGGCTGGGGCGCGCTGGTGCTGGGCGAGGCGGTGACGCTGCCGATGCTGATCGGCGGCGCGGTGATCCTGGCCGGCACGGCGCTGGTGATCGGCCTGCTGCCCAGGCGGCAGGCTGCGCCGCCGCCATCTCAAGTTTGATACGGCTCAGAGTGTGATCAGGCCGGCGTGACCACCGGCCACGCAGCGGGCATACTGGCCGCATGGCCATCACCCACGCACGCCCCGGACAACTGATCGACCTGCAGCCCCTGGGCGCCGGGCTGGGCAGCGCGGTCAGCCATGCGCTGATGAAATCCCGCGACCTGGAATTGATGCGTCTCGTGCTGCCTTATGGCAAATCGTTGCCGCCGCACCGGGTGCCGGGCGAGGTTACGGTGCTGTGCCTGGAGGGCCGGCTCGAAGTGGTGGTGGATGAGCAGCGCCATGAGTTGACGGCCGGCCAGCTGGTACTGTTTGCCGGCAACGCGCTGCACAGCCTGCTGGCGCTGGAGGATGCCTCGGCGCTGGTGACGGTGGTGCTGCCGCGCTGATGGCCGGGCCACGGCCGCTGCTGCAGTGGCCACACGGCTGTTGCGACAATGGCGCCAAGGAGTGCCATCAACGTGACCCATATTCTGCAAACCCTGCCCGCCGGCCAACGTGTGGGCATCGCCTTTTCTGGTGGCCTCGATACCAGCGCCGCGGTGCACTGGATGCGCGCCAAGGGCGCCATCCCCTGCGCTTACACCGCCCACCTGGGCCAGCCCGATGAGTCGGATTACGACGAGATCCCGCGCAAGGCCCGCGCCTACGGCGCCGACATCGCCCGCCTGATCGACTGCCGGCCGCAACTGGTGGCCGAGGGCGTTGCCGCGATCCAGTGCGGCGCTTTTCATATCGTCACCGGCGGCGCCACCTACTTCAACACCACGCCGCTGGGCCGCGCCGTCACCGGCACCGCGCTGGTGGTGGCGATGCGCGAGGACGACGTCAACATCTGGGGCGACGGCAGCACCTACAAGGGCAACGACATCGAGCGCTTCTACCGC
>JBBQJN010000162.1:0-8878 GCA_038325945.1 Burkholderiales bacterium | reverse complement strand
AACACCGCAAAACCCAGCCAGTGGTTGAGGCGGAAGGCCTTGAAGCAGCCGTCGCGGCTGCGGCCGCGGATCAGCGTGTAATGCCATAGCGCCTGCGCGGCAGCAGCAGCGATGCCCAGCAAAAAGACCCGGCCCAGGCCGAGGCGAAGTCCGATGACCGCCCAGGACGCCAAGTAGACGCCGTAGAAACCCATCACCGCAGCCACATCCCAGCGCCCCAGCGTGATGGCCGAAGTCTGGATGCCGATGCGCAGATCATCGTCGCGGTCAACCATCGCGTACTCGGTGTCATAGGCCAGCACCCAGAACAGGTTGCCAAGCAGCAGCGCCCAAGCCGCTGGCGGCACGGCGGCCACCACCGAAGACCAGCCCCAATCGCGCCCGCCCAGCGAGGCGGCAAAGGCCATCGGCACGCCAAAGCTGAAGGCCACGCCCAGCACCGCCTGCGGCATTGCCAGGCTGCGTTTGGCATAGGGGTAGGCCAGCGCAATGGCCAGCGCGGCGATCGACAGCAGGATGGTCGGTGGGTTGGTCGTCAGCACCAGGCCGAAGGCCAGCAGCGCCAGTACCGCGCCCAGCGCCAGCGCCTGCAGCGGCGAGATGGCGCCGCGCGTCACCGGGCGCTGCGCGGTGCGTTTGACGTGGCGGTCAAAGTCGCGATCGGCCACATCATTGCTGCAGCAGCCGGCGCTGCGCATCAGGATGGTGCCCAGCACAAACACCGCCAGCAGGTGCCAGCCCGGCCAGCCGTCGGCGGCGATCCACAGCGCACTGAGCGTGGGCCACAGCAGCAGCAGCCAGCCCGCCGGCCGGTTCCAGCGGATCAGGTCAAGGTACAGCGACAGGCGCGAAGGCAGAGGCACGGCCAGGGTCATCGCTGAATTATCGGCCGATGCGCCGGCCGTTAAGCTGACGACCATGCACGCTGCCACACCCAACCTCTACCTCGATCTCCACCCCGAGGTGGCCACTGCGCTGGCCGCCGGCGCGCCGGTGGTGGCGCTGGAATCAACCATCATCAGCCACGGCATGCCCTGGCCGCAAAACGCGCAGACCGCGCTGGCGGTGCAGGCCGAGGTGCGGTTGCACGGCGCGGTGCCGGCCACCATCGCGGTGATCGATGGCCGGCTCAAGGCCGGCTTGAGCGACGATCAGATCGAGCGCATCGGCCGCGCCGGCACGGCCACCACCAAGGCCAGTCGGCGCGACCTGCCGCTGCTGCTGGCGCAGCGTGGCACCGGCGCCACCACGGTGGCGGCGACCATGATCATCGCCGCGCTGGCCGCTATCCGCGTCTTTGCCACCGGCGGCATCGGCGGCGTGCACCGCGGCGCGGCCCAGAGCTTCGACATCTCGGCCGATCTGCTGGAACTGGCGCAAACGCCGGTGGCGGTGGTTTGCGCCGGTATCAAGAGCATCCTCGACATCAGCCTGACGCTGGAAGTGCTGGAGACCCACGGCGTGCCGGTGATCGGCTACCAGACCGATAGATTGCCGGCCTTCTTCTGCCGCGACAGCGCGTTTGGCGTGGATGTGCGGCTCAACAGCGCCGTCGAGATTGCCGCAGTGATGCGGGCGCAATGGGCGCTGGGCCTGCACGGCGGGCTGTTGGTGGCCAATCCGATCCCGGCCGAATTTGCGCTGTCACAGGCGGTGATGGACGCCGCGATCGACCGGGCGCTGGCCGATGCAGCGCAGCAAGGCATTGCCGGCAAGGCGATCACGCCGTTCCTGCTCGACCGGGTGAACCAGCTCACCGACGGCAACAGCCTGGCGGCCAACATCGAGTTGGTGCTGAACAACGCGCGGCTGGCGGCGGCCGTCGCCGTGGCATTTTCGGCCGCGCAGGACACGGCACCCGCAGCCTCACGCCCGCACCCGTAGCCGGCGCTCTCGGCTTGCCTCGTTCCCGACAGCCCGGTAGCCCGGTAGGTTGGAGTGGCAACTCCAACAGGTGTGTGGCCGGGGCTGGTCATGCCAAAACGGGCTGCCGTGAATGTGGACATGCCGTTGGAGTTCACTTCGTTCACTCCAACCTACCGAGCTGCGGCGCCGCCATCGGATCGAAGCCCTGCGCATCCACCCCGATACCACAGGATTCGGGCGCCGTCCTGCGCATCGGCGGCGCGCACCGATCAGGATGTCGCCGCAAGCCATGCGCCACCGGGCCGGTAGCGCCAGACACCCGCGTTGTCATCCAGCCGAAACAGGTGGAGCCACTCGTTGTCGAGCAGCTGGCGTACCGTGGTGTTGCTGGCGACGATGTCGTTGATCGGGGCCTGCGGCGCCTGGATGAATACGCTGAGCCGCAGCGGGGTGTGGCGGAAACGCTCGCCGTCGTGCAGCGACTGCATCGGCAGACCCGTGCGCAGGTCGCCGCCGTTGCCTTCGAAGACGCCGATGTGGCCGCCCACCACGTTGTGCAGCACCTTGTCGCCGCTGCCGTAGCGTGCGTTGTCCACGGTCGAGGCGTGGTACTGCAGGTTGATCCAGTTTGTCACCACCATCGGCGCGGTCATGATCAGCTCCAGCACCTTGAAGCCGTCATCGCGCTGCCAGGCGTAGTCGTGCAGGAAGCTGCGGCCGGCCAGGTTCAAGTGCTGGCTGCGACTGCGAGGGGCCACGATGAAAGCAGCGCAATCGGCCAGGCCCCACTCGGGCCGCACCTGCGCCCAGTCGGTGCTGCGCGCGCTTACCGCCTTGCTCAGCGCGGCGGTGTCGGCGGCGCATGCGGCCAGCCCCAGTGAGGCGGCACGCTCGGCCCGCGCGCGGCGGCCGGCGTCGGCCAGCCAGGTTTGCAGTTGGCGCAGGTCCAGGCTGTGGCTGGCGGGCAGCAGGTCGGTATCGAAGAGCTGTAGCTTGTCGGTGGTGGTGTTGTGCAGCCCGGCCAGGAACCAGGTGCTGTCGGGCACCACCAGACCGCGGGCCCGCAGGCCCTGGCGTATCTGCGGTTGGTTGAGCAAGAAGGCCAGCGCACGCGCGTTGACCTCGCCGGTCTGGCCGCCACAGGCGCCGCAATCCAGCCCGGCGGCATGGGGGTTGTTGGCGCTGGTGCTGCCATGCCCGGCCAGCAGCACCAGGCGAGCCAGGTCGGTGGTCAGGCCCATCGCGCCCAGTGCGGTGGCGGCCGTGCTGACGCGGGCCTCAAGGTCGGGGCCGCCCGCAGTGGGCAAGCGCGGGCGCAGTTGGCTGCGCTGCGCCGCCGACAGGCCGGTCTGCTCGACCAGGATCGGGTCGGCCTGACCGCCCAGGCTGCTCTTGAGCAGTTTGTAGGCAAACAGCAGGCCGCAGGACTCGACGAAGGAGAAGCTCGACCCGGCGCCGCTGCGAAAGGCCTGCCACTGCTGGTGCCACTGCAGCTTCTTGCGCCGCTGCGCGGCCAGCGCCTGGCCCAGGCCCGGCGCGTCGCACTCGTCGGTGATGCACAGGCCCGGCGCCAGCAGGCCGGGCAGTTGCGGGCGCGTCATCTCGCTGCCCAGCGGCTGGTAGGCGACGAACATCGCAAAGAAGCCGGCAAAGCCCAGCGTCTGCACGTCGGGGCTGCTGGCTTCCAGCGCGCGGCGGTAAACCTCGGAGCGCACGTCGATGCAGAACACGGCTTGCACGGCGGCAGGCGCGGTGCTGGCCGCGCGCTCGGCTGCAGCCGCCGGTGCGCGGTGCAGCCCCTGGCACAGCGCAGCCTGGTAGCTGCGCTCCAAGGCGGCCTGCCACAACCAATCGGTCTGCTGCGCGTGTTGGGCCTGTGCCATGCAGGCGTCACTGCTGCGCCAGGCAGCGGCCAGACCGTGGGCCACACCGAGCCCGCCATGGCCGTCGTGCAGCAGCCACTCCCACGCCAGCCGCACTGCCAGCAGGTGCAGGATCTGCGCATCGTCCCGCTGTTCCAGCCGCGCCTGCCAGCGCTGGTAGGCACACCAGGAAGCCCAGCCGTTGATGCTCATCAGCAGCGCGGTGAAGTAGGCCTCGTGCGCCGCCTCAGGCACCTGCAGCGCCTGCACCGCAGCGGCGATCAGCGCCTGCGGATCGTCGGGCAGCTCGGCCAGACGTGCGCTGAAGCCGGGGTAGCCCATCAGCATGCCCGGCCCCAGGTCATGCGCCGACTGCCGCAGCCAGCTTGGGTACAGCCCGCCGCTGCGGTCCGGGCCCCAGCTGGCCTGACCGGGGTCGAAGAAGGCGGCGCAGCACTGGCTGATGTGGTGCGTGATGTAGTCGCGCCACGCCATGGCGTGGCCCAGGTCGCGGTGCGCGTCGACCAGGTCAGTGGCCAGTGGCAGGCGTGCCGGCAACGCGGGCGGGGTTTCCAGGCTGGCCAGCAGCGTGTCCACGGTCTGGCTGGATCCGGCCGCGGTGATGGCGGCCTGCAGGTGCGCGCGGCTCACCTGGCCGGCCTGCCACTGCTGGCGGAACTGGCCGCGCGACATCAGCATCGGGCTGCCCGACAGCACGGCCAGCTGCGCCGCAGCGCTGGCGATGGGCCGATCGAGGTGGCCCCAGTAAGGGTTGACCGCGATGAAGCGGTCCAGCGGCCATGTCGGCGCGATGCGGGCGCAGGCCTGGTCGATCGCTGCTTGCAGCGCTGCCGCTGTGGGCGCCATCGGGCGCTGGGTGTTGAGGGTGATGTCCATGTGGGATCTCTGGTGTGATGCGGGGGTGATCAGGACGGGGCCTGCATGTCGGGCCGCGGCACAGGGCGCCTGGGCAGCGTGCCCGGCATGGCCGGCACGTCGGCTGGCACACTGGCCGGCCACAGCCGGAAGGTCAGCCGGGTAAACAGTTCATCGAGGTACAGGCCGGCAAACAGCGTGGGGTAGAGCCCGCGGGCCAGCGCGCCGCGTGGCCACGCCCGCACGGCGCCCTGCAGCACGAACAACAGGCCGAAGCAAACCAGCACCCAAGCCACCAGGGCCGGGCTGGCCGTGCCCGCGCTGGCTGTGCCTACCCATCCGCTGAACAGGGCATGCAGCCCGAAGTAGGCCAGTGCCACCACTGTGGCGCCGGCCAGCCCGGCCAGCGCCCACAGCGCGCCGGCCCGCAGCAGCGGCCCGGTCAGCAGTGGCACCAGGGCCAGTGCCAGGATGCCGCCCACGGCCCAGAGTGCCGGTTCGGCCGCCGGCTTCAAGCCCCAGGCCAACGCGGCCGCAACCACCACAGCCAGGCCTGCCAGGGCGCCCAGGCCCCAGGCTGCCGCGCTCAGCGGCGGCGCGGCCGGCGTCATCTGCCGCAGGCGGTGCTGCGCTACCGCACCGCCGGCCGCCAGGAAGGCGTGGGCCTTGTACAGCGAGTGCGCCACCAGGTGCAGCAGCGCCAGTTCATGCAGCCCGAGGCCGCACTGCATCAGCATGAAGCCCATCTGCGCACAGGTGGACCAGGCCAGCGAGACTTTGATGCTGATGCGCGTCATCGTCACCAGCGCCGCGACCACGGCCGTGGTGCTGCCGACGACCACCAGCAGCGCCTGTGCCACGGGCACGTCGGCAACCAGAACGCCGACACGGATGAGCAGGAAGCCGCCCAGGTTGACCACGCCCGCATGCAGCAGCGCCGACACCGGTGTCGGTGCCTCCATCACCTGGATCAGCCAGCCGTGCACCGGCAGTTGTGCGCACTTCAGCAGCGCGCTGGTTGCCAGCAGCAGCGCGGCGGCTTGCAGGGTGCCGGGTGTCGCGGGCAAGGCACGTGCGGCGGCGATGGCGCGGTCGATCTCCAACGTGCCGAGTTGCAGGCCGACCAGTGCCACACCGCCCAGCAGGCACAGATCGGCCACCCGGCTGGCCAGAAACTTCTTGTGCGCCGCGATCAAGGCCTGCGGCCGATCATCAAAAAAGGTCAGCAGCCCGTGCAGCGCCAGGCTGCTGGCGATCCAGGCCAGTGCCATCACCGCGAGGTTGTTGCTGACCACCAGCAGCGCCACAGCGGCCAGCGTCAACATCAGCCCGCGGATGTAACGCGGCTGGCCGCGTGCACCGTCCAGGTAGGGTTGCGAGTAGCCCACGATCACCCAGCCGATGAAGCTGATCAGCACCAGCATCAAGCCGCCCAGCGCGTCGCTGCGCAGGCCCAGGTGCACGGCGCCGGCATCGCCCAGCGTGACCAGGGCCGGCCCGCGCAGCAGCGCCGCACCGCCAGCCAGCAGCCCACCGAGCGACAGCAGTGCCGCGCCCAGCGCCAACGCTGCGCTCCAACGGGCGACACGCCATGCAGCGGCGCCGCGCCGCTGTCCGAGCACCGTGGCGGCAGCACCACCGCCCGCGTAGAGCAGCGGTACCAGCGCGAGCACGGCGGCACGCCAGAGCGGGATTTCCAACAGGTTCGGTTCCATGGGCAGGGTTCGCAGGCTTCGGTAGGCCGCGACTGTGCCGCCCGCAAGCCGTTCTGTAAAATTCACAGTTGCGGATGATCCGTTCTGCAAAACAGATACATTTACCCATGTCGCGACTGAACTTTCACCACCTGCACTACTTCTGGGCCGTGGCCAAAGAGGGCAACCTGACGCGAGCCGCCGCCCGGCTGCACGTCTCGCAGTCGGTGCTGTCGACGCAGATCAAGCGGCTGGAAGAGCAGCTTGGCCACGCGCTGTTCAACCGGGTTGGCCGCACTTTGCAGATCACCGAGGCCGGCCGCATGACCCTGACCTACGCCGAGTCGATCTTCACCTCGGGCAACGAATTGCTGGCGATGCTGCGCGACGGCGCCATGCACACGCGCCAGGTGCTGCGCATCGGCTCGGTGGCCACGCTGTCACGCAATTTCCAGGAGAACTTCATCAAGCCGCTGCTGACGCGCAGCGATGTCGAGCTGGTGCTGCAGTCCGGCAGCCTGCAGGAGCTGCTGCAGCGCCTGCGCGTGCACACGCTGGATGTCGTGCTGTCGAACCGGCGCGTGCACGCCGACGCCGACCACCCGTGGCGCTGCCGCAGCATCGCGCGCCAGCCGGTCAGCCTGGTGGGCCGGCCGCGGCCCGGGCGGCAGGCCTTCCGTTTTCCGCAGGAGCTGGCCGAAGTGCCCTTGCTGCTGCCCGGCCGCGACAGCGACATCCGCGCCGCCTTTGACCTGATGTGCGAGCAACACGGCCTGCGCTGCCAGGTGCTGGCTGAAGTCGACGACATGGCCTTGCTGCGCCTGCTGGCCCGCGACTCGGGCGCCGTGGCCCTGCTGCCGTCGGTGGTGGTGCGTGACGAGTTGTCAAGCGGCCAGCTCGTCGAGTACTGCGTGGTGCCTGATCTGATCGAGACCTTCTACGCCATCACGGTCAAGCGCCACTTCGAGCCGCCGCTGCTCAAGGAACTGCTGCGTCGTGAAGAGACGGATGTACTGGGCATTTCGGGCAAGACGTGACGGCGCTGTTCCGTGCAGACGCCCGGCGGCTGGTTTGCCGGTCATCGGCCATCTTGGTCGAACGGCCTCATCAAGCGGGTGCCCCTGAAGCTGTCTGCCGCCAGCACCGGCGCCTGGCCGGCTCTGTGAGTAGCCAGACGACCGCTGCCCGGCAGCCTGATTTCAATGTCGGCCGACGGACATCCTCCGGCGGACCGGCGCAGATCACCTTGCCGCCGGTGGTGCCGCCCTCAGAGGTTGAGAGGCAATCCCATGGGCCCACGCCGGGGTGGTGAAGGGCCCTGAGCAAGGCGCAGCGCGACGCTCGGACTCACGTCCGAGCTAGCGATGCAACGCTGCGCAGGGCCCTTGACCACCCCGGCCCTGCGGGCTTACGTGGGTCCATGGGATTGCCTCTCAACCTCATGAGAAACAAAACCTTCCACATTGCCAAATGCACCGAGATCGGGCGTTTCTCCGCGAACAACGGGCGCCGCCAGGGGCCTGGGATGCTCTCAGGCCCCAGATCAATCACCCAATCGGCCTCGCCGCCAGGGCAGCGGCAGGCCTGCCGCAAGCGTGTCGCAGGAACTCAGCGGCAACATCACGATGTACGTGGTGCCGTCGCGCCACGAGGTCTTCAGCTCGCGACCACCCGCCCGGCACTCTTCCACTGCACCCGCTCGTTGGCAAAGGTCGGGCGCGTGACGTAGCAACACAGTTGCTCCAGCCGCTGGCGGTCGACGGCGCCGCAGCGCACGGCGGCGTGCAGGCTGAATCCGAGACGCAAGGTGGTCGTCGGCGGGGCGGGGTGGAAAGTGGTACCGCATCTCGACGTCGCTCACGTGCTGGTCGACTCACTCATCTTCGACGGCTTGCTCGTGCTGCAGTCGCAACGGTAGTGCCTCGCGGCGTCAAGGGGGTGGCGCGCGCCGCGCAAGCGCACCTGCCGCCGGCGAGGTGAGCGAGTGCAGGAAAGCCACCATCGCTGACCGCTCAGTCGAGTCGAGTCTGAAGGGTTTGATGCGCGGGTCCTGCCGTGCGTCGGGCGGCGTGCCGCCTGCGGCGTAATAGTCGAGCACCTCCTCCAGCGTGGCGAACGAGCCGTCATGCATGTAGGGTGCAGTCAATGCCACGTTTCGCAGACTGGGCGTGCGGTAGGCGCGCAGGTCCTGTTCCAGGCCGGTCACCTCACTGCGCCCGCGGTCGGGCGCGTCGGCAACGCCAATGCGGAGCAGCGCCTGCGGGCTTAGCGTCGCGTGCAAACCCGGCACCAGCGTCACGCTGACATCGTGCGCGCCCAGGGCCTCGCTGCGCGCCTGCACGCCTACGTTGTGGAACTCGCCGTCGGTCAACAGGGCATCGCGTTCGCCGATGGGATGGCATGCGACGCAGCCGCGTTCGACGAAGAGGGCAAGGCCGTGTTGCTCCAGCGCATTGAGAGCACCCGCCTGCCCGCCGTAGCGCCACTGGTCGAACGGCGACCCTGCGGCCACGAGCGTGCGTTCGTAGGCTGCCAGCGCTGCAGCAATGCGTTGCGGCGTTGGCTTGCGCGAGCCGAAGG
>JBBQJN010000161.1:0-8884 GCA_038325945.1 Burkholderiales bacterium | reverse complement strand
CATGCAGTCCGTCGGCTGCTTCGATGTCTGCGGTTCTGCACGGTCGCCGCATGCACCGACCGTACCTTGCCGGGGTGGTCACGTCACAGCCCTGACCGGGGGGGCACGGCCGTGGAATGGCCGTGCTGTGTCCGGCTGGCGATGTGCGAGCCGAACAGGCGAGTCGCCCGCCTCGATGCCGCCAAGCGCTGCGCTGGCATCGGAAAGTTAAAAAAAGCGCCTCTTTGTCCAACTTTCTGGCGCAGCAGAAAGTTGGTCGCCCGCCGGGGCGAGACCCGGCGCGCTGCAGCAAATCGGCGAAGCACCAGCAAGACGCGCCAGCCACCAGCCACCAGCCACCAGCCACCAGCAACCAGCAACCAGCAACCAGCAACCAACGGCAGTGCCGAGCCCGAGCACGCCGCACAGACCAGCCGCTCCGAGATCCGCGCCAGCCGTCCCCCGCTTGACACCGCACCCCATCGCCACTGCGGCACACTGACCCATTGAATTGCCATCGCAGGAGACAGCACACCATGGGCCCATTGAGCGGATTGCGCGTCGTCGAACTCGCCAGCATCGGCCCCGGCCCGCTGTGCGCCATGCTGCTGGCCGACCTGGGTGCCGATGTCATCCGCATCGACCGCACCGAGCCCAGCGGGCTGGGCGTGCCGACCAAGCTGCGCTTCGAGATCACTGGCCGCAACCGCCGGTCGGTGGCGCTTGACATCAAGCAGGCCGCCGGGCGGGATGCGGCCTTGCGTCTGATCGACCGGGCCGACGTGCTGATCGAGGGCTGGCGCCCCGGTGTGGCCGAGCGGCTGGGCATGGGGCCCGAGGTGTGCCACGCCCGCAACCCCGGCCTGGTGTTCGGCCGCATGACCGGCTTCGGCCAGACCGGCCCGCTGGCCCAGGCCGCCGGGCACGACCTGAACTACATCGCGCTGACCGGTGCGCTGCATGCCATCGGCGGTGGCAAGAGCGGCACCGACAAGCCGATCCCGCCGCTGAACCTGGTGGGCGACTATGGCGGCGGCGCGCTGTACCTGGCCTTCGGCGTCCTGGCGGCCATCTTCGAGCGCAGCCGTTCCGGCAAGGGCCAGGTGGTGGACGCAGCCATGGTCGACGGCGCGTCCAGCCTGATGAGCATCTTCTTCGGCATGGTGGCCAGCGGCGCCTGGAACCCCAAGGAGCGTGCGGCCAACAACCTCGACGGCGGCACACCGTTCTACGACACCAACGCCACGTCCGATGGCCAGTGGGTGACGATCGGCTCGCTGGAGCCCAAGTTCTTTGCCGAGATGGTCGAGCGCATCGGGCTCGATGCGTCCTACCTCCAGCGCCAGCATGACCGCAGTTGCTGGCCGCAGATGCGCGCCGACATGGTGCGGCTGATCGGCGCCAAGACCCGTGACGCCTGGAGCGTGCTGCTCGAAGGCACCGACGTCTGCTTCGCCCCGGTGCTGCGGCTGGATGAAGTGGCCAACCACCCGCATGCCCAGGCGCGCAAGGCCTACATCGACCTGGGTGGCGTGCTGCAGCCGGCGCCGGCGCCGCGCTTCTCGCGCAGCGAGCCAGCCCAGCCCACGGCACCGGTGGCCCCCGGCGCCGACACCGACACCATCCTGGCCGAAGCCGGCTTCAGCGTCGACGAAGTGGCGGCGCTGCGCGCTGCCGGCGCTGCGGTTGGCGGCTGAAAGCACCCGATGAGCACCGACAACCGCCCCTACCTCGACCTGCCGGCCCCTGCGGCCCCGCCCAAGACCCGCGCTGCCGCGTCGCTGATCGTGCTGCGCGACAGCCCGCGCGGGCTGGAAGTGCTGATGATCCGCCGCGCCGAACGCCCCGGCGACCAGAACAGCGGCGCCACCGTCTTCCCCGGTGGCCTGCTCGATGTCAGCGACAAAGGCCACTACGAGCGCTGCAACGGCCTCGATGACGCCACCGCCAGCACCCGCCTGGGCCTGGCCGCCGACGGCCTGCACTACTGGGTGGCCGCCGTGCGTGAATGCTTCGAGGAAGCCGGCCTGCTGTTCGCCACCGATGCCGCCGGCCAGACCGTCGACCTGGACGCGCTGCCGCAAGACGAGGTGGTGGCGCTGCGCCGCGCCCTGCATGCCAACCAGACCGGCATGGCCGAGGTGTGTGCGCGCTTCAACGTGCGCCTGGCCACCGACCGGCTGGCCTACTACAGCCACTGGATCACGCCGGTGGGCCTGCCGAAGATCTTCGACACCCGCTTCTTCATCACCGAGGCGCCGGCCGGCCAGACTGCGGTGGCCGACGCCACCGAGACCGCCGAGCTGCTGTGGATGACGCCGGCCGCCGTGATGGACAAGGCCAACGGCCTGCGGCTGATGAACGTCACCGAGATCACGCTCAAGCACCTGGCCACCTTTGTGCGCGCGGCCGATGCCGTGGCCTGGGCGCGCGCGCAGACCACGGTGCCGCTGAACCGGCCGCGCATCGGCCTGTCGGCCAAGGGCAAGCGGCCGCAAAACCGGGGCGACTGGGCCTACGCCGAGCTGGGCCGCATCGACCCCGAGGGCAAGGGCACGGCCAGCATCGAGCTCACGCCTGGCGTGCCGGTATGGCTGTCGCCGCGTGTGCTGCGCGTCACCGCCGACAACGGCAGCTTCATGACCGGCCCCGGCACCAATGCCTACTTCATTGGCGCACCCGGCAGTGACGACTGGGCACTGCTCGACCCTGGCCCCGACGATGCCGAGCATGTCAAAGCGCTGCTGGCCGCCGCGCCTGGGCGCATCACGCGCATCCTGGTCACGCACACGCATAAGGACCATTCGCCGGCGGCGGCCAGCATTGCCAAGGCCACCGGCGCGCCGACCTTTGGTCAGATGGCGCGGCATGCCGAGTTTCAGGACCAGAGCTTCCAACCCGACCATCCGCTGGAAGATGGCGACGTGCTGGGGCTGGGCAAGGGCGTCACGCTGCGTGTGCTGCACACCCCCGGCCATGCCAGCAACCACCTGTGCTATCTGCTCGAGGAAGAGAAACTGCTGTTCACCGGCGACCACCTGATGCAGGGCAGCACCGTGGTGATCGTGCCGCCTGACGGCGACATGGCGGTTTACCTGGCCCAGCTGCGGCGGCTGCTTGACGAAGACCTCGACTGGCTGGCGCCCGGCCATGGCTTTTTGATCGACGAGCCGCACCAAGTGGTGCGCAAGACCGTGGCGCACCGGCTGGGCCGCGAGGCCAAGGTGCTGGCCGCGTTGCAGGCCCAGGCCAGCCACGAGCAGGTGGCCGAGGACGCGCTGCTGACCGAGGTGTATGCGGATACGCCCAAGCACCTGCATGCGATGGCGCTGCGCTCGCTGCGCGCGCACTTGCTCAAGCTGCGCGGCGATGGGCTGGCGGCGGGTGAGATGGGCGGCCACTGGCGGCTGTCGGCTTGAGCGCGGCCGCGCCCGACTTCCGCGCCGAGAGCCTGCCCGTGCGCGCCCGACTTCCGCGCCGCCCATGCCGTGCTGCAGGGTGAGGTGGACGCGCAGCGGCTGGCCAGTGTGTCGGCGGCAACCATGCGCCATGGCGAGCTGATCGACAGTTTCTGCACCGGCCTGGCCAACATCGAGGGCGGCGAGACGCTGCGCTCCGACCACATCTACCGCGCCTTCTCCAACACCAAGCTGTTCACCACGGTGCTGGTGCTGCTGCTGGCCGATCAGGGTTGCTTTGCGCTCGCCGACCCCATCAAGCAGTGGCTTCCCGGCTTCGGCAAGTTGCGCGTACTGCGGCCGGGTGCCGAGGCGCTGGACGACACCGAGCCGCTGCAACGCGACATCAGCATCCGCCACCTCCTCATCACGCACCAGTCGGGCCTGAGCCATGGCGTGTTTGACCCCGGCTCGCTGATCTACAACGCCTACCACGCGCGCAGTGTGCGCAGCGTGCAGTCCACGCTGGCCGAGCAGATGGACTTGCTGGCCGATTTGCCGCTGTGCTGGCAACCGGGCGAGGGCTAGTAGTCCGTTCCGCCAAACCGGCTACATGAAATCGCGCCTTCATCCGCCATGCGTCGTTGCAAATCCGCGCCATAGCTACGGCTATGGCTGTGGTTTGCGCCTAGCCTGACGAACGAATGCATCAATTTCATTTGTAACCTCATTGGCGAAACGAACTACTAGGAATACGCGCTGGGCATCGACGTCTTGGCACGCTTGGTTGAGATCATCACCGGCCAGCGCTTTGGCGATGCATTGCAGTCGCGGCTTTTCACGCCGCTGGATCTGCAAGACACCGGCTTTGTGCTGCGCCCGCATCAAGTGCCGCGCATGGCCGCGCTCTACCGCGGTGATCTGGCCGACGTCTTGAAGCCCGGCCTGCAGCGGCTGCACGACACGCCCTGGCCGGGGGCCTTTGTGCAGGCGGTGCCGCGCCAATCGGGTGCCCATTGGTGGCTGTCACCGGCCACCGGCCTGGCGGGTGTGGTAACGACGCAGCGCCACTTTGGCTTCTGGCACCCGTTCTGGTTTGACTACAAGCGCAGGGTGTATGAGGCGGTGGGCTGAGTTCGGCTCGTGGCTGAAGATGTGACCGGCTGCTGTTGTTTGCACGCACCTCAACCTTGGTGCGCGTGACCAAGGCTGCTGGCCATGCGGACCACTCCGTGTCCCCCGGTGCCGGACCTGCGTCCGCCACCTCCTCCTTTACCTCCTTGATCCACATGCCCAGCACCCTCGGCCACCAGCCACTCGGCGGCGCTCTGACTAACTGACCCGAGACGCGATGCTGTCTCGGTTTTTCAGGCGGTGCGACCGCACAGCAGCTCAGTAGGTTGGAGTGGCAACTCCAACATGGGTGTGCGGGGGTCTGGTCATGCCAAACGTGCCGCCGTGAATGTGGAAACACCGTTGGAGTTCACTTTGTTCACTCCAACCTACCGAGCTGTCTCGGTTTTACAGGCGGTGCGACCGCACAGCAGTTGCCGGCTGACGAGGGCGTCGGGCAACCGGATCCCGTAAGTAAAGGAGGAGCCGACGTCCGGCCGGCAGGCCGGACATCGGCGGGGGACATGGAGGGATCCGGTTGCCTGGCGGCCTCGTCAGCCTCGCACGGCACGTCGAGAGTCGGCTTTGGCGGCGACGCTCAGGACGACCGCTACGAGCCGCAAGCTGCCGGCCTCAGTCACTTGGCCAAAACAAAGCCCCGTCAAGTCACTGCGGCCAGCACCTGCTTTGCCAGCGCCTCGGCCACCTCGATGCCATCAACCCCGGCCGACATGATGCCGCCGGCATAGCCCGCGCCTTCGCCCGCCGGATACAAGCCCGCCGTGTTAAGACTTTGATGGTCGCGACCACGCGTGATGCGCAGCGGCGAAGAGGTGCGGGTTTCGACGCCGGTGAGCACGGCGTCGGGCATCGCAAAGCCCTTGATCTGGCGCTCAAAGGCCGGCAGTGCATCACGGATCGCTGCCAGCGCATAGTCGGGCAGGCTGCCGCCGCCGGGCTGGGCCAGGTTGCTGAGCGTCACGCCGGGCGTGTACGAGGGCTCGACGCTGCCCAGTACCGCCGAAGCCTGGCCCTTGAGAAAATCGCCGACCAGCTGGACCGGCGCGCGGTAGCCGCCGCCGCCCAGTTCATAAGCCCGTGATTCCCAGCGGCGCTGGAAGGCCAAGCCGTCGAGCGGATCGACCGGACCCGCGCCCGGCTGCTGGCGGTAATCGGCCGGCGTGATGCCGACAACGATGCCGGCATTGGCATTGCGCTCGTTGCGCGAGTACTGGCTCATGCCGTTGGTGACGACGCGGCCCACCTCAGAGGTGGCGGCCACCACGGTGCCGCCGGGGCACATGCAGAAACTGTAGACGGCGCGGCCGTTGCCAGCATGGTGCACCAGCTTGTAGTCGGCCGCGCCAAGGATCGGGTGGCCGGCGCTGGGGCCGTAGCGCGCCTTGTCAACCAGGCTTTGTGGATGCTCGATGCGAAAGCCCGCCGAAAACGGCTTGGCCTCCAGGTGCACACCGCGCTGCTGCAGCATGGCAAAGGTATCGCGTGCGCTGTGGCCCAGCGCCAGCACTACCTGGTTGGCGGCCAGTTGCTCGCCGCTGGCCAGCACCAGACCACGCACATGACGCGTTGCCGCGGCCCCGCCCTGCGCTGGCCGCTGCTCCACCAGCAAATCAATTACACGCTGCTGGAAACGCACCTCGCCGCCCAGCGCCTCGATCTCGGCGCGCATTTTTTCGACCACACCGACCAGCCGGAAGGTACCGATGTGCGGCTTGGCGATGTAGAGAATCTCCTCGGGTGCACCGGCCTTGACAAACTCGTTGAGCACCTTGCGCGTGAGGTGGCGCGGGTCACTGATCTGGCTCCAGAGCTTGCCGTCGCTGAAGGTGCCGGCGCCGCCCTCGCCAAACTGCACGTTGGATTCGGGGTCGAGCACACCCTGGCGCCACAGGCCCCAGGTGTCCTTGGTGCGCTCACGCACCGCCTTGCCACGCTCGAGCACAATCGGCCGCAGACCCATCTGCGCCAGCAGCAGCGCGGCGAAGATGCCGCAGGGGCCGAAGCCCACCACCACCGGGCGCGGCCGCTGGCTGGCATGAAAGTCAGCCGGTGCCTGCGCCACAAAGCGGTACCGCGTATCGGGCGAGCGGCGCAGATGCGGGTCACCCTCAAAGCGCGCCAGCAGATCAGCCTCGTCCATGCCATCGGCCAGCGTCAGGTCGACGGTGTAGATCAACATCACCGCCGCCTTCTTGCGTGCGTCCCAGGCGCGGCGGAACACGCTGAGCTCCTGCAGATCAGCGTCGCCCAGGCCCAGCCGCGCCAGCACCGCCGCGCGCAGCGCAGGCTCGGCGTGGTTCAGCGGCAGACGCAGTTCGGTGATGCGCAGCATGGTCAGGGCTTGGCAGCGTCACCAATGACAAAGCGGGCCACCCGCGCCCGCTTCGTCGCCGGTTGACCCGGCAGGGCGAGGGCGATCAGCCCTGGTGCGGCCGCTTGCCCGGGCGCTTCTTGCTGCGGGTATGGGCGCCGCGCTCAAGGCTGCGCTTCTGGCCGCGGTTGACGGTGACGGTGACGCCGTTCGGTGCGGCCGGTCGGGGGGTGGCCTTGCGGTCGGCTTCGGTACGGATCTTGTTGGCCATGGTGGGCTCCGGAAATGCAGCTTCGAAAACCCCTGATTAGGCCACAGTTTTGAACCGGCCCCGAAGGCGACCGCCTGTCGGCCTGCTCAGGCAGCGCCAAATCTTGCCCGCCGACAGGGCTGACGGCCGCTGGCGGCAGCGCCGGTTCAAGTGTCTGATGCGCCCTGGACCGCGCTCATCGCCTGCGCCAGCGCTATTTGATCGGCGGCGCCACCCGCCTGCAGCGCCGCCACCACACCGGCCTGGTCGGCGGCGCTGCGGTTCTGGCTGAGCTTGTATTTGCCCACCAGCGCGGTCAGCTCGATCTCGATGCAGACGATGGCCTTGAGCATCGCCTCTATGTAGTCCGCCGGCGCATCGGACACCGCCCAGGGCTGGGGCTGCGCCGACTCATGGCTTGCGGTCAGCCGCGTCACCAGCGCCCGCACGGCGGCGGCATCGTCCAGCACCCGCAGCGGGCCGCGGGCCTGCACGGTGGCGTAGTTCCAGGTTGGCACCACCCTGCCATGCTCGCGCTTGGCGGCATAGCTGCTGGGCGAGACATAGCCATCCGCGCCCTGAAACAGCACCAGCACCGACCGCCTTGCCCCATCACCTGAAACATCCCGCCAGACCGGGTTGGCGCGTGCCACATGACCCACCAGCGTGCCCAGCGGGCCGCGATCGGCGTCGTAGAGGAAAGGGATGGCGTTGGCCACTGGCACACCGTCGATGTCCACCGTAACCAGTTGGCCCAGCGGATGCGCGCGCAGCAATTGCTGCAGCACGGCCGGGCGGGTTTCCTCAAAGTGGGCAGGCAGGTACATCACTATTCCTGAAGGATCACGGGCTCGCAGTAGACCTCGGTCTTGACCGAGTTGGCGATAAAGCAGGCCTCATGCGCGGCATGGTGCAGGCGCAGGATCTCGGCGGCTGCGGGCTGGTGATCGCCGGCAAACATCACGCGCGGGCGCAGCGTGACGTGGGTCATGGCCAGCCGGCCCTGGGCATCGGCGGCCAGCAGGCCGCTGGCTGCGTCCTGGTAGTCGTCGACCAGCCAGCCGGCACGGCAGGCCAGATCCAGAAACCACAGCAAATGGCAGCTTGACAGCGCGGCGACAAAAGCCTCCTCGGGATCAACCGCGCCGGCATCCGACAGTGGCAACGCCACCATCTGCGGCGATGACGAGGCCGGCAGCTCCAGGCCGCCGTCGAAGCGCCAGACATGGTGGCGGCGATAGCGCCGATCAACGAAGGCCTGGCCTTCGCGTTGCCAGTGGACAGTGGCGGTGTGCTTGGACATCGGCGGCCTCGGGCGTGAACAAAGTGTGAGCGGACAGGCCCGGCAAAGCCGCTGCCCGCGTTTAGAACAAGGTGAAGCTGATCCAGTAGGCCACGGCAGCCATCAAGGCCGAGGCCGGGATGGTGAAGATCCAGGCCCAGACGATGTTGCCGGCCACGCCCCAGCGCACCGCCGAGGCATGGCGCACCGAGCCGACGCCGACAATCGCGCCGGTGATGGTGTTGCCACCATGGCCCAGCGAATAGGCGCCGGCCGAGACCAACTGCAGCCGCCTGAACCAGCGGTCAACCTTGCGCGGTGAACTGCGCCGGCTGATCCACGACACCAGCACCCTCATCAGCGAGCCGAGCAGAAAACCCATCAGCGGCGAGACAAAGATGAAGGCCACGGTCTTCATCAGCCCGGCGCCGATCAGCTTGCCGGTACCGGCCTTGGCGATCACCGCGCCGACCCAGAAGCTGATCGGCATCGAACTCATGGCGATTGGCGCAGCAACACTCATGAGTTCT
>JBBQJN010000160.1:0-8897 GCA_038325945.1 Burkholderiales bacterium | reverse complement strand
GGTGGTGCCGCCGCCGGGCGCGGTCTTCCAGCTGATGAGGCCGGGATAACGCAGGCTGCGCACGTCCACGCCATGCCTGGCGTGGTACCAGGCGCACCAGCGCTCACCGGCCAGCTTGCTGATGCCATAAACCGTGCCGGGGTCCATCACCGTGTGCTGCGGCGCGGTGGCCGGCGTGCTGGGCCCGAAGGCAGCGATCGAGCTGGGCCAGAACACGCGCTGCAGCTTGCTGCTGCGCGCCAGCTCCAGCACGTTGAGCAGGCCACCCATGTTGAGGTTCCAGGCCCACTGCGGATGCTGCTCACCGCTGGCCGACAAGGCTGCCGCCAACAGGTAGACCTGGGTGATGCCATGGCGCTTGACCACTGCGGCCAGCGCTGCAGCGTCGGTGACATCCAGCGCCTCGTGGCTGATGCCGGGCACTCGGCCCTCGGGCGCCAGATCGCTGGTGACCACGGCCTGCGCGCCGTGGCGCTGGGCCAGCGTCTCGGCCAGCTCGGTGCCGATCTGGCCATTGGCGCCGATGATGAGGATCTTCAGCGGCGCCATGCGCGGCCCTCGCCGTTGATGAGCGTCTTCAGCGCGCTCACTTCAATAACCCAAGCTCACGCCCGGCCTGGGCAAACGCCGCCACGGCAGTCTCAAGTTGCTCGCGGCTGTGCGCCGCGCTCAGCTGCACGCGGATGCGGGCCTGGCCGCGTGGCACCACCGGGAAGAAAAAGCCCACCACGTAGATGCCCAGCGCCAGCAGCCGCGTCGCCAGCCGCTGCGCCAGCGCCGCGTCATAAACCATGATCGGCACGATCGGATGATCACCCGGCTTGATCTCGAAGCCCGCCTCGGCAATGGCCTGGCGGAAATAGCGGGTGTTCTGGTGCACCCGGTCGCGCAGCGCAGGGGACGCCTCCAGCAAGTCCAGCACGGCAATCGAAGCGCCAACGATGGCCGGCGCCAGGGTGTTGGAGAACAAATACGGCCGCGAGCGCTGGCGCAGCAGCTCGATCACCAGCGCCGGCCCGGCGGTGAAGCCGCCCGACGCGCCGCCCAGCGCTTTGCCCAAGGTGCCGGTGATGATGTCCACCTGGGATCGGCCGTCCACCAGCAAACCCGCATGCTCGTGGCTGCCACGGCCAGTAGCGCCCATGAAGCCGGTGGCATGGCAATCATCAATCGCCAGCAGCGCGCCGTGCTCATCGCACAGCCGGCGCATCTCGGCCAGCTGCGCCACCGTGCCGTCCATCGAGAAGGCACCGTCGCTGAACACCAGCACATGGCGGGCGCCTTCGCTGCGCGCCAGCTTTAACTGTGCAGCCAGATCGGCCATGTCGTTGTGCTCGTAGCGCAGGCGGCGCGCCTTGCACAGCCGGATGCCGTCGATGATCGAGGCATGGTTCAGCGCGTCGCTGATCACCGCATCGGCCTCGCTCAGCAGCGGCTCGAACAATCCGCCGTTGGCGTCAAAGGCCGCCGCATAGAGGATGGCATCGTCGGTGCCCAGAAAACGCGCCAGCCGCTGCTCCAGCGTCTTGTGGATGTCCTGCGTGCCGCAGATGAAGCGCACCGAACTGAGGCCGAAGCCGTGGCTGGCGAGCGTGGCCTGGGCGGCCGCCACCACCGCAGCATCGGCCGACAGGCCCAGGTAGTTGTTGGCACAGAGGTTGATCAACTCGCGGCCGTCGGCCAAACGCACGGTGGCGCCCTGCGGCGTGCTGATGATGCGCTCGCGCTTCATCAGCCCGGCAGCGTCGAGTTGCTGCAACTGGTCTTGCACCTGGGCCAGAAAGTCGTCGATGGCGGGCATGGCGTGGAGCCTCAGGAAGTGGTGGCCTGTGAGGGCCTACGGTGGTGCACGGGCCGGCTCAGCGCATGAGCTCAATGCCGGGGATCAAAAATACGTTCGATTTATCGAACGCAAGTTCACTATACTGAACGAATCGCCGCTGATCAAGTCTGGCCTGCACAACATGAACAAGCCCGCCAACCGCCCGCTGCCCGAGCCACCCCGTGTGGGTGATGCACTGGCGGCGCTGCGCGAGCAGCAGGCCTTGTCGCTGGACGAGTTGTCGCGCCGCGCCGGCGTGTCCAAGAGCATGCTGTCGCAGATCGAGCGCGCGCAGGCCAATCCCACGGTGGCCGTGGTGTGGCGCCTGGCCAACGCGCTGGGCGTGCCGCTGGCCGATTTGCTGCAGGGCGCTGCGCCGGCCCAGGCGCCCAGCATCACCACCGTGGCCCGCCACGCCACGCCCACATTGCGCGGCGCCGATGCCGGCTGCGAGTTGCGCATCCTCGGCCCGATCGAACTGGCCGGGCAGTTTGAGTGGTACGAGCTGACGCTGCAGGCCGGCGCCAGGCTGGACTCGCAGGCCCATGAGCCCGGCGCGCGTGAACACCTCAGCGTGCTTGGCGGCCGGCTGGTGCTGGCCGCCGGCGCCGACAGCGCCGAACTCGCAGCCGGCGAGACCGCGCGTTATGCCGCCGATCAGCCGCATGCCATCCATAACCCCGGCCGCGGCCCGGCCAGCGCCTTGCTGGTGGTGCTGCATGCGGGTTGAAGCTGTGACAAGGCCCTGCCCCCACCGTGTTGTGGCCGGGCGCCGTGCGGCACAATCCCGCGCACCATGAGCCTGGTCTTCCCGCATACCTTCATTCCCTGGTTTCGCGCCGTCGCGCCCTACATCCATGCTTACCGCGGCAAGACCTTTGTGGTCGGCATGGCCGGTGAACTGGTGGCGGCGGGCAAGCTCAACAACTTTGTGCAAGACCTCGCCATCCTGCAGGCCATGGGCATCAAGCTGGTGCTGGTGCATGGCTTCAGGCCGCAGTTGATGGAGCAGTTGCTCGCCAAAGGCCATGCCTCACGCTATCACCAGGGCATGCGCATTACCGATGCGGTAACGCTGGACTGCGCGCAAGAGGCCGCTGGGCAACTGCGCTTCGAGATCGAGGCGGCGTTTTCACAAGGCCTGCCCAATACGCCGATGGCCAACGCCACGGTGCGTGTGGTGTCGGGTAACTTTCTCACCGCGCGGCCGGTGGGCA
Organism: Burkholderiales bacterium; assembly: GCA_038325945.1. Lineage (GTDB taxonomy): Bacteria > Pseudomonadota > Gammaproteobacteria > Burkholderiales > Burkholderiaceae_C > Pseudaquabacterium. The sequence goes on along the minus strand of JBBQJN010000160.1, from coordinate 5,858 downwards.
TCGTCGACGGCGTCGACTTCAAACACACCGGCGTGGTGCGCCGGGTGGATGGCGCCAGTATCCGGCGAGCCATCGACATCGGCGCGCTGGTACTGCTCAGCCCCTTCGGCTTCTCGCCCACGGGTGAAGCGTTCAACCTGACCATGGAAGACGTGGCCACCGCCGCCGCGGTCGCGCTGCAGGCCGACAAACTGCTGTTCATCACCGAGGTGCCGGGTATCGCCGAAAGCCCGAGCGACCCCGACAGCGCCATCGATACCGAGCTGGCACTGGTCGAGGCCCAGCGCCTGCTGCTGACCTTGCCGCCCGCCAGCCAGCCCACCGACCTGGCGTTTTACCTGCAGCACTGCGTCAAGGCCTGCAAGGGCGGTGTCGAGCGCTCCCATATCCTGCCCTTTGCGATTGACGGCGCGATATTGCAAGAAATATTCACCCACGACGGCATCGGCACCATGGTGGTCGATGAAAAACTGGAGTCGCTGCACGAGGCCACCGCCGACGACGTGGGCGGCATCCTGCAGTTGATCGAACCGTTTGAGCGCGACGGCACGCTGGTGCGCCGCGAGCGCACCGAAATTGAGCGCGACATTGCCAACTACACCGTGATCGAGCACGACGGCGTGATATTTGGCTGTGCCGCGCTGTACCCCTACCCGGAAGCACGCACCGGCGAGATGGCGGCGCTGACCATATCGCCCGAGGTGCAAGGCCAGGGCGACGGCGAGCGCATCCTCAAGCGCGTTGAGCAGCGCGCCCGGGCGATGGCGCTGGACAGTATCTTTGTGCTCACCACACGCACCATGCACTGGTTCATCAAGCGCGGCTTTGCGGTGGTCGATGCCGACTGGCTGCCCGAGGCCCGCAAGCGCAAGTACAACTGGGACCGGCGCTCGCAGGTGCTGGTCAAGAAACTGGGCAATTGAATCGGCCCGCCATCCCACACCACAACAGGAGAATCATCATGGCCCGTACCGTGCAATGCATCCACTTGAAAAAAGAGGCCGATGGCCTGGATTTTTCGCCCTACCCCGGCGAACTTGGCCAGCGCATCTACGCCCAGGTCAGCAAGGAAGCCTGGGCCTTGTGGCTCAAGCACCAGACCATGCTGGTCAATGAAAACCGCCTGAACCTGGCCGACCAGCGTGCTCGCCAATACCTGGCCCGGCAGATGGAGAACTTCTTCTTTGGCAGCGGTGCCGATCAGGTAGCGGGTTATGTGCCACCGCCGGCCTGATTGGCCATACACCGACGCGCAATTTAAATTGAAGGCCCCCTAGCGGCAGCCGAGTAATTGGCATTACACTGCAGCCGTTACCCTCAACCCAGGAGCCTGAATATGTCTTCCCTGCAAGATCTGCTGGCGCAGCGCGCCGACATCGAAAAACAGATTGCCGACGTCCAGCGCGAGGCACGCGCCGACGCGGTGGCCAAGGTCAAGGCCATGATGGCCGAGTTTGGCCTGACCGCTGCCGATATTGCCGGCAAGTCTACCGCAGCACGCGCGGCCGCTGCCGGCAAACCCGCCAGCAAAGTGGCCGCCAAATACCGCAATGCGGCTACCGGCGACGCCTGGAGCGGCCGGGGCCTGCAACCCAAGTGGTTGAAGGCGGCGCTGGCGAGTGGCGCCAAGATCGAAGACTTCTCAGTATGAACCCAGCCCGCGGCCCGGCCGCAGCCTGATTTGCCAGCAAAAGCGCCCGGTTTTACCGGGCCTTTTTTTTGGCGCTGCACCGGCGCGCAAAGCGGTGGCAGGCGCATTGGCCAGAGCATCAAAACCATCGTCTTTCTCACTTTCAGCACAACACTGTGCGGCACTGGCATCCGATCTGCCTTGACGCGCCGGCAGTTTCGGCTGTAAATCTCCACGCTCCACGCTCTACGCTCTACGCCTTAATCGAGTCGCTACTTGTTCACTGACCCGTCCCTCCCGCTTGCCGCCAAGACCCGGTCAACCGACTGGCGCCGCTGGCTGTATGTGTGCCTGGGCAGCCTGCTGGTGGCCACCGCCTATGCCTTGGCGGGGCAACTGGCACTGGCCATGCCTGGCCGCTCGCCGCATGTGGCGGCGTTCTGGCCGGCCATTGGCCTGGCGCTGGCAGTGCTGCTGCGCTGGGGCTCGGCCTTTGCGCCGGCACTGCTGGCCGGCGCCGCCGCCATCCACCTGCTGGCGGGCGCGCCGGCCTGGCTGGCGGCGCTGATCGCGCTGGGCAACGTGGCCGGGCCCTGGGCGGCCGCGCGCTGGATGAAGCAAGCGGGTTTCAACCCCCGTCTGGAGCAGCGGCGTGATCTCTGGCTGCTGATCGGCGCCGGTGGCTGCGGTGCCAGCATCATCACCGCCGCCAACGGCGCCACCTGGTTGGCGCTGGCGGGCAGCATCAGCCCGCTCGATTTACCGGCCACCGCAGCGCGCTGGTGGCTGGGCGATCTGCTGGGCGTGCTGGTGGCCGGCGTGCCCATGATCAGCCTCGGCCGCGCCAGCCTGGCGCGGGCGCTTGCGCCAGCGCAACGTCTGGTCAGCGCGGCTTTGCTGATGGCCTGTGCGCTGGCGGTGGCGGGCACGCTGCTGATGCCGGCCACGATGGGGCTGGCATCTTTGGCCTTGCTGCTGCTGCCGCCGGTGTTGCTGTGCACCCTGGCCATGCGCAGCGGCGTGGCCACGCCGGCGGCCGCCGTACTGGCTATCACCTGCGTCATGCTGATGGCCACCGCCGCCGACCAAGGGCCGTTTGCGCTGGCCAACCAATGGGAGCAAGGCAGCGGCCTGGTGCTGCTATGGGCCTATGCGGCGATGCTGGTGGCCCTGGTGCTGGGCTCGCATGCCCAGGTGGGTGAACTGGCCCGGCTGAATGAGCGTTGGCAGCTGGCGCTGGTCGGCTCCGATCTGGGCGTGGCCGACTGGAACCTGCGCACCGGCGAGAGCTTCGCATCAGCACGCTGGCGCGTGCTGATGCAAGACCCAGGCGACGGGTTCGAGACCCACCTCGCGCAGTGGCTGAACCGGGTGCATGGTGACGACCGTGAGGCCTTGCACAGCGCGCTGGCCTCGGCCGGCAGGCCGGTGGGTGCCGGCCTGCGGCGTGAGCTGCGCCTGCGCGTGGGCGACCACTGGAGCTGGTTCGACGTGCATGTGATCGTCGCTGAACGCGACCGCAGCGGCGCGCCGATACGCGTGGTGGCATCGCTGGCCGATGTCGGCGCCCGCCGCCATGCCGAAGACCGCCACCAGTTGTCTACCAGTGTGCTGCTGCACCTGCACGACGGCCTGGTGATCACCGACGCCGATGGTCGTGTGCTGGACGCGAACCCCACCTATTGCCGCATCGTCGGCATCCCGCGTGAAGAGTTGCTGGGCAGCGTGCCCAGCCTGCTGCACGGCGGCGCGGACGACGGTCTGCAGCGGCCGCAACAGGCGTCGCTGTGGGCGGCCTTGCGCAGCCAGGGCCATTGGGCCGGCGAGGTGATCGAGCGTCGCCGCAACGGCGAGGCCTGCGCGTTGCGAGTCACCGTGTCGTCGGTGCACGGCCCCGACAACAGCCTGCGCTACCACGTGCTGGTGGTCAGCGATGTCACCGAGCAGCGCCTGCAACGCGAGCAGTTGGAGCGCCAGGCGCACTTTGACGAGGTCACCCGGCTGCCCAACCGCGCCCGGCTAGGCCAGTTGATGGCCGAGGCCATGGCCGCCACTGACCGCGACGGCTACCTGCTGGCCGTGTGTTACCTGGATCTGGACCACTTCAAGGCCATCAACCAGCGCCATGGCCACGAGGCCGGCGATCTGTTGCTGGCCGAAGTGGCCAATCGCTTGCGCGGCGCGCTACGTGAGCGCGGCACGGTCTGGTCGGATGCCGCCGCCCGGCTGGGCGGCGACGAATTTGTGCTGCTGCTGCGCGCCGGCACGATCGACGAAGCGCGCTCGGCGGTGCAGCGCGTGCTGCGTGTAGTGGCGCAACCGATCATGGTCGGCCCAGGCAGCGCGCCCGAGCGCGTCACCGCCAGCGTTGGCGCCACCGTCTACCCGCTGGACGACAGCGATGCCGATACCTTGCTGCGCCATGCCGACCATGCGATGTACGGCGCCAAGCAGTCCGGCCGCAACGGTTTCCTGTTCTTTGACCCCGAAACCAGCCGCCGCCATGAGCAACGTGTGCTGGCCATCGGCCGCGTGCAGGAAGCGCTGGACCGCAACGAGCTGGTGCTGTATTACCAGCCCAAGGTCGACCTGCGTCGCGGCACCGTGCTGGGCGTCGAAGCCCTGCTGCGCTGGAACCATCCTGAACATGGCGTGATGCCGCCGGCGCAGTTTCTGCCGCTGATCGAGCACACCGGGCTGTCGGCTCGGGTAGGTGACCATGTGCTGGCGCAGGCGCTCGACCAGCTTGATGTCTGGCTGGGTCAGGGGCTGGATCTGTCGGTCAGCGTCAACATCACCGCCCGCCACCTGCAGGAAACTGACTTCCCGCAACGCCTGGCCGAGTTGCTGGCGCGCCACCAGCGCGCGCTGGGCCCGCGGCTCGAACTTGAGGTGCTCGAAACCGCCGCACTCACCGACATCGACTTCACCTCGACGGTGATGGAACGTTGCGTGCGCCTGGGTGTGCGCTGGGCGCTGGACGACTTCGGCACCGGCTATTCCACCCTCACTTACTTGAAGCGGCTGCCGGTGCAGGTGCTCAAAATTGACCGCAGCTTTGTGCAACACATGCTGACCGATGCGCAAGACCGGGCGATTGTCGAGGGCGTGATCAGCCTGTCGCGCACCTTTGACTGCGCGGTGGTGGCCGAGGGCGTGGAGACCGCCGCCCAGGCGCGCATGCTGCTCGACATGGGTTGCGAGATGGGCCAGGGCCAGGGCATTGCTCCGGCGATGCCGGCCGCCGAGGTTGGCCTCTGGGTACGCGCCTGGAAGGGCCTGTTTGCGCTCAGCGCCATGGCGCCGGGCCCTTTGCTCGACAGCGGCGATGCGGTGGCCGCCGAGCACACATCAAAACCCGCACCCGGCGGCCAGGTCACGGGCACCGAACGCAGCGACTGAGGCCGCGACGAATGCCGCTTGGCGGCCACGGCGCCGGCCCGGCCAGGGGCTTCGCTAGACTCGCCCGGTGCTGCCCACCGGTTTTATCCAGGATCTGCTGTCCCGCGTCGACGTTGTCGAGGTGGTGGGCCGTCATGTCGAGCTGAAGAAGGCCGGCATCAACCACAAGGGGCTGTGCCCCTTTCACGGCGAAAAATCGCCCAGCTTCATCGTCAGCCCGTCGCGCCAGACCTACCACTGCTTTGGCTGCGGCGCACATGGCGACGCCATCCGCTTTCTCACCGAGCACCACGGCATGGGCTTTATGGAAGCGGTGCGTGATCTGGCCCAGCAAGTCGGTCTGACGGTGCCCGAAAACACCGCCAGCCCGGAGGACAAGGCCCGCGCCGAGGCCGAGCGCAGCCAGCGCGCCACCTTGAGCGAGGTGCTGGCCAAGGCCGGCGAGTTTTACCGCGCCGCACTCAAGGCCGACCCGCGCGCGGTGGCCTACCTCAAGCAGCGCGGCCTCACCGGCGAGGTGGCGGCGCGCTTTGGCCTGGGCTATGCACCCGAGGGCTGGCGCACCCTGGCCGGGGTGTTTCCGGCCTATGACGACCCCTTGCTGGCCGAAAGCGGCCTGGTCATCAGCAGCGGCGGTGACGACGACAAGCCCGGCGAGGAACAGAAGCGCTACGACCGCTTCCGCGATCGCATCATGTTCCCGATCCGCTCGGTGCGCGGCGAGGTCATCGGCTTTGGCGGCCGGGTGCTCGACAAGGGCGAGCCCAAGTACCTGAACTCGCCCGAGACGCCGGTATTCCACAAGGGGCAAGAGCTGTACGGCCTC
>JBBQJN010000159.1:0-8918 GCA_038325945.1 Burkholderiales bacterium | reverse complement strand
CAAATGCAGCGTGGGCCAGGGCGAGCGGTTGGTGGCGTTGGCGATGTCGTCGGCTTCGGTATCGGCAAACTGGTAGTCGGGGTGGAAGCTGGCCACCTGCAGCATGCCTTCCAGGTCAAGCTCGGCCACGGTGTCTTCGGCGATGGCCAGGAAGTCGTTGTAGTCGGCAAAGTCCTGCAGCACGCCGGGGTGGATCAGCAGCGTGGTCTCAATCTTCTCCGGCTTGGCCTCGGCCAGCGTCTCCAACTCGCGGATCAGGTCGGCCAGCAGCGCCGCCGGGTCGACTGCATGGCTGACGACATAGCGCACCTGGCCCTTGGCCTGCGGCGCCTTGGCAAACGGGCACAGGTTGAGGCCGATCACCGCGCGGTCAACCCAGGCGCGGGTGCGCTTGATCACGCTGGCGTCGTCGGCGGCATCCTGCGGCGTCGGCGTGGTGTCAGGGGTGGTTGGGCTCATCGGGCCTCCTGCATGCGCAGCCGCCGTGCGGCTTCTTCGTCCTTCGCGTCGTCGATCACCGCCATCACCTGGCTCAGGTCGACCGGCTTGTGCCGCTGCTCGAAGCGGCCGCTGAGCACGCTATCGGGCTGCAGCAGGCCTTTTTCGTAGAGCGACCAGATCTCGCGGCCGTAGTTGGTCAGCAGCAGTTCGGGCGCAAAGCGGCCGAAGTAATTGCGCAGGTTGGCAACGTCGCGCTCAAGCATCGCGCTGGCGTGGTTGTTGCCGGCGGCGTCCACCGCCTGCGGCAAGTCGATGATCACCGGGCCGTCGGCGCCGACGAGGATGTTGAACTCCGACAGGTCGCCGTGCACCACGCCGGCCGCCAGCATGCGCACCACCTCGCGCATCAGCGTGGCATGGTGGGCGCGGGCGTCTTCGGCGCTGAAGTTCATGTCATTCAGGCGCGGCGCGGCGCTGCCGTCGGCGTCGCACACCAGCTCCATCAGCAGCACACCCTCGTGGAAGTTGATCGGCCGCGGCACGCGCACGCCGGCAGCGGCCAGGCGGTACAGCGCATCGACTTCGGCGCTCTGCCAGGCCGCCTCCATCGCCTGGCGACCGAACTTCGTGCCCTTGGCCATGGCGCGGGCCTGGCGGCTGTTCTTGGTCTTGCGGTTTTCGGTGTAGTCCACCGCCTGGCGGAAGCTGCGGTGCGTGGCCTCTTTGTAGACCTTGGCGCAAATTGTCTGGCCGCCGCTGCTCACGACATAGACCTGGGCTTCCTTGCCACTCATCAGCTGGCGCTGCACGGCGTCGATCAGGCCTTCGTCCAACAGGGGCCGCAGTCGCTCGGGAGTTTTCATGCCGGCATTGTCCCCGACCTACACTGCGCGACCGTTTTGAAGGCTGAAGGCCATCGACCTCCGCCACCCACCTCCGCCAGTGACCCTGCTGCTCGCGCCCCTGGAAGGCCTGCTCGACCACAGCCTGCGCGATGTGCTGACCCGCGTCGGTGGTTTCGATCGCTGTGTCTCGGAATTCATCCGCATCAGCGACCAGTTATTGCCAGAGCGGGTGTTCTTGCGCTTGATGCCCGAGCTGCTCAACGGCAGCCGCACTGCCGCCGGCGTGCCGGTGCGGGCCCAGTTGCTGGGCAGCGACCCGGCCTGCCTGGCCGACAACGCCGCCCGGCTGGCCGAACTGGGCGCCGAGGGCATCGATCTCAACTTCGGCTGCCCGGCCAAGACCGTGAATCGCCACCGTGGCGGCGCGGTGCTGCTGGACGAGCCCGAGCTGGTGGGTGCGATCGTGGCGGCCGTGCGCGCTGCGGTGCCGGCGCGGCTGCCGGTGTCGGCCAAGATGCGGCTGGGCCACCTGGACGAGGCCCGCATGCTCGACGCCGCGCGGGCGATCTCCGCCGCTGGCGCGTCTGAGCTGGTGGTGCACGCCCGCACCAAGGCCCAGGGCTACCGCCCGCCGGCCTTCTGGGACCGCATTGCACTGATTCGCGCCGCGGTGAGCCTGCCGGTGGTGGCCAATGGCGAGATCTGGACGTTGGACGATGCGCTGCGCGCGCGCGCTGAGTCAGGCGGCACCGCGCTGATGCTGGGCCGCGGTGCGGTGGCTGATCCCGGCCTGGCCTGGGCCATCCGCGCCCATGACGCACAGGCAGCGGGCGCGGCGGTGGTGCGCGGGCCGGTCGATTGGGCTGAGCTGCGGCCCATGCTGGCGCTGTACTGGACGCACATCAGCCGCCATACCGAACCCAAGCATTGCCCTGGGCGCATCAAGCAATGGCTCAACCTGCTGCGGCGGCGTCACCCGCAGGCGCAGCAGCTGTTTGACGAGCTGCGCACGCTGAAAGAGCCGGCGCAGGTGGCGGCGCGGCTGTTTGGTCAGGCGCCTGCTGACGCTGTGCCGTGCCCGCTGCAGGCCTTTAGCCCCGCGCCGAGATCACCAGCGTCACGCCGCCCAACATCGCCACCGAAGCCAGACAGGTAGGTTGGAGTGGCAACGCCAACAATTGCTTGCGGAGGTTCGATCATGCCAACCGTACCTCCGATGATGTTGAACTGCCGTTGGGGTTCACTTCGTTCACTCCAACCTACTGAGCTGCATTCAGTCACCCGTTTGGGTTGTCCTGCGGGTTGTCAGGGGCCGGGCCGGCTCCGCGCCGTGATCACCAGCGCCACGCCACCCAACACCGCCACCGAAGCACCCAGCAGCTGCGCGGTGATGGGCTCGCCCAGCAGCAGCACGCCACCTGCGGTGGCCAGCGCCGGCACGGTGAGTTGCAGGATGGCGGCGGCGGTGGCGGTCAGACCGCGCAGCGCGGTGTACCAGACGGCGTAGCCCAGGCCCGAGGCCAGCGCGCCCGAAGCCAGCGCGAGCAGCAGCCCCGGCACGTCCCAGCGCGTCTGTGACCACAGCAGCGCGCTGACCAGCAAGGCCAGCGGCGCGGCGCGCAGAAAGTTGCCGGCCGTCACTGCGGTGGCATCGCCGGCACCGCGGCCGCGCAAGGTGTAGACCGCCCAGGCCACGCCGGCGGCGGCCATCATCAGCCCGGCACCCAGCGATGGCGTCGCCAGCCCGGGCAGCAGCAGCCACACCAGCCCGCCGCTGGCGCCGGCCATGCCCAGCCACTGCAGGGCGCGCAAACGTTCGCCGCGCCACAGGCCCCAGCCGATCATTGTTGTCTGCACCACGCCGAACAACAGCAGCGCACCGGTGGCGGCGCTCAGGTGGATGTAGGCAAACGAGAAGCCAGCCGCGTAGACAAACAGTGCCAGCGCCGAGCCCCAGCTGCCCGCGCGCCACGGCGTGCTCGAAGCCGTGAACTTGCGGCCACGCCAGGCCACCAGCAGCGCCAGCACCAAGGCACCCGAGACCAGCCGAACGCTGGTGAAGCTGGCGGCGTCGATGGTGGTCTGCTGCAGCGCCAGCCGGCACAGCAGCGAGTTGCCGGCAAAGGCCAGCAGCGCCATGACGGTCAGGGTTGCGGTTTGCAACGGTGGCTGGGCAGCAGCTTGCGCAGGCATCACCCGATCATCGCTCAGCTTGAGGCCTGAGCGCCCGGTTCGCTGCGCCAGTGCCGCACGCATCCAGGGCAGTTGCCACCAGGCCGGCTGCACCTGCAGCGCAGTCACCAGCTCGTGCGCGCTGATCACGCCGCTGCGGTTGCTGGCCAGCACCCGCAAGCGGTAGTCACCGGGCTCCAGCTTGCTGTAGCTGGCGCGACGGAAGTCGGCGCCGCTGTGGATCCAGTCGGCATCCACACCTTCCAGTGGGTGGGCATAGCGCAAGCGCTGAAGATCGCTGTAGTCCTGCGCGGCAAATTCGACACTGATGCCGCGATCGCTGGGTGTCATCCGCAGTTGTTCGGGCGCGGGCCCGACCGCCCGGCTCAAGCCGTTGACGCGCAGTTCCGTCACCAGCAGCGCAGGCGCAAAGGTCGTGCGATCAAAGTGGGCGGGATTGACCACCAGCAGGCCCTTGCTGCCGCCGAACAGCAGCCGGCCATCGGCCATCGCGCTGTACGAGTAGAACCAGCCGGTGCCAGAACGCACGCCGTCGGCTGCGCTCAACTCGTCGAACTGGTCGGTGGCCGGATCGTAGACAGGCATGGGGGTCCAGATGCGGCCGCGCCCGTCCTGCAGCAGGTCGGCGCCGAACGGCCGGTTGAACACGCCGTGGCGTTGGCTGACGCGGTCGAAGCGCGCCGTTTCGCTGTCCCGCTGTCCCATTGGGTCATGCGGTGTAGTCCGGCCACGCCGGTGTCCACCCACAGCCGCTGCTGATGATCGAACAGCAGGCCAGCCACCGTGGGCTGCCAGGGTCCAGGTCGGCGCTGCGCACCCGAAACGCCTGGTTGGCCGGGTTGTGGCGCTGCAGGCCGAGGCCAGAACCATCGACCCAGACCCAGCCGGCCAAGTCCTGCAGCAGGCTGGTGACCTGGTTGCCGGCCAGACCATCGGGCAGGCGTGGGTCATGTTGCAGCAGGTGCAGCAAGCTGCCGTCAAGTCGGTGCAGGGCCAGGCCCTTGTCGCGGCCGACCCAGATCCGGCCATCTGGCGTTTCCAGCAGTGGGGTGACGGCGCCAGCCGCGCTAACGGTCGTACCCGTGACCAGTGGCCGGCTCTGGCCGCTGGCGGGATCGAGCCGCAGCAGTGCGCCCGACTGCAGGCCGATCCAGAGGCCGCCGTCTGAGGCCCGCAGCAGGGTCTGCACCCGGCTGCCGGCGAGCAGCCCTTTGACAGCGACCGGGTCGAGGCGCCGACTCAGTCCTTGCCAGCCGCCGACCCAGAGTGTGCCGCCGCGGTCGACCAGCAGCGCCTCAATCCGGCCGTCGGGCAGACTGCCGGCTTGCGGGCTGTGCCGGTGCTGGCGGATGCTGCCGCTGCTTGGGTTCAGCTCGGCGATGCCACTGCCTCGGCTGCCGACCCAGAGCCTGCCGTCGGCTGATTCGGCGATGGCGAAGATCGTCGGCGCTGGCCGCTGCGCCGGGCCGTCAGCCGTGTACGGCGTGACCCCGGCGGTCTTCGGGTCGTTTCACTCCAACCTACCGAGCTGCCGTTGGAGTTCACGCTGTTCACGCCAACCTACCGAGCTGCTGTTGGAGTTCACGCTGTTGACTCCAACCTACCGAGCTCCAACCTGCCGAGCCGGCCAAACAGCCGGACGTCGCCCTTTTCGGAGGGGCCTGGCAACGCCGCTTTTGCCGATGGTTCCGCCAATGGTATTGCCGATGGCTTTGCCGATGGCTTTGCCGATGGCTTTGCCGATGGCACAGAATCGCGCCATGTCTGCCGCCAACACTGGTTTTTTCGCCGACCCCGAGTCGGGCCGCCGCGCCGTGCTGTCGTCAGCGGAAATAGCGTCCTATCGCGAGCAGGGTTGGTTGTTGCCGCGCTGGAGCCTGCCAGCCGGGCAACTGGCGGCGATGCAAGCGGCGCTGGATTTGTTGCTGCGCCGCAATCCCGGCGTACGCCCCGAGAAGCTGGTATCCGCCCACATTGATCGCGCTGCTGGCGACAACGGCGAGGGCGTGCGCGGCGTCGCCGCCTTTCTTGAGCTGGCGCGCGACCCGGCGATCGTCGACCTGGTGTCGCAGTTGATCGGCCCCGATGTGATCCTGTGGGGCGCGCATGTCTTCTGCAAGCCGGCGGGCGAGGGCTACGAGACGCCCTGGCACCAGGACGGCCACTATTGGCCGATCCGGCCGCTGGCCACCTGCACGGTGTGGGTGGCGCTGGAGCCCAGCACGCGGGCCAACGGCTGCCTGCGGGTGATCCCCGGTTCACACCGCGAGCAGCAGCTGCATCCGCACCTGCACGAGGATCGCACCGACCTGACGCTGCAGCAGCGCCTGGCGGCAGGTGCGTTTGATGAGTCAGCGGCGGTTGACATCGAGCTCGAGCCCGGCCAGATGAGCCTGCACGATGTCTACATGATCCACGGCGCGGCGGCCAACACCAGCGCCCAGCGCCGCACCGGCGTGGCGCTGCGCTATCTGCCGGCCAGTTCACACTTTGATCGCAGCCTCAAGCCGATGGACGGCAAGACCGGCGTGGCGGTGAATTTTGCGCAGCGGCCGCTGTGGCTGCTCAAGGGCGTGGACGCTTGCGGGCTGAACGACTTCGAGGTCGGCCACGCCGGCTGAGCCGCCGCGCGTGATCAGCTGCGCCGGGCCAGCGGCAGGTTCAGCAGCAGGTTCTGCGGCTTCAGGCGCAGCAGGCCGTCGGCGCTCATCGCCAGGCCCAGCCAGACTGGCGCGCCGGCCAGTTCGGGCAGCAGGTCGGCGGGGTCGTTGAAGTCGAGCCGGAACAGGCCGATCAGCCGCGCCAGCCGGGTTTCGTCGACGGTCTCGCCCCGGTACAGCGTGTTGAGAATCGCGCTGGCCTCGGCGTCCAGGCCCAGGTGCCAGCGCCAATCCGGATCGTCAATGCGGGCCAGCGGCGTGATGCTCACCTGCACGCCGGCCAGGTGGGCCAGCCAGCGCTGCAGCACGCGGGCCAGCGCAGCCAGGCCCGAGCGCGCCAGTGTGAGCGGCACGTTGACACCCGGCGCCACCTGCTTGCTCACCTGGTGGGTGAGGTCAAGCACAAAGCGGTGGCGCTCGCTGCCGTCGTGCAGGCGGTCATGCCAGTATTCAGCGGCGTTGTCACTGCCCAGCACCTGCAACTGCGCGCTGCGCAGCGGCACCTGGGCCTCGGTGAGCAGCCGGCCCAGCGCACCAAAGCCGCCGGCGTCGCTGAGGCGGTCGAGCGTGGCGCGGTCGCCGGCCAGCACGCGCCCGCCCTGCAAGGTGATGCGTTGCGGCCGGAACAGCAGCTCGGCGGCGCGGGCCTCCAGCGCGTCAGCGTCTTCGTTGAGCAGCTGGCGCAGCATCGTCTGCACGATGACATCGATGAACAACGGCGGCAGCGTGATCGCGTCTTGCTTGAACAGGCCCAGGTAAAAGGCTTCCAGCGTGCCGGCGGCCAGCAGGCCGTCGCGCAGCGCCAGGAACAAGCGGTAGTTCTCGCGCGCATCGGCATCTTGCACGGCCGTCAGCTCGGCGGCCGGCACTGCGCGCAGCGGGTCGGCGCGCAAGCCTTGGTGCAGCCTGATCTCGGCGGCGCAAGACTCGGCCACCAGCGCCAGCTCGGGTCGATCCAACCAATGGCCAATCCAGGCTGCGCTGGGCGGCAAGCGGCCGTCGGCGTCGGCCTGCAGGTGGCGCCAGCCGCAGCTTGGCCAGAAGTCGGTCACTGCGGCCACCTCGGCGCTGGGCGACCTGCCGTCAAAGGTGGGCGGGCCCGTTTGTGGTTGCCCGGGCGCGGCCCTTGGCCACAAGCGCGCAGCGCGCAGAGGCCAAGCGAGCTGCGCGCTGAGCTCATTTGGCCCAGCCGTCGCGCAGCCCGGTGATGCGGTTGAACACCGGCGCGCCGGGCAGGTGGTCCTGGCGATCCGTGACGAAGTAGCCATGGCGCTCAAACTGGAAGCGCTGCTCGGCGGCCACCGCGCCCAACGCAGGCTCGCCAAAGCCCTGCGCCACGGTCTTGCTGGCCGGGTTCAGCGCTTCGCGAAAATCGCGGCCACCGGCCTCGGGCTGCGGCTCGCTGAACAAGCGGTCGTACAGGTTGATGGTCACAGCCACGCCGTCGTGCACGCCAACCCAGGTGATGGTGCCCTTGACCTTGACCGCGTCTGCGCCCGGCGTGCCGCTTTTGGTGTCGGGCAGCACCGTGGCCAGCACGGTGGTGATGCGGCCGTCGGCATCCTTCTCGCAGCCGCTGCACTCGATCACCATGCCGTACTTCAGCCGCACCTTGTTGCCCGGAGTGATGGCGCCCGCCGCATCGCTGCGCGGCGGGAAGAGCCGGAAGAAGCCCTTGGCCGGCACTTCTGCAAAGTCATCGCGCTCGATCCACAGCTCGGACCCGAGGCCGAAGCTGCGCTGGCCCAGCTCGGGCCGCTGCGGGTGCGCCGGTGCGCTGCAGGGCTCGATGTGGCCGGCGCCAAACAGGGCATCCCAGTTCGTCAACTTGAGCCGTACCGGATCAATCACCGCCATGGCACGCGGCGCCACGGCTTCGAGGTCGGCGCGTTGCACGCCCTCAAGCACGCTGTAGTCGACCCAGATGTTGCTCTTGGAGGCGCCGGTGTCCTCGGCAAACTTGCGCACCGCCGACGGTGTGTAGCCGCGCCGGCGCATGCCGGCCAGGGTGGGCATGCGGGGATCGTCCCAACCGCTGACATGGCCCTCATCGACCAGCGCCTTGAGCCTGCGCTTGCTGGTGATCACATAGCTCAGGTTAAGCCGGCCAAACTCATGCTGCTTGGGTGCCGGTTGCTGCAGCAGGCCGCCTTCGCACAATCGCGCCAGCAGCCAGTCGTAGAACGGGCGCTGGTCCTCGAATTCGAGCGTGCACAGGCTGTGGGTGATGTTCTCCAGCGCGTCCTCGATCGGATGCGCATAGGTGTACATCGGGTAGATGCACCAGCGGTCGCCGGTGTTGTGGTGGTGGGCGCGTTTGATGCGGTAGAGCGCCGGATCACGCAGGTTGATGTTGGGCGAAGCCATGTCGATCCTGGCGCGCAGCACCATGCTGCCGTCGGCATGCAGGCCGTCGCGCATCTGGCGCAGTCGGGCCAGGTTGTCGGCGGGTGAGCGGTCGCGCCAGGCGCTGTTGGTGCCCACGGTGTTGAAGTCGCCGCGGTTGGCGCGCATGGCTTCGGCGCTTTGCTCGTCGACATAGGCCAAGCCGCGCTCGACCAGATGCTCGGCGGCGCGGTACATGAAGTCGAAGTAGTGGCTGGCGTAGTACAGGTGTGAGGTGCGTACGCCGCCCAGGTCGGCCTCCCAGCCCCAGCCCAGCCAGTGCACCATCTCGACGATGGCGTCGACAAACTCCTGCTCCTCTTTTTCAGGGTTGGTGTCGTCGAAGCGCAGGTGGCAGACGCCGCCAAAATCACGCGCCAGGCCGAAGTTCAGG
>JBBQJN010000158.1:0-8996 GCA_038325945.1 Burkholderiales bacterium | reverse complement strand
GGCCGCGTCAGCTATGTCAACCCCGCCTTTTGCGCCATGACCGGGTTCACCGAGCACGATCTGATCGGCAAGCTGCCGCCCTACCCCTATTGGCCGGCGGATCGCATCGATGAGAACAGCCGCCTGCTGCAACAGGAACTGCAGGGCCGTAGCCCGGCCGGTGGCATCGAGGTCAAGGTGATGCGCAAGAACGGCACGCTGTTCGACGCCCGCATGTATGTCTCGCCGCTGGTCGACGCGCGCGGCCACCAGACCGGTTGGATGACCAGCATGACCAACATCACCGAGGCCAAGCGCATCCGCGATCAGCTCTCGGCCTCACACGAGCGCTTCACCACCGTGCTGGAGGGCCTGGAAGCCGCGGTCTCGGTGCTGTCGGTGCAGCAAGGCGAACTGCTGTTTGCCAACCGCAGCTACCGGCTGTGGTTTGGTGCCGACGCCGGCGGCCATGCGCTGCTGGCCAGTGGCGCCAGCTCCAGCGTGCCACTGGACGTTACCGGCCATGACGACGAGGACAACCTGTCGGGCCTGCCGACGCAGGAGCTCACCCACATCGGCGCCAACCCGCGCGAGGTCTACGCCGCCGAACTGGACAAGTGGTTCGACGTGCGCGCGCGCTACCTGCAGTGGACCGACGGCCGCCTGGCGCAGATGCTGATCGCCACCGACGTCACAGCGCGCCGCCGCGCTGAAGAGCTGGCTGAGCAGCAGGCCGAAAAAGCGCAAGTGTCGAGCCGCTTGATCACCATGGGCGAGATGGCCAGCTCGGTGGCCCATGAGCTGAACCAGCCGCTGACGGCGATCACCAACTACTGCAACGGCATGGTGTCGCGGGTCAAGGCTGACACCATCGACCGCGACGCGCTGCTGGCCGCACTGGGCAAGACGGCGCGCCAGGCCGAGCGCGCCGGCCAGATCATCCACCGCATCCGCGCCTTCGTGAAGAAAAGCGAGCCGCAGCGCCAGCCGTCGCAGGCCAGCGCCATCGTCGACGACGCGGTTGAGCTGGCCGGTATCGAGCTGCGGCGCCGTAGCGTGGCCATCCACCCCTATGTGGCGCAAAGACTGCCGGTGCTGCTGTGCGATCCGATCCTGATCGAGCAGGTGCTGCTGAACCTGTTGAAGAACGCCGCCGAGGCGATCGACAACGCCCAGTTGCCGGCCTCGCGGCGCCATATCGAGCTGCGCGTGATCCCGCGCCACACGCCCGACGAGGGCGGCGTCATCGAGTTCAGCGTCACCGACATGGGCCCCGGCCTGGCCGACGATGTGCTGGCACGCCTCTACGAGGCCTTCTTCTCGACCAAGGCCGACGGCATGGGCATTGGCCTGTCCTTGTGCCGCTCGATCGTGGAGAGCCACCGCGGCCGTATCAAGGCGCAGAACCTCTACAATGGCCAGTTGATCACGGGGTGCCGATTTGCCTTCACCCTTCCGGTCGAAACTGCCGCGCGGCAAGAGGAGACAACGCTGAGCCATCCCGTCGATGACCCAGCGCCCGACGCCGAGACCCGTCACCCGCACCTGTCTGTCGCCAGAACCTACCCATGAGCCTGATCCCGAAGAAAGGCACGGTCTATGTCGTCGATGACGACGAAGCCGTGCGCGACTCCTTGCAGTGGTTGCTCGAGGGCAAGGACTACCGCGTCAAATGCTTCGATTCGGCCGAGTCCTTCCTGTCGCGTTTTGATCCGCGCGAAGTGGCTTGCCTGATCGCCGACATCCGCATGGACGGCATGAGCGGCCTGGAACTGCAAGACCGCCTGCTCGAGCGCAAGAGCCCGCTGCCGGTGGTCTTCATCACCGGCCATGGCGACGTGCCGATGGCGGTGACGACGATGAAAAAGGGCGCGATGGATTTCATCGAGAAGCCGTTCAAGGAAGACGAGCTGATCGGCCTGGTCGAGCGCATGCTCGACCAGGCACGCAACGCCTTCAGCCAGCACCAGGAGCAGGCCAGCCGTGACGCGCTGCTGGGCCGTTTGACCACCCGCGAGTCGCAGGTGCTTGAGCGCATCGTCGCCGGGCGCTTGAACAAGCAGATTGCCGATGACCTGGGCATCAGCATCAAGACGGTGGAGGCGCACCGCGCCAACATCATGGAAAAGCTCAACGCCAACACCGTGGCCGATCTGCTGAAGATCGCGCTGGGCGCCAACACCCCTGCAAAGACCTGAGCGCCCTGCCGCACCACGAGGCCGCTGCCCTGCAGCGGCCTTCTTGCTTTGGTTTCGGCGTCACATCGCTTCGCGGGTGAGCCGCACCGCACTGGCCCCTGGCCATTGTCTGGAAAGCCCGCCATGACCGCCACGACCGCCCAGTTGATCAACGGCACGCTGTTGTCGCAGCAGATTCGGACCGACGTTGCCCGCCGTGCCGCCAGCCTTGCAGAGCGCGGCATCACGCCCGGCCTGGCGGTGATCCTGGTCGGAGAGGATCCAGCCTCGGCGGTGTATGTGCGCAACAAGGTCAAGGCCTGCGCCGAGGCTGGGCTGCACTCGGTGCTTGAAAAGTACCCCGCCGACCTGAGCGAAGCCGATCTGCTGGCCCGCCTGCGCGCCCTCAATGCCGACCCTTTGATCCACGGCATCCTGGTGCAGATGCCCTTGCCCCGGCACATCAACCCGCAGCGCGTGATCGAGACCATCAGCACCGCCAAGGATGTTGACGGCTACTCGGTGCAAAGCGCCGGTGACCTGATGGCCGGGCTGCCGGGCTTTCGCCCCTGCACGCCCTTTGGCTGCATGAAGCTGATCGAATCCACCGGCGTTGATCTGCGCGGCAAACACGCGGTGGTGATCGGCCGCAGCAATACCGTGGGCAAGCCGATGGCGCTGCTGCTGCTGCAAGCCAACGCCACGGTAACGATTTGCCACAGCGCCACGCCCGATCTCGGCCTGCACACACGCCAGGCCGATGTGGTGGTGGCCGCAGTGGGCCGGCGCAACATGCTCACTGCCGACATGGTCAAGCCTGGCGCGATCATCATCGACGTCGGCATGAACCGCGACGACGAAGGCAAACTCTGCGGTGATGTCGACTTTGCCGGTGTCAGCCAAGTGGCCGGCTGGATCACCCCGGTGCCCGGCGGTGTCGGCCCGATGACCATCACTATGCTGCTGGCCAACACCCTTGAATCGGCGCAACGCAGCGCCACCTGAGCTTCACCCGTTTCACTCGTTTGACCGCAACAACCGAAAGACCCGCATGACCAATCCGCTGCTGAGCACCGCCGTGCTGCCCGAATTTGCCGCGATCCGGCCCGAACACATCACACCGGCGCTCGACGTGCTGCTGCCCGCCGCTGAGGCCGCACTTGAATTGGCCGTTGGCGATGGCGTGGCGACGGACTATGACGCGCTGTCGGCTGCGCTGGACGTGCCGCTGGAGCGGCTGTCGCGGGCCTGGCAGGCGGCCAACCACCTCAACGCGGTGGCCAATACACCGGCGCTGCGCGAGGCCTACAACGCCAACCTCGGCCGTGTCACCGATTTCCACACCCGGCTGGGCGCTGATGAGCGCCTCTATGCCAAATACAAGGCGCTGGCCGCCAGCCCCTCGGCGGCAACGCTGACGCCAGCCCGCCAGCAAGCCCTGGCCCATGCGATGCGCGACTTTGTGCTCTCAGGTGCCGAGTTGCAGGGCGCAGCCAAGGCCCGCTTTGCAGCGATCCAAAGCCGCAGTGCCGACCTCGGCCAGCAGTTCAGCGAGCACGTGCTCGACGCCACCGACGGCTTTGTGCTTTATGCCAGCGCCGAGCAGATGCAAGGCGTGCCGGCCGACGTGTTGCAGCAGACCCGCGAGGCCGCCGCGGCCGATGGCCAGGACGGCCACAAGCTGACGCTGCACATCCCGGTCTATCTGCCGGTGATGCAGTACGCCGTTGACGCCGCGCTGCGCGAGCAGCTCTACCGGGCCTACAGCGCGCGCGCCAGCGAGTTTGGCCCGGCGGCGCTGGACAACAGCGCGCTGATGGCCGAGCTGCTGCAACTGCGCACCGAAGAGGCCGCGCTGCTCGGCCAGGCCAGCTACGCGCATTTGTCGCTGGTGCCCAAGATGGCCGAGTCACCCGACCAGGTGATAGGCTTCTTGCGCAACCTGGCTGGCCGCGCCCGACCCCATGCCGAACGCGATCTGGCCGAGCTGAAGGCCTTTGCGCATGAGCATCTTGATCTGGCCGAGCTGCACTACTGGGACCAGCCCTTTGCCAGCGAGAAGCTCAAGGAAGCGCGCTATACCTTCAGCGAACAAACGGTCAAGCAGTACTTCACCGAGCCCAAGGTGCTTGAGGGTCTGTTCCACATCATCGAGACGCTGTTCGACGTGCGCATCCGGCCCGACCAGGCAGAGGTCTGGCACCCCAGCGTGCGCTTCTACCGCATCGAGCGGCCAGGCACCGGCGATAGCGCGCCGCGTCTTGTCGGTCAGTTTTACCTCGATCCCTATGCACGTCCCGGCAAGCGGCCGGGCGCCTGGATGGATGGGGTGTGCGGCCGCTGGCAGCGCCCCGACGCGCAGGGCCTGCAAACCCCGGTGGCCCACCTGGTATGCAACTTTGCCTCACCGGTGGGCACCAATCCGGCGCTGCTGACGCACGACGACGTGATCACGCTGTTCCATGAGTTTGGCCATGGCCTGCACCACCTGCTGACCCAGGTCGACGAGCTGGCGGTGGCCGGCATCTCGGGCGTGGAATGGGATGCGGTGGAGTTGCCCAGCCAGTTCATGGAGAACTTCTGCTGGGAGTGGGCGGTTCTGTCAAAGCTCACCGCGCATGTCGACAGCGGCGAGCCGCTGCCACGCGAGCTGTTTGACCGCATGCTCGCCGCGCGCAACTTCCAGACCGGCATGCAAACCTTGCGCCAGGTCGAGTTCAGCCTGATCGACATGCGCCTGCACGCCGAGCCCGGCGCACATGGCCGCGTGGGCGTCCTGGTTGACGAAGTGCGCACCGAGGTTGCGGTAAACCCGCCGCCCGCGTTCAACCGCTTCCTGCACAGTTTTTCGCACATCTTCGCCGGCGGCTACTCGGCCGGCTACTACAGCTACAAATGGGCCGAGGTACTCTCGGCCGATGCTTTTGCCGCTTTCGAGGAACGAGGCGTCTTCAACCCCGAGGTTGGACAGCGCTTCAGGCGCGAGATCCTGGAGGTCGGTGGCAGCCGCCCGGCGATGGTCAGCTTCAAGGCCTTCCGCGGCCGCGAGCCGAGCATCGACGCCTTGCTGCGGCATCAGGGCATGGGTTGATCAGCCGGCGCAGGCGCAGCGGCAAATCGGCTAGATTCGCTGTACTGCCTATGCCCATGCCCATGCCCGCACTGACCCTGCTCACCACCACCGCCGCCCTGGCCCTGCTGCTGGTCAGCGCGCCGGCACAGGCCCAGTACAAGGTGGTGTCACCCGACGGCCGTGTCACTTACACCGACCGGCCGCAGCGCATCGAACCCGGTAGCCAGGTGGTGCCGGTGCGCCGCGACCTGACCGCGCCGGCCAGCGGCCCGCAACTGCCGAGTGAGCTGCGTGCGCTGGCCGCGCGCTTCCCGGTAACGCTCTACACCAGCGTCGAATGCCAGCCCTGCGAGCAGGCGCGCCGCTTGCTACAACAGCGCGGCGTGCCCTACAGCGAGCGCACGGTCTCCAGCGAAGAAGACATCGCCGCACTGCAACGCCTGAGCGGCGCGCGCATGGTGCCGGCGATGACGGTGGGCAGCCAGGCGCTGCGCGGCCTGCAAGAGGCCGACTGGCTGGCCATGATGGATCTGGCAGGCTATCCCAAGGAATCCCGCTTGCCACGCGGCTGGGCGCCGGCCAGCGCCACGCCACTGGTGCCGCGCGCCGTTGAGGGCGCGCCTGCCAGCGTCCGCGCGCCTGAGCCGCAGCCCGATCCGGTGGCAGCGCCGGCGGGCAGTGGTGGTATCCGCTTTTAGGCATCTCGGCTACATAAGTCCGGGCCTGAACTTCTGCCGCCAACGCTTCTGGCTCAGGCCTACGGCAGCGGCGGCGGGGCAAAAACCCGCTTCAGGCCGCTCACCGCCCAGCTGCCGCCGCCTACCGCGGCCCCCATCAACCAGAACACCGCGCCCGGGCCGATCACCGTGCCGGCCAGGCCGAAGGCCAGCGGCATCACGCTGCTGGAGAAGTTGATGGTCATCGAGCGGAAGGCGATCGCCTCGCCATGCCGATCGGGCGGCGTCAAATGGTGCAAGGTGCTCATCACCATCGGCTGCACCGCGCCCAGCGCCAGCCCCAGCAGCGCGGCGCAGGTGGCCATGCCCCAGGGTGTGGTGGCAAAGGGGTAGACGGCAAACACCACCGCCGTCATCAGCATGGCGCTGCGCAGCACGGTCGGCTCCTGCAGCCGGTGGGCGAACAGCGGGATGATGAAACGCACCACGGTGATGGCTGCAGTGAAAACACCCAGCACCAGGCCGATGGTGCTGGCGTTGTAGCCACGCGCATGGCCCAGCACCGGCACCGCGAAGCTGTGCACGTCCCAACTGGCCGAAAGCAGCCAGTTGACAAACAGCAGGCGCTTGAGCCCGGGCGTGGCGAGCAGATCCCAGCGACTGGCGCCCGCAGCGCGCGGCGGCGGCGCGGCGGCCCTGGGTTGGCGTGGGATGCGACGCATCACCGCCAGCGCGGCCAGTGGCATCGCCAGCAGCAGCGCATAGGCCGCGGCAAAACCGCCGGCATCGATCATGAAGCCGGCGGCCACAGGCCCCAGCACATTGGCCAGCGAGAAGGCCATGCCCAGCCAGCTGAAAATGCGCAGCCGCCCGGTGCTGTCGCTGGCCAGTTGGCCGGCCGTGCGCAGCACCACGATGACGCCGATGTTGGTGCCCGCGCCCGACGCCGCGGCGCCAATGCACTGCACACCAAACTGCCACCAGCCGGGTAGCCAGCAGGCCAGCAGCGCGCAGGACACGCCGAACAAGGTCAGCACCACCGCCAGCTGCTGGGGCCGGTGGTAACCATGGCGGTCGGCCATGCGCCCGGCCGGCATCGCGATCAACACCGGCAGCGCCGCAAACAGCGATAGCAGCACGCCCACCGTCCAGGCGCTGTGCCCGTTGTCCAGCGCCTGCAGCGGCGTGGCCATGCGTTGGCCGGCCATCGCCGCATGCAGCGCGAGCTGGCCGACGATCAGCAGCGCCAGCAGCGCGCCGGTGCCCAGCGGCGCCGGCGCGGCGGCGGCCGGGTTGGCGTCGGGTGGGTCGCTGCCGGGTGGTGTGGCGGGAGGGGTGGCGGGAGGGGTCACAGCGCTCATGCGCCGCGCTCGGTCGGGTTGATGATCTCGGCCACGGTCTGATCGGCGTCCTGCTCCGGCTCGTCGATACCGGGCAGCGTGCCGGGAAGAAGGGGCTGCGCCTGGTGCTCGGGCAGTGACTCCACGCTGCGCAGCTGACGCGCCATGGCCCGGGTGCGGGTGGCGGCCTGGTCGATGCTGTGACTGGCTTCATCCAGCTTTTTCTTGGTCTTGGCCAGCACATCGCCAAACTTGGCAAATTCGGTCTTCACCGCGCCCAGCACCTGCCAGACCTCGGCGCTGCGCTGCTCCAGCGCCAGCGTGCGAAAGCCCATCTGCAGGCTGCTCAAGGTGGCCAGCAGCGTGGTCGGCCCGGCCAGCGTGATCTTGTGCTCACGCTGCAGCGCCTCCATCAGGCCGGGCCGGCGCAGCGCCTCGGCATACAGGCTCTCGGTGGGCACAAACAATATGGCGAAGTCGGTGGTGTGCGGCGCGGCCACGTATTTCTCCCGGATGCGGCGCGCCTCCAGCCGCAGCCGGGCCTCGATGGCCTTGGCCGCGGCCTCGGCCGCAGGCGCGTCGGCGCGCTCCTGGGCATCGAGCAGCCGCTCATGGTCCTCACGCGGAAACTTGGCATCGATCGGCAGCCACAGCGGCGCCCCGCCCTGCGCGCCGTGGCGGCCGGGCAGGCGGATGGCAAATTCAACCCGCGCGCCGCTGCCCGGCACGGTCTCCACATTGGCGGCGTATTGCTCGGGCGTGAACACCTGCTCCAGCAGGCCAGCGAGCTGCACCTCGCCGTAAATGCCGCGGCTCTTGACATTGCTCAGCACACGGTTGAGCGAGCCCACATCACGCGCCAGCAGCTGCATCTCGCCCAGGCCCTTGTGCACTTGTTCCAGCCGCTCGGCCACCTGCTTGAAGCTTTCGCCGAGGCGCTGCTCCAGCGTGGCATGCAGCTTCTCGTCAACGGTGGCGCGCATCTGCTCAAGCTTGGCCTCGTTGCCCTGCTGCAGCTGGGTCAGTTGGCTAGCCACCACCTCGCGCAATTCAGCCAACCGGCGCTCATTCGATTCACCCAAGGTCTTGAGCTGCTCGGCCAGCGTGGCGCCGAAGCGCTGCAGCGTCTGCTCGGCGCCATCGGCCTGGCGGCGCAGCGCGGCGTCTTGCGCCTCGCGTGCCGATTGGCCCTGTGCCACCAGTTGGGCTGCGGCCTGCTGCAGCGACGCCGCCACCTGCTGCTGCACCATCGCCAGCTGGCTGCGGAAGCTGTCGATCTGCTCGTTCTGGGTGCGCGCCACGTCGCTGCCCTGCGCCATCAGAGTTTGCTGAAACAAGGTCAGCGCGCCGCCCAGCTCCTGGCGCAGCGCGCGCGCGCCCTCGGCCAGCTCGCCGCGCTGCTCACGCGCCAGGCGCTCGGCGTGGTCACGCTGGTTCTGCGCCTGTGCCTGCACGGCAGCCGTCAGATCCTCCACCAGCAAACGGCGCAAGGTCTCGGTCGCCTGCTCGGGAGACGGCTGGCGCAGCCAGAACCAGCCCAGCAGCAGCAGGTTCAGCGCTGCCAGCGCCAGCAGCGCGATCAACCAGCGTTCGTTCATTTATTTCAATCCTGCCCGGCCGTTCCGAAAGGATTGAACGCCCCCCTGGGGGGCAGCGAACGCAGTGAGCGTGGGGGCCTCTTTGCGCACTGCCCGGCCGTTCCGAAAGGATTGAACGCCCCCCTGGGGGGCAGCGAACGCAGTGAGCGTGG
>JBBQJN010000157.1:0-9012 GCA_038325945.1 Burkholderiales bacterium | reverse complement strand
TGGACGCAAACGGTAGAGATGATTCAAGCGTTGCGGGCGGCCGATCAAGCATGCAAGGCGGCAACGCCGAACCCCGCATGGCCAGGGCGCCGTCGCGCCCATCTACTGCGGCTCGGCGCTGGCCACACGCCTGCGTCACGCTTGCGACGCGACGCCAGCGGTGGCACCCAGCGGCAGCCGCATAAAAGTCATGGCGCAAACAACTCGGCCAGCGACGGCGCCACGTGCAGGCGGTCAATCCCCAGGGCGTGCCGCAGCGGCGGCTCGTGCCGCTTTCTCGGACTCGACGCACTCGGTCACCTCACGCGCCACGGCCACCGAACCCAGCACCGCACCGGCGCCGTCGCGCACCAGCGCGAAGCTCATCTCGATGTACCGCTTGCGGCCCGACTTGTGCAAGCCGCGGGTCCCGACTCCTCGTTCAGCTCAGGTCTATCGTCAGCGAAACATCGAAGGCCGGGTTCTCGACCACGCCCTTGGGCGCATAACCGCGCGGATTGGCGACGACGCGGGTGTTGCCGATGCGGTAGTCGAAGCTGTCGTGCACATGGCCGTGCAACCACAAGGCTGGCTGCCAACGCCGAATCTGCGGCGCCAGATCGGACACAAAACACGCGTTCAGTGGCGAGCCCGCAAACCTTGCGGCAATGCTGCTTCGCGCGGGCGCGAAATGCGTGATCACCACCGTCGGACCGTCGTGCGCGACGGCGAATTGCTGCTCGAGCCAGGCTACGGCGCGGACGAACAGGTACTGCGACATCGCCGGCGTGAACTTCTCGTCAAAGTCAGGCGCACTGCGGATACGCGAGAAATCGCGCACCATCTGGCCGGCCTGTTGCAGCCCCAGTTCGCGTTGCGCGGGCGAGTCGAACAGCCGATAGTCCGACCACAAGGTGCAGCCCAGAAAGCGCACCCCGTTGTGCAGCCAGACATCGTGGTCGAGCACGCGCACCCCGGTGCCTTGGGCATGTGCACGCAGCTCGTGCATCGTCGTCGCCAGATCACCACCGTAGAACTCATGGTTGCCAGCAACGAACAAGGTTGGCTGGCGGAACTGCCGCGCCCATTCGATGGCGGCGGCCGGGCGATGCAGGTCACCGGCAAGCACCACCACGTCGGCATGCGTCGTCGGTGCCTGCAGGGCTTGCACCGACAAGTGCAGATCGGACAGTAGCGCGATCTTCATCGTGATGGGGCCTCAGGTTCTGCCACGGCTTGCGTGGGACGGCGATCCATTTTGCACCGTCCCGCTGCGGGCACTGCGGCGCTGGCCGACACACCGGCGCTTTCTTGTCCGGCTCACCTTTTGAGCTGAGTCCACTTGACCGTGATGGGCGCCCAGGCATCTGCGTCAGGCAGCGCCATCTTGGTTTTTGTGATCGGTTTCCACAGCCGCGCCAGCTCGGCGTTCAACGGCGTGAAGTCCTGCTGATCGCCTGGCACGTCTTCGTCGGCGTAGATCGCATTGACCGGGCACTCGGGCACGCAGACCGCGCAGTCGATGCATTCGTCAGGGTCGATGACCAGAAAGTTCGGCCCTTCGCAGAACGCATCGACCGGGCACACGTCCACACAATCGGTGTACTTGCAGCGAATGCAGGCTTCGGTGACAACAAAGGTCATGCCGATGCTCGAAGCATCTCAACCGCCGCAAGCCCCACCCGAGCAGCAAGAATCCGGCGCCGCCGGCACAGCCACCGCAAGCCGTTTGGCAATGCGCACGCGCCACAGGTCGGGGCCGGCTTCCAACATACGCCAATCAACTTGGCCGGCCGAACGCTCCTGCAATAGGTAGCGCAAGGGCACGGGATCATGGTCGTTAACCAGCTCCAGCGCCTCGCCGACACTGAGCGCGTCGAAGCGCTTGAAGATCAGCGTGTGGCGCTCGCGGGGGCTGATTTCACGCAGATCGATGGGGGCGGCGAGGGTAGTAGAAGACATGGCAGATCCTTTCAGAGTGAGGGACAGAGTGGATGAACCGACGATCAAGACAGCTGGCTGTGCGACCCGGAAGAGGCAACAAATTCAGCCGTCCTTGCCATCCAGGCGGGTCGACATCAGCCACGGCGTGAAGATGACGAGGTAGACGGCGAAGGCCGCGCTCCAGGCCAGTGCGGCGGCCAACAAACTCTCGACCAACCATTGCGGCGCCAGGATCGGCAGCAGCACGCGCAGCACGGCGGCCGCCATCACCAACCCATACGCCAGCACCTCCAGCTTGGAGGCCTGCAACGGCCGGCCGGTGTGGCCGCGCGCCGTGCGTGTGACCATGCCGATGATCAGCCCGCCAGTAGCGCCGACCGCCAGCGCGTGCACGCCCGCCGAGACACTCACCCAGCCGAACTGGGCCAAGGCCAGCAGCACAAACCCGACTGACAGCCAGAGGTAGGCGGCATGCAGGATCCACAGGATCGGCCGGCTTCGGGTCACACCGGGGTGCCACGACCACTGCCGATGAAGATGGGCCGCTGCGGCCAAGGCGAAGGCCCCTGCGACGATACCCGCCGGCGCCCCTGCAACCCATGCCAGCAGCGCGAACGCCGTGATGGCCAGGGTGGCCTGCTCAAGGCGCGGTCGCACTGTGATGCTCAGGCCCGGCGTCGCGCTCTTGGTGAATGCCGGCAAGACACGCCCGGCCATCACGCACTCGATCATCACGATCAGCGCCAGCGCCGCGTGCAGCGCCTGCATCGGCGAGACGGCAATGACCTCGAGCACCGCGAGGTGGAAACTCAAGTTGGCCAGCGACAGCAGCAGCAAGATGCCCGCCAGCGCCAGGTTGCGGCGATTGCCCGCACGCAGCAGCACGACAACCAGCACGGCGGCCACCACCGGCAGCAGCAGCAGGTCGAGCACGGCGTACAACGCGTACGGCCCCGTGATGGCCGCGATGCGCGCCGCCAGCCACAGGGCCGCCAAGACGCCGAGGAAGGCACCGCGCGGCGTGGCCAGGCCGGTCCAGGCCTTGCCCGCCGTCAGCAGGAAGCCAACGATCACCGCCACCGCAAAACCAAACAGCATTTCGTGGGCATGCCACAACAGCGGCGCCACCACCGCGGGCAATGAAGCCTGCCCCAGGAACAGGGCTAACCAGAGCGGGATCGCCAGTGCGCCGAACACGGCGGCGCCGAGATAAAACGGCCGAAAGCCCAATCGCAGCACGGGCCAGCCCTGTGCTTGCTGGGTGGTTGCGGCTGCGCTTGCTGTGGCCGCCATGGGCAAGGGGGGTGGCTTCATAAGTAAGTTCTTGGATTGCCGTGTGCGAGACACGCGTTAAGAGGCATTCTGTGAGCATGTTAAAGCCGTCGCGCAGTTAAAGCAATACAAGCTATGCATCTTCAGCGATGCTGCGCCAGCCACCGCACGCGTCGCGGCGAGCTTGGCCTTGACAACGGCCTTGCAACACTTGTCTCGACAGATCGCTGTGCTCTGCCTCCGCGCGTCAACCCACATCGCGGTCGACCGCGCGTTGATTGCGCGTTGATCGCTTCTTCGCACCGGACACGGCGTGGGCTGCGCGATCGGCAGTGCACGCGCTAAGATGCACTTACGCTGCATGTTACGGCACCCCTGCCCACAAGGCCATTGGCTTTATGCAGCGCGAAGGAACCGCATGCGACTCGCCGAATACACCGACTACACCCTGCGCGTGCTGATGTATTGCGCAGCCCATCCCGACCGCCTGGTGACCATCGCCGAGTTGGCCGACCGGCATGGCGTCTCCAAGAACCACCTGATGAAGATCGTCAACGACCTGGCGCGCCAGGGGGTGTTGCAGACCACGCGCGGGCGTGGCGGTGGACTGCGTCTGCTCATGCAGCCCGCCGACATCCGGGTGGGTGACGTGGTGCGCAGCTCCGAAACCGACTTCCGACTGGTCGAGTGCTTCGATGGCAGCACCAACACCTGCACGCTGACGCCGTCGTGCCGTTTGAAGGGTCTGTTCGGCGCGGCACTCCAGGCCTACTTTAAGGAACTGGACGGCGCGACCCTGGCCGACATCGCCGGGCCTGTGCCGCCAGCCGACGGCTCGAAGGCGGCATCGCGTAGCGTCAGTAGCGCCGTTGCGATGAGCACGCCGGTGACACGCCGGCGCGTGCCGGCCAAGCAAAAGGCGTAAGCCGGGGCCGACCCGCATGCCGATCAACGTCCCCGACCACGCTGCACCCGCGGGCAGCTTCGAGGCCCCCCTGGAGAGGCTCTCGGACTGCCACCATCGTGTGCTGCAGCAATGCGCAACGCTGCGCGGTCTGGTTGAACACCTTGCCAGCCACGGCGCCGACAGCAAGGCGCGCCTCGCCGCTGCCGCCGTGCTGCGCTATTTCGACACTTCGGCAAAGCACCATCATGCCGACGAGGAGACCGACCTGTTTCCGGCACTCATCGAGTCGATGGCCGGGTCGGACGCGGTCTGCATTCGTGATCTGGCCGAATCGCTGACCCGCGATCATCGCGCGCTCGAATCGCATTGGCAGCGAGTGCGCGTCTTCCTGGAGCGGATTGCAGCAGGCGTCTTGCAGCCGATGGTGCCTGCGGACGTGGCGCCGTTCATCGGCTTATACGAGCGGCACATCGCCCGTGAAGAGAACGAACTGCTGCCGATGGCGGCGCGCTTGTTGGGTGACAACGCGCTGGATCTCATCGGCAGGGCGATGCACGAGCGGCGCGTCCACTTCATGATCGAGTGACGACGCTGCGGCGTGCGCGTCGCTCCTGGTCAGTGAGGGCGCGGCAGGGCCAATCCATCAGCCAGGTTCAACCCGGCCTGCCATCCTTGCGGGGTGACCCTTGCCACCCACCGTGCCTTGTCGCCCAGACCACGGCCATGCTCATCCATGCCAATGCAGCCCACAGCAGCCACTGCACTGAAGAGGCAGGCGCCAGTGCGGCGGCCAGGCGCAATACCACCGCAAGCTGCAGCACGCCATACAGCGCACGGGCCACGCCGTCGATAGCCACCGGCCGACCGCTGTGGGTGCTGCTCACACGTGTGGCCATCACCAGCAGCGTGCCAGCCAGGTAACCCATGGTCAGCGCGTGCACGGCGGCCAAGTCCAACGCAGCCGCTGTGCTGGCGCCGATGCCGGGCAGCCGGGCGGCGGCGGCGAGCCACAGCGCAACATCCCACCACAGAAAGGCGACGAACAGCATGGCGACCAGCGGCTGCCTCAATGCTGGCGCGCGGGTCCAGCGCAGCGCTATCCACAGACACAGTGCTGCCACGCCGGCCAGATGCATGGCCTCGAAGCCGCGCCAAGCCGGCAGCGGGGCCAGCCAGGGCTCGACGATGGCGCTTGCGCTCTGCACCACGGACACAGAGACGACGAGCCACAGCGGCCAACCCGGCCAGCGGGCGTCCAGGCTGGGCCAAGCGCCCGCACCCAGGAAGGGCAGCAGCCGGTGCGAGACGGCAAGGAACACCAGGGTTACGCCACCCCACAAAGCCAGCCGCAACACCGGGTGAAGCAGATCTGATCGTCCAGTTGCCAAGGCCAGCGACGACAGCATCAGGCAGGCGACCATGATGATGCTGGCCACGGCGATCAACCACGGATGTCGGCGGTCGGCTTGGCTACTGCCCGCTACCAGGCCAACGATGCGCCAGCTCAGCCCAGCCCATCCCATGGCGACCAAGGCCAGGCCAATTGCAGCCAATGCCAGCCAGACATGAAAGCCCAGCACGGCCACTGCCCAGCCGAGCGTGAACAGGCCAACCGGCAGCCGAAGCGCGCGCGCCGCCACCGGCGGACGGCGCAGCCACTTGGGCCCGGCGGTGAACATGAAGCCGGCGATGAACAGCGGCATCGCGCCCAGGCTGAACCACAAGCCATGCGCGGACGCAGCGGGCAGCTGCCACGGCCAAGGCGCGTCCGACGCGGCAGCGGTCAAGTAGGCCGACCACCACACGGCGGCCCCGGCCCAATTCAAGCCGGCCCAGAAGAAGCACAGCCGATGGGGCGCGTCCAACAAGCGCGCCGCGCGCCATGGCGTTGGCGCGCGCTCGGCAGGCGGCGGCGTGGCAGACGTCATGGCCGCGCCGGGCCGGGCGCGTGCATCGGCCGTGCCGCAGGGTCATCGTTGCTTTGGCGCTGGAAGATCAGTAGCATAGATACATTGATGATGCATCTTAAGACAGGCCCTCGTCAAATCAACCCGTCGCCCTCAGCAAGGATCTCGCCATGTCACAAACCTCACAAACCTCGCAAACCTCGCAAAGCCTTCAAGCCCATCTTCACCTTTCACCGTCGGCGATCTACCTTTTTGATGCCCGTGGTGTTGCCAAGCGCTTTCGTCATGCCGCCATCTTTGGTGCGCTAGGAGCCTGTCGGACTTGGGGCGTCGATAGCGAGAATCGGCCCCAGCGAGGACAGTTCTTGCCGGATTTGCAGCCCCATGGCCCAGCTATGGGGCAAAAAGACGGTGAGAAATTGACCGCTGCGGTCGATTCGCAGCCGACGCTCCCCAAGCCCGACAGGCTCCTGGATGCCCTGCAGCCCGGCGAGACGATGCGCTTCGTCAACGATCACGATCCGCTGCCGCTGCTGGATCAGTTGCGCGCGCGCTACGGCGACCGCATCAACATCGACTACCTGCAACGCGAGCCCGGCGCCATAGCGATCAACTTTGGGATGCGTTGACCAAGTCCGCATAGGCCAGGCATCTCATGAAACCGTGAACCCAATGAATCCGTCTACCGTGATCCCGATCCGCCCTATCCCGACCAGCGCGGACGAGGCGCTGACGGTGTCGATGTACGAGAAGCAGGCCAAGATCTACCCGCGCGCCGTCACGGGCTTGTTTGCGCGCTGGCGCTGGATCATGGTCTGGCTGACCCAGGCGGTGTTTTACGGTGGGCCCTGGTTGCAGTGGAACGGCCGCCAAGCCGTGCTGTTTGATCTGGCCGAGCGCCGCTTCTTCGTATTCGGCCTGGTGTTGCAGCCGCAAGACCTGATCTACCTTGCCGCCCTGCTGGTCATCGCCGCGCTGGCCCTGTTCTTCTTCACCGCCGTGGCCGGCCGGCTTTGGTGTGGCTATGCCTGCCCGCAGACCGTCTACACCGAGATGTTCTTATGGGTCGAACGGCGTATCGAAGGTGATCGCCACGCGCGCATCAAACTCGACGCGGCGCCGTGGAGCGCGGCCAAGCTGGCGCGCAAGGGCAGCAAGCAAGCGGTGTGGCTGGGCATCGGCCTGGTCACCGGCTTCAGCTTTGTTGGCTATTTCACGCCGATCCGCACGCTCATGCTTGACGCGACGACGCTGGCCTTCTCGCCATGGGAATGGTTCTGGGTGCTGTTCTACGGCTTCGCCACCTACGGCAACGCGGGCTACCTGCGCGAGCAGGTGTGCAAGTACATGTGCCCCTATGCCCGCTTCCAGAGTGCGCTGATCGACAAAGACTCGCTCGTCATCGCCTACGACAGCGGCCGCGGCGAGACGCGCGGCGCGCGCTCGCGCAAGGCCGATCCGAAGGCGCTGGGCCTGGGCGATTGCATCAACTGCACCTTGTGCGTGCAAGTCTGCCCGACCGGCATCGACATCCGCAACGGCTTGCAAAACGAGTGCATCGGCTGCGCGGCCTGCATCGACGTCTGTGACGACGTGATGGACAAGATGGGCTACGCGCCGGGCCTGATCCGCTACTCGACCGAAAACGGCGTGGCCAACGGCTGGTCGCGCGCCCGCATGCTGCGGCGCGCGCTGCGGCCACGGGTGCTGATCTACGGCGCAGCCTTGCTCGCCGTGGCGACTGCGTTCGTGGTCAGCCTGTCGCTGCGCGCCGGCTTCTCGGTCGATGTGATCAAGGACCGCGGCACCCTGGCACGCGTCGTCGAGGATGGCGTCGTCGAAAACACCTATCGCCTGCAGATCTCCAACGACACAGAACAAACCCGGCTCTACCGCGTCAGCGTGGACGGTCTGCCGGGCTTGCGTATCACCACGCCCGCTGAGGTAAGCATTGCAGCCACCCGTATCCGCTCGCTGCCCATGACCGTCGCACTGGCACCCGAGGCCGCCGAGGCCTTGCGTGGCCGGGCTAATGCCATCGAATTCGAGATCACAACGTCGCAGGACGGGCAAACCAGCACCCGGCGCGAGAAGTCGACCTACTTCGTTCCGCGCTGAGCCCTGCACCGGAGCCGGGCGCAACGCCACGCCAGCGGGCGTGCTGCGGCCATCACCCGGCCGCATTCTTGAACCGGGTCAAGGCGCCACCGCGCGCCGGCCCTTAGGCTGACCGGCATCGCAACCCCGTGCCGCTGGACAAGGACAAGCCATGCCTAACACTGCCGAGTTGATCGACGTGCGCACCATACCGCCGCCGCAGCGTCATCCCCGCATCTTCGGCACTTTCGACGCACTCGCGCCGGGCGAGTGCCTGGAGTTGCTCAACGACCACGACCCGATGCCGCTGCACTTCCAGTTCGAGCAGACCCGCAGCGGCCAGTTTGCCTGGCACTACCTTGAGAGCGGCCCCGCGCGCTGGCATGTGCGCATTGCCCGCGTGGCCGAGGGCAGCCCGAGCGGCCCCACCTCGGGTTGCGGCGGCGGCGGCGGTGGTGGTGGCTGCGGCTGTGCAGGTGGCTGAAGCGGGCGCGCCGGGGGGCGCGCCTGGCTCGTCTGCCCGGCAGGCTCGCTGCGCGCGCTGCTTGTCGGCGATCGAAAACTGGCGGTGGACGCTGGCGCCGATGCCGTCTACCTCGGCCTCAAGGACGCGACCAAGGCGCGCAACTTTGCGGGCCTGAACTTCGACGACACGCAGCTAGGAGCCTGTCGGGCTTGGGGCGTCGAAAAGCGAGAATCGGCCCCAACGAGGACAGTTCTTGCCGGATTTGCAGCCCCATAGCCCAGCTATGGGGCAAAAAGACGGTGAGAAATGGACCGCTGCGGTCGATTAGCAGCCGAAGCAGCCCCACACCCCCCCGCCCCGAAGAGCCGGGGGGGGGGGGGGGGCGGGGGGGGGGGGGGGGGGGGGGGGGCAAACGAGGGTTTGTGGCCCCCCCGCGGGCG
>JBBQJN010000156.1:0-9121 GCA_038325945.1 Burkholderiales bacterium | reverse complement strand
GGGCCCCGCTTGGCCGCCAGGTCAACCACGCTGGGGTCGACCAGGTAGCTGCGGTGCAAGAAGGCGGGGGCCACGCCGATGGCGAAGCGCAGTGCCTTCTCGTCATCCGAGACGCCGGCCCAGCCGAAGTAGTCTTCGAAGCTCATCCGGCCCGGCATGAACACCATCAGCGCAGCCCCCATGCCCAGCGGCGCGGCCGTGACCGCCGGAATGCCGCGTTCGGCACAGGCGGCAAACACGGCCGCGCGGGCGTCAAAGGCGAAGAAGTCGAGCCCATCGACGTAGAGGTCAACGCCTTCGAGAAACGCGGCCATGTTCTCGGCGTCTATGCCCTTGGGAAACTGCCGCAGCGTGAGCTCGGGATTGATGTCTCGGGCCTGGGCGGCCATCACTTCGATCTTGGGCTTGCCGATGGTGGAGACGAAGGCGCCGGCCTGGCGATTGAAGTTGGCGATGGCGAACTCGTCGAAGTCCGCAATGCTGAAGTGGCCGATGCCCAACCTCGCCAGCGTTGTCAGGTGCACACCGCCCACGCCTCCCATGCCAGCGATCGCTATGCGCTTGTGCCGCAGGATCTCCTGCTCATGGGCCGCAACCCAGCCTTGATTACGCGCAAAGGCATCCTGGTATGAATACACGGACATGGCGGAGGACGATGAGTTGGAGGCTTGCTGCAAGGTCTTCACGCTAACATGGCCGGGCCAAGGGGCATCGGTCGGTTACTGGCGCTTCTACTGCGCATTTCCAACGCGCCCAGGCACTTGGAGTGGCCTGCCCGACGAGGCTGGCCCAAGTCTGGCGGCGGCACCGTGAACTATGGAGGCCTTTAGCCGTCCGCAGTGACTGCTTCCAACTTGGCCGGCAAACGGTCTGTGACATCATCTCGCACTCATTGTCGGCCGTGGCCAGGTGCAGGGGAAGTGCAGTGCGCCGGGCCAAGTAACGGTTCGTTACGCTCTCACACTCACTCGGCGGCCGCCGTGGGCTATCTAACGCTAGGGGTATGTTCAATGTCCGCAAGACGCTCGGGTTTACTTCGTGGTGCAACCGGCCTATTGGCTTTGGTAGTGGTGGCCGGCCTGACCGGCTGTGCCACTGGCCCTGGTCTGCCGCCGGCGCCAACAACTGCCGCAGTGCAAGACTACACCTATGTGATCGGCGCCGGCGACGGGCTGAACATCATCGTCTGGCGCAACCCCGAGTTGTCGATGGCGGTGCCGGTGCGGCCGGATGGCAAGGTGGCGGCGCCGCTGGTCGACGAGATCGTGGCCCAGGGCAAGACCTCTAGCGAGCTTGCGCGTGACATCGAGAAGCAGCTCAGCAAGTACGTGCGTGATCCGGTGGTAACGGTACTGGTCACTGGTTTTGTCGGGCCCTACAGCGAGCAGGTGCGGGTGGTGGGCGAGGCGGCCAAGCCGCAGTTCCTCAACTACAAGAAGGGCATGACCATCCTCGACGTGATGATCGCGGTGGGCGGCCTGACCGACTTCGCCGACGGCAACAAGGCCTCGATCCTGCGCACCAGCGAGGGCAGCAAGCAGTACGGCGTGCGGCTAAAGGATCTGGTCAAGCGTGGCGATATATCGGCCAACGTCGAGATGAAACCAGGCGACATCCTGATCGTGCCGCAGAGCCTGTTCTGAGCCAGACCACGTTTGATCCGTTTGATCCCACAGCCCCAGACTGACTGAGCCAACGTCCATGGAAGAACTCATTGCCCAACTGACCTCGATTGCGCGAGGCATGTGGAAGTTCAGGTGGGCCGGGCTGGTCGTCGCCTGGGTGGTTGCTGGCGTCGGCGCGGTGGTGGCCTTCAAGGTGCCCGACCGCTTCGAGGCTTCGGCCCGGGTCTTTGTTGACACGCAGTCGATCCTCAAGCCCTTGATGTCGGGCTTGGCGGTGCAGCCCAACATCGACCAGCAGGTGGCGATGCTGAGCCGCACGCTGATCAGCCGGCCCAACATCGAGAAGCTGGTGCGCATGGCCGACCTGGACTTGAAGAGCGAGTCCAAGGCGCAGCAGGATGGCTTGATCGAGCGCCTGATGAGGGATGTGAGGGTTCAGAGCGCCGGGCGTGACAACCTGTACAGCTTGAACTATGTCGAGGCCGACAAGGACAAGGCCAAGCGCGTGATTCAGTCGATGGTGTCGATCTTTGTTGAGTCGAGCCTGGGTGCCAGCCGCAAGGACACCGATTCGGCCAAGGTCTTCCTGGACGAGCAGATCAAGGGGTTCGAGGCCAAGCTTGAGGAATCCGAGGCGCGGCTGAAGGACTTTCGCTTGCGCAACCTGGACCTGCAAACCGGTGAAGGCAAGGATTCGGCCAGCCTTCTGGGCGAGATCAGCCGGCAACTGGCGTCGGCGCGGCTCGAGCTGCGCGAGGCCGAGAATGCCCGTGATGCGGCCAAGAAGCAGTTGGATGCCGAGCGCGGCGGCGCGGGCAGCGCGGGTGCCAACCTGGTGACGCAGAGCCTGTTGCAGGAGTCGGCCATCTCGGTGGCCACGCCCGAGATCGACGGCCGCATCGACGCCCTGAAGCGCTCGCTCGATGGCTTGCTGCAGCGCTTTACTGAACGCCATCCCGACATCATCAGTGTCAGGCGACTGCTCAAGGATCTGGAAGAGCAAAAGCGCAAGGAAGTGACCGAACTGCGCAAGGTGGCGATGGCGACGCCGTCACCGGCACAGGCCGCCAACACCAGCCTGGCGGTGCAGGAGATGGGCCGCATGCTGGCCACCTCCGAGGTGCAGGTGGCGGCGCTCAGGGCCCGCGTCAGTGAGTACCAGTCGCGGTTTGCGGCGGCCAAAGAGATGTCCAAGACCTCGCCGCAGATTGAGGCTGAGGCTTCACAGTTGAACCGCGACTACGGCATCATCAAAAAGAACTACGAAGATCTGGTGGGTCGCCGGCAATCGGCGGTGATGTCGGGTGACCTGGACATGGCCTCGGGCATGGTGGATTTCCGGTTGATTGACCCGCCGCGGGTCTCGCCCAAGCCAGTGTCGCCCAACCGCATGCTGCTTTTGGCCGCGGCGCTTGGCGCTGCACTGGCGGCCGGCTTGGCCACCACCTTTGCGGCCAGCCAGCTGCGCCCGGTTTACCACGACGCGCAGGAGCTGCGGGTGAAAACCGGCCTGCCGCTGCTGGGCGTGGTGTCGGAGATTCTCAGCGACGAAGAGCGGTTGCGGGAACGTAACAGCCGGTTCCGCTTTTTTGCAGGCACCGGTGGGCTGTTTGCCTCGTTTGTGGCGGCGATGGTCACCATTTCGATTCTTGCCGCACGGCAGGTGGGTTGACGACGATGAGCAGTTTGATCGAGCAGGCCGCCGCAAGGCTGGCGCAGATTCGCGAAGCCGGCATCGCCGTGCCGGATGAGCAGGCTGACGCAGGCGCGGCGCAGGCACGGGCCGACAAGTCTGCCATGCCATTGGCAGCGCAGGCTGCGGTGGCGCCTTCGCAGGACGATGCCTTGGCGCAGCAATCCCAGCAGATTGAGTTGAACCTGCCTGAGCTGGCTGCAGGAGGCTACCTGGTGCCGATGGCACCGCGCACTCACACGGCCGACCAGTACCGGGTGATCAAGCGACCGTTGATTGCCAATGCCATCGGCAAGGGCGTGGCCAGGGTCAACCATGGCAACCTGATCATGATGACCAGCGCGATGCCGGGCGAGGGCAAGAGCTTTTCCTCGATCAACCTGGCGATGAGCATTGCCTCGGAGCTGGACCACACGGTGATGCTGGTGGATGCCGACGTGGCGCGGCCTTCTCTATTGAAGAAGTTGGGTATCGCAGAGGCACCCGGCCTGCTTGACTTGCTGGAAGGCAAGGCCGAGATGAGCGACGTGTTGCTGCGCACCAACATCGACAAGCTCACCATCTTGCCCAGCGGCCGGCCGCACCCCAAGTCGACCGAGTTGCTGGCCAGCGATGCGATGCGCAATCTGCTCAATGACATGGCCTCGCGCTATGCGGACCGCATCATCATCTTTGATTCGCCGCCCTTGTTGCTGACCACCGAGTCGCGCGTGCTGGCCACACAGATGGGCCAGGTGGTGCTGGTGGTGCAGGCCGGCAAGACCTTGCAGGCCGACGTGCAGCATGCCTTGTCGACGATCGAGTCCTGCCCGATCCGCATGCTGTTGTTGAACAAGGCGCGTACGGGCTCGCAGGGCGCTTACGGCTATGGCTACGGCTACGGTTATGGCTACGGCTACGGTTATGGCCAGGGTTACGGACGCAGTTACGGTGAAGAATCCAATGCACCCGGGCCGACCGCGACCGCGGCGCCGGCTGCCCAACAGGGCTGAGCGGGTGAAAGCGGTTGCTTTTGGGGGCATTCGCCAATTGCCAGGTTGCCGGTCAGCCCGGCCTGTCGGCCGACTCAGTCTGTTGGCGCTCTTGTGCACTGGCGTGGGCAGTTCGGCCATGGCGCAGACTGCGCCAGCGTTCTGGCTGACGCCCTCGGTCAGCATCTCCGAAACCCTCACCAACAACGCCGGCCGGATTGGGCAGCAGCGCGGTGAGTCCGATGCGATCACCCGCGGCACGGTGGGTATCAACCTGCGCAATCGCTCGGGGCGGGCGCAAGGCGCGCTGGATTATTCGTTCTCCGGCTTGGCCTATGCGCGCCAATCCGAGCTCAATACCACCCAGCAGTCGCTCAACGCCAACCTGGCGTTGGAGTGGTGGGAGAAGCAGGGTTTTCTGCAGGCCACGGCGCAGATCGGCCAGGGCGCGGTGTCGGCCTTCGGCGCGCAGCCCAATGCATCGGGCCTGCCCACCGCCAATTTAACCGAGGTGCGGACGATCTCGCTCGCGCCGCGCTGGCAGGGCCCGTTGTTCGGCGATCTTCAACTATCGGCCAGTGGCCAAGTGGGTATGTCCGCTGCCCAGGGTGGCACGCAGGGTGATTCCACCACCAGCCAGTTGTCATTGCAGGTCAGCCCTCGCAGCGCCGGGCCTGTGGGCTGGTCGGTGCAGGCGAGTCGCCAGTCGGGCGACTTCAGGGCAGGCTCGGCCAGCGGCAGCTCCCGGGTCTTTGGCAGCGTGTCGCGCGCCATTGACGATCTGGATCTGCGCTTGTCGGCCAACACAGGCTACGAGCGCGGCAACCAGGCGTCCACCAACCAAGGATCGGCCAACACCTGGGGTCTGGGGCTGACCTGGACGCCCACGCCGAGAACCTCGGCCGACTTGAAGTATGACCAGCGCTTGTTTGGTGCATCGCACGCGGTCAGCCTGCAGCACCGAACGCCGCTGACGGTGTGGCAATTCACCAGCTCGCGCGGCTTGAACGAATCAGGCAGTTCGCTGGGCGCGGCTGGCGCCGGCAGCCTCTTTGACCTGTACTTCGCCCAGTTTGCATCGGTTGAGCCCGACCCGATCCGGCGCGCCGATCTGGTGAATGCCTTCCTGGCGCAGAACGGCCTGGCGGGTACGTCAACTGCTGGCACGGGCTTTTTGCGATCGGCCGCCACCATCGACAACCGGCAGGACTTCTCGGCCGCCTGGCGGGGCGTGCGAAGCACCGCCACGGTGAGCTATGGCCGAAGCCGGAGCCAGCGCGCCAACCCCAGCCTGATCGCGGCCGACGATCTGGCGGCTTCGCGCTCGGTCAACACCGAGACTTGGTCGCTCAGCGCCAGCCATCGCCTGACGCCGTCGCTGTCGGCCAGCGCCACGGCGTCGCTGCAAACCGGCGACGGCGTGGCCCTGGGCCAGAGCAGCCGCCAGCGGTCATTCAGCACCCAGATCGGTGGCCCGCTGGGCGCCAAGGCCACCTGGAGCCTGGTACTGCTCCGGGCGTTGTTTGAAACCCAGCTCACGCCCTATGGCGAGAGCACGGCCATCGCCAGCGTCACGATGCGGTTCTAACCATGTACGAAGCTTTCTACGGGCTCAGCAACAAGCCCTTCCAACTCAACCCTGACCCGAACTTCTACTTCGGCAGCAAGCAGCACCGGCGCGCCAAGGCTTACCTGGATTACGGTGTCTCGCGCAACGAGGGCTTCATTGTCATCACCGGCGAGATCGGCGCCGGCAAGACCACGCTGCTGCGCGCGCTGATCGAGGGCCTGCACGGCAGCAACGTGGTGGTGGGGCACCTGGTCACCACCCAACTCGGCGCCGAAGACACCTTGCGCATGGTGGGCGCGTCCTTTGGCTTCAAGGTCAAGGACGTGCCCAAGTCAGAGCTGCTGATCACGCTGGAAGCCTTCTTGATCAGCCAGACCAGCAAGGGCAAGCGCTGCCTGCTGATCGTCGACGAAGCGCAGAACCTTACCGCCAAGGCGGTGGAAGAGTTGCGCATGCTGTCGAACTTCCAGTTCGGCAACCAGGCGTTGATGCAGAGCTTTCTGGTCGGCCAGCCCGAGTTTCGCGAGATCTTGCAGCGGCCCGAGATGGAGCAGTTTCGCCAGCGCGTGGCGGCCACCTGCCACATCGGGCCGATGGACCTGGACGAAACCCAGCATTACATCGAGCACCGGCTGAAATGCGCCGGCTCCACCGGCAAACCCAGTTTTGAGCCCGCGGCCTTCGAGGCCATCTACAAGGCCAGCGGCGGCATTCCGCGGCGTATCAATTCGCTGTGCGACCGGATTCTGCTGGCCGGCTTTCTGGCTGGCAAGACGCACCTGGAACTGGCCGATGTCGACGAGGTGGTGCGCGAGTTTGCGCAAGAGGCCGAAGTGCCCAACCGCCGGCCGCCGGCTGCCGACAGCGCGCCCGCCGAGTTGTCGGCCAGTGGCTTCAGCCATTCGGCGTCGGCCAATCTGGATGTGGACCTGAGCAAACTGCAGCTCGATCCGGCAGCGGCCGACACCTTGTCGCGGCAGATCGGCCGCATCTCGGCCGGCCAGCGTGGCGACCAGATCCAGCGCCTGGAGCGCGGCCTGCTGCGGCTGGAACGCACCAACCTGCAGGTGCTGGCCATGCTGCAGCAACTGGTCAACGCGGTGAAGAAGCCCTCGGACGAAGGACCCAAGTGACAGGGCTCAGCGGCGGCAGGGTGTTTGCTGGGCAAATGGGCTCGGCAGTGAGGACTGACCATGCGGCTTGGGCCGCCTGCTGCGTTGCGCGCTGTCTTACGGCAGCCAGCCCTGACGTCACACCGCGGACTGATAGGCAGACGATGCTCAAGCCATGCTAGCCCCCGCCATCACCAATGCGCTGACCATCGACGTCGAAGACTACTTTCAGGTCTCGGCGATGGCGCCTTACATCCCGCGCAGCGAGTGGGACAAGCGCGAATGCCGCGTCGAGCGCAATGTCGATCTGTTGCTGGCGATGCTGGCGCGGCATGGCGTGCAGGCCACCTTCTTCACGCTAGGCTGGGTAGCAGAGCGCTACCCGCAACTGGTGCGCCGCATCGTCGCGCAAGGCCATGAACTGGCCAGCCATGGCTACGGCCATCAGCGCGCCAGTGATCTGGACCACGCCGCCTTCCGCGAAGACATCGTGCGCGCCAAGCAACTGCTGGAAGACATCGGCGGCGTGGCGGTGCAAGGCTACCGCGCGCCGAGTTTTTCGATCGGCAGCGGCAACCTGTGGGCCTTCGACAGCCTGCAGGAAGCCGGCTACCGCTACAGCTCCAGCATCTACCCCATCAAGCATGACCACTACGGCATGCCCGATGCCCCGCGCTTTGCCCACCCGGCAGCCGATGGCCTGATCGAGATCCCGGTGACCACGCTGCGCATGCGCGGCCGCAACCTGCCGTCGTCGGGCGGTGGCTACTTCAGGCTGCTGCCCTATGCCTTGTCGCGCTGGATGATCGGCCGGGTGAACCAGGTCGATCGCCAACCGGCGATCTTCTACTGCCACCCCTGGGAGTTTGATCCCGGCCAGCCGCGCGTGCCTGGCATCAACCTGAAGACCCGTTTCCGCCACTACGTGAACATTGGGCGCATGGAGCAGCGGGTGGACAGGCTGCTAGGCGACTTCCGCTGGGGGCGGATGGATCGTATCTTTCTGACGGGCGCAGCCCGCTGACAAGCGCGCCTGTGCTGAGCATCCACCGCCTGGAGCCCGGCGATGCGGCCGGAGCCGAGCGCTGGGATGCGTTTGTCTTGGCCAGCCCGGTGGCCAGCTTCTTTCACCGCGCGGCCTGGCAGGACGTGATCCACCAAGTCTTTGGCCACGCCACCTTCTACTTCTTCGCCGAGCGTGATGGCCAGATCGTCGGCGTCTTGCCGCTGGCTCAGGTGCGCAGCTGGCTGTTTGGCCATGCCGTGACCAGCCTGCCCTTCGCCTCGGTGGCCGGCATGGCCAGCGCCGATGCTGAAGCCGCTGCCGCCCTGCAGCAGCAGGCCGAGGCGCTGGCCCACCGCCTGGGCGCTGAGCACCTCGAAATGCGCAACGACAGCCCGCAGCAGCCGTGGCCCACC
The DNA here is from genome assembly GCA_038325945.1 of Burkholderiales bacterium. Lineage (GTDB taxonomy): Bacteria > Pseudomonadota > Gammaproteobacteria > Burkholderiales > Burkholderiaceae_C > Pseudaquabacterium. Next base: position 731 of record JBBQJN010000156.1, on the reverse strand, counting down.
GTGGACTTGTATGTCGATTTCCGCATGCCTATCCCTGCGGTGCTGGATGAGCGCATGCTGGCGATTCCGCAGAAGCGCCGCAACATGGTGCGTAAGGCGATCAAGCTGGGCCTGCGCGCGGTGCCCGACGACACGGTGGATCGCTTCTTTCCGGTGTTTGCCCGCAACGCCCGTGACCATGGCACGCCCACCTTGCCCAAGCGTTTTTTCGAGGCGTTGAAGTCCGGCTTTGGCAGCGACTGCCGCATCCTGTCGATCGACAACGCCCAGGGCCAGTGCATCTCGTCGATCATGTGCTTCTTCCACCGCGGCGATGTGCTGGCCTACTACGCCGGCGAAACACCCGAGGCGCGCGGCACCGCCGCCAATGACCTGAAGTACTGGGAAGTCATGAAGTGGGCGCAGACCGCAGGCTGCACCCGATTCGACATCGGCCGCAGCAAGCAGGGCACAGGCTCGTATGAGTTCAAGCGGCTGTGGGGCTTCGAGCCACACCCCTTGCACTACCAGTACCTGCTGATCAAGCGCAGCGAGGTGCCACAGAACAACCCCACCAACCCCAAATACCGGTTGATGATCGCCGCCTGGCAGCGCCTGCCGCTGCCGCTGGCCAACTGGCTGGGGCCGCATATCGTCCGGTCATTGGGTTGAGCCGTGGCCACGGTGCTCTACCTGGCACATCGCCTGCCCTATCCGCCCGACAAAGGCGACAAGGTGCGCACGCACCACAT
>JBBQJN010000155.1:0-9142 GCA_038325945.1 Burkholderiales bacterium | reverse complement strand
TCCAGCGCCAGTTGCACCGCGCGTTCATCCAGCGCGCCGCACATGCGGGTTTGGCTGGCCAACGGCAGCCAGCGTGCTGCGGTCTCCAGCGGCCCCTTTGCGTGCAGACGAACACGCAGCGGACAGTCAAGATGCAGTTGTCGGCCATCGGGTGTGCACACCGGGAAGGCGGCCAACGCCACCTGGCCCTTGACCAGCGCATGGGCGATGCAGCGCTGCCAGGATGATCGGACCGACGGCCCAACGTCGTCGAGCATAAACGGCGCACTGTCGGCTGACGGACGCTCGGCCGGCAGCTGCAGGCGCGCGGCAGGCCCGTACCTGCCCAGCGCGGCTTCGGCCTGAGCCAGGGCTTGGGCGGCGTTTGTCGGCAAGCTGAGTTCGACCACGCCGATGTCCACGCCAGCCAGCGCATCGATGCGGGCGAAGGGTTGAAGCAAGGCCTGCGCCAGCGCGACGGCGGTCACGTCGGCCATGCCACCGATCGGCAGCAGCAGGGCAAAGTCGCTGCCATCGATGCGCCCGGCACTGCAGCGTGCAGTGCGTTCTGTGTAAGGCAGCAGCAACTGTGCCAGCGAGATCAGCAACTTGTCGGCGCCGAGGCGGCCCAGCCGTTGGTTCAGGCCTTGCAGGTCGCGCACCCGCAGCAGCAGCAGGCCGACGTTGATCGGCTGCTCGTCACCGCACAGCAGGCCGTCGAGCAGCGCGCTGAAGTGGCGACGGTTGAACAGGCCGGTCAGCGCATCGCTGTGGGCCTGGCGGCGCAGCAGCTCAAGCTGCTCGGCCTGGGCGTCGAACAGCGCTTGCTGGCGCCGCAGCAACCCTTGCAGGGTCTCGGCCACCGGTGCCAGCAGCGGTGGGCCGTCGGCGGCGGCCGTTGCTGCCAGTTCGCCAGCGCGCAGGCCGCCGGCCGCCGGGTGATCACCCAGCAGCTGGTGCAACTCAGCGCGCAGCCGCCAGCGTGTCAAGAGCACGCCGCAGGCCACTCCGTTCAGTGCCAGCACCACGGCCAGCGCCAAGGTGCCCGAACCCTGCCAGATGGCCAGGCCCAGCAACGCCAGGCCGAGCAAGGCCAGGCCCAGCACCAAACCGAGTTCAAACCTACCTGACCGGCGTCGCGGCGCCTTGGCAATCGGCAGTGTGGGCAGGGGCATGGCAACTCGATCCGGGCAGCGCAGCCGGGCAAGGCGCCCAGTCAGCAGCGTCGGCCGTGCCGACGTCGTTATCCTTGGTTGTCGGCCGCCGTGCCCTCAACTTGAGCGGGCAGCGCTGGCAGCAAAAAGGCCCTTGAGCACAGCATGCTCAAGGGCCTGGCGCTTGGCGCCGCATCGGCGCGAACCTGGATTCAGCGCTTAACCGGCGGCAGGTCAGTGCAACTGCCGTGCGCCACCTCGGCGGCCATGCCGATGCTCTCGCCCAGCGTCGGGTGCGGATGGATGGTCTTGCCGATGTCAACCATGTCGGCGCCCATCTCGATGGCCAGCGCCACCTCGCCGATCATGTCGCCGGCATGGGTGCCGACGATGCCGCCACCCAGGATCTTGCCGTGGCCATGGGCCTCGGGGCTGTCGTCAAACAACAGTTTGGTGACGCCTTCGTCGCGGCCATTGGCAATCGCCCGGCCAGAAGCCGTCCAGGGAAACAAGCCTTTCTTGACCTTGATGCCACGCGCCTTGGCTTCATCTTCGGTGAGGCCCACCCAGGCCACCTCGGGATCGGTATAGGCCACGCTGGGGATGACGCGCGCGTCGAACTGGGCCCGACGCAAGCTTGCGTCGTCAAGCACTTCACCGGCAGCCACCTCGGCGGCCACATGGGCCTCGTGCACCGCCTTGTGCGCCAGCATCGGCTGTCCCACCACATCGCCGATGGCGAAGATGTGCGCCACGTTGGTGCGCATCTGCACGTCCACCGGAATGAAGCCGCGCTCACCGACGACCACGCCGGCCTTGTCGGCCGCGATCTTCTTGCCATTGGGCGTGCGGCCCACGGCCTGCAGCACCAGGTCGTAGAGACCCTCGCTCTGCTTGCCGTCCAGGCCTTCGAACTGCACGCGGATGCCGTCGGCCTCGGCGATGGCACCCACCGTCTTGGTCTTGAGCATGATGTTGTCGAAGCGCGGCGCGTTCAGTTTCTGCCAGATCTTGACCAGGTCGCGGTCGGCGCCTTGCATCAGGCTGTCGAGCATCTCCACCACGTCGAGGCGGGCGCCCAGCGTGGAGTACACCGTGCCCATCTCCAGGCCGATGATGCCGCCGCCGATGACCAGCATCTTCTTCGGCGTCTGGCGCAGCTCCAGCGCGCCGGTGGAGTCGACGATGCGCGGGTCATCCGGCAAGAACGGCAGCCGCACCGCCTGAGAGCCGGCGGCGATGATGCACTGTTTGAACTTGATCGTCTGGGTCTTGCCGGTGGGCGCCTGGGCCTCGCCGCTGGTTTCTTCGACCGTGACATGGTGCGGATCGGCAAAGCGGCCGTAACCACGCACCACGGTAACCTTGCGCATCTTGGCCATCGCCGCCAGGCCGCCGGTGAGCTTGGCCACCACCTTGTTCTTGTGGCCCAGCAGCTTGGGCAGGTCGACCGCCGGCTCGGCAAAAGTGACGCCCAGATCGGCAAAGTGCTTGACCTCGTCCATCACCGCGGCCACATGCAGCAGCGCCTTGCTAGGGATACAGCCCACGTTCAGGCAGACGCCGCCCAGCGTGGCGTAGCGCTCGACGATCACTGTCTTCAGGCCCAGGTCGGCGCCGCGGAAGGCGGCCGAATAGCCGCCGGGGCCAGCGCCGAGCACCAGCAGGTCGCACTCCAGGTCGGCAGCGCCGGAGTAGCTGGCGGCGGCGGGGGCCGGCGCCGCAGTTGCTGGTGCCGGTGCCGACGCGACCGCCGGAGCGGCCGCTGCTGCAGCGGGGGCCGGCGCGGCTGCGGGCGCTGCTGGCGCTGCGCCGGCCGCAGCCTCGAGTGTCAGGATCAATGAGCCCTGGTTGACCTGGTCGCCCAGCGCCAACTTGAGTTCCTTGACCACACCTGCGTGGCTGCAAGGGATCTCCATCGAGGCCTTGTCGCTCTCCACCGTCAACAGGCTCTGCTCAACGGCCACCGTGTCACCCGGCTTGACCAGGATCTCGATCACCGCCACGTCCTTGAAGTCCCCGATATCGGGCACCACCACTTCGATCAACGCCATGCTTGACTCCCTATCGTTTGAAGCTTCTGAGCCACCATCACAGCACGATGCGCCGGAAGTCGGTCAGCAGGCTGGCGAAGTAGACGTTGAAGCGTGCGGCGGCCGCGCCGTCTATGACGCGGTGGTCCCAGCTCAGTGACAGCGGCAGGATCAAGCGCGGCGCAAACTGCTTGCCGTCCCAGCGCGGCTCGATGCTGCTCTTGCACACGCCCATGATCGCCACCTCGGGTGCGTTGATGATCGGCGTGAAGTAGCGCCCACCGATGCCGCCCAGGCTGCTGATCGAGAAGCAGCCGCCGCTCATGTCGGCCGGGCCGAGCTTGCCGTCACGTGCTTTCTTGGCCAGCTCGCCCATCTCGGTGCCGATCTGGAAGATGCCCTTCTTGTCGGCGTCCTTGATCACCGGCACCATCAGGCCGGCAGGGGTGTCGGCAGCAAAGCCGATGTGGAAGTAGTTCTTCAGCACCAGCTGCTCACCGTCGAGCGAGCTGTTGAACTGCGGAAACTTCTTCAGCGCCGCCACAGCGGCCTTGATCATGAAGGCCAGCATCGTCACCTTGATGCCGGCTTTCTCGTTCTCCTTGTTGAGCTGAACGCGGAAGGCTTCGAGCTCGGTGATGTCGGCGTCGTCGTGGTTGGTGACGTGGGGAATCACCACCCAGTTGCGGTGCAGGTTGGCGCCGCTGATCTTCTGGATGCGCGACAAGTCCTTGCGCTCGATGGCGCCGAACTTGGCGAAATCCACCTTGGGCCAGGGCAGCAGGCCGGGGAAGGCCTCGCCGCCACCGCCGGCACCCGCAGCAGGCGCCTTGGCCTTTTGCGCTGCAGTTTGCACCGCGCCGGCCATCACGCCCTTGACAAAGCCCTGCAGGTCGGACTGGACGATGCGGCCCTTGGGCCCGCTGCCGGCCACTTCGGCCAGCGGCACGCCAAGCTCACGCGCCATGCGGCGGATCGACGGTGAGGCATGCGGCAGCGCTGACTTGGGTGCGCTGGGATCGTGGGCGGGCACAGCGGCCGGGGCTGCGGCGGCAGCCACTGCGGGCGCTGCGGCCGCAGCAGCAGGCGCAGCGGTAGCAGCGGGCACCGGCGCCGGTGCAGGTGCGGCGGCAGCGGCTGGCGCAGTGGCCAGCGTACCCTCGATCACCATCACCAGCGAGCCCATCGCCACCTTGTCGCCGAGCTGAACCTTGATCTCCTTGACCACGCCGGCATGGCTGGACGGAATCTCCATCGAGGCCTTGTCGCTCTCCACCGTGATCAGGCTCTGTTCGACCTTGACCACATCGCCAACCTTGACCATCACCTCGATCACCGCCACTTCGTCGAAGTCGCCGATGTCGGGCACCAAGACCTCGATCAGGCCGGTGCTGGCGGCGGCAGGCGCTGGCGCAGCCGCAGCCGCCGGAGCCGCAGCCTTGGCTGCCGCGGGTGCAGCCGCAGCCGCTGCCGCCGCTGGTGCCGCAGCAGCCGCGCCCGCAGCTTCCAGCATCAGCAGCAGCGTGCCCTCGTTGATCTGGTCGCCGATGGCAACCTTGATCTCCTTGACCACGCCGGCATGCGACGACGGAATCTCCATCGAGGCCTTATCGCTTTCCACCGTGATCAGGCTCTGATCGACGGCCACGGTGTCACCCACCGCCACCATCAGCTCGATCACCGCCACGTCCTTGAAGTCGCCGATGTCCGGGACCTTGACTTCTACCAATGCCATTGCTTGTCTCCGTCTTGGGGCCGGATCTTGTAGCTTCGGCTCACATCGCTGGTGCGGTATGAGCCTTCGCCGAAAGATCAACCCCGTTGTCCGCTTACGCGTACAGGGGGTTGATCTTGTCGACGTTCAACGCGTACTTCTTGATCGCCTCGGCCACCTTGGCCAGCGGCACCGCACCGTCGTCGGCCAAGGTCTTCAGCGCGGCGACCACGATGTAGTGGCGGTTGATCTCGAAATGCTCACGCAGCTTGCTGCGGAAGTCGCTGCGGCCAAAACCGTCGGTGCCCAGCACCTTGAAGCTGCGGCTGCGGCCTTGCTCATCGCGCGGCATGTAGGCACGGATCTGCTCGCCAAATACCTTGATGTAGTCAGTGGAGCAGATCACCGGGCCGTCGTGTGCGGCCAGCTGTTGGGCAACAAAGGGCACATGCTGTGTCTCGGTTGGGTGCAACAGGTTCCAGCGCTCGGCGTCCTGGCCGTCGCGCGCCAGCTCGTTGAAGCTGGGGCAACTCCAGACCTTGGCGGCGATGCCCCAGTCGGCCTCAAGCAACTCTTTGGCAGCGATCGACTCGCGCAGGATGGTGCCCGAGCCCAGCAGGTTGACTTGTGGCTGCTTCTTCTTGGTATTGGTATTGGTATTGGTATTGGCATCCAGCAGCAAATACATGCCCTTGATGATCTGCTCCTCGGTGCCTTGGGTCAGGCCGGGCATCGGGTAGTTCTCGTTGAGCAGGGTGATGTAGTAGTACACGTTCTCCTGCTGCTCGACCATGCGCTTGAGGCCATGGTGCAGGATCACCGCAACCTCGTGGGCATAGGTCGGGTCATAGCTGACGCAGTTGGGAATCGTGCCGGCCAGGATGTGGCTGTGGCCGTCCTCATGCTGCAGGCCCTCGCCGTTGAGCGTGGTGCGCCCCGAGGTGCCGCCCAGCAGGAAGCCGCGCGCCTGCATGTCGCCGGCCGCCCAGGCCAGATCGCCGATGCGCTGGAAGCCAAACATCGAGTAGTAGACGTAGAACGGCACCATGATGCGGTTGTTGGTGCTGTAGCTGGTGGCCGCAGCGATCCAACTGCACATGCCGCCAGCTTCGTTGATGCCTTCTTGCAGGATCTGGCCGTCCACCGCCTCGCGGTAGTACATCACCTGATCCTTGTCGACCGGCGTGTACTTCTGGCCCTCGGGGTTGTAGATGCCGATCTGGCGGAACAGGCCCTCCATGCCGAAGGTGCGCGCCTCGTCAACCAGGATCGGCACAACACGCGGGCCCAGCACCTTGTCGCGCAGCAACTGGGTGAGGAAGCGCACATAGGCCTGGGTGGTGCTGATCTCACGGCCGGCGGGCGTGGCGTCAAGCACGGTCTTGAAAGTTTCCAGCGAGGGCACGGCGAACTGCTCGTCGCTCTTGGTGCGGCGCTGCGGCAGGTAGCCGCCCAGTGCCTTGCGGCGCTCGTGCAGGTACTTCATCTCCGGCGTGTCGTCGGCCGGCTTGTAGAACGGGATCTTCGGCAGTTCGCTGTCGGGGATCGGGATGTTGAAACGGTCGCGGAAGTAACGGATGTCGTCGTCGTTGAGTTTCTTGGTCTGGTGGGCGGTGTTCTTGCCCTCGCCGGCGCGGCCCATGCCGTAGCCCTTGACCGTCTTCACCAGCAGCAGCGTGGGCTGGCCCTTGTGGCTGTTGGCGGCGTGGAAAGCGGCATAGACCTTGCCGGCGTCATGGCCGCCGCGACGCAGGTTCCAGATCTCGTCGTCGCTCATCTTGGCCACCATCTCCAGCGTGCGCGGATCCCGGCCGAAGAAGTTCTTGCGCACAAAGGCACCGTCGTTGGCCTTGAAGGCCTGGTAGTCGCCGTCCAGCGTGTCCATCATGATCTTGCGCAACACGCCGTCCTTGTCGCGCGCCAGCAGCTCGTCCCACTGCTTGCCCCACAGCAGCTTGACGACGTTCCAGCCCGAGCCGCGGAACTCGCCCTCGAGCTCTTGCACGATCTTGCCGTTGCCGCGCACTGGGCCGTCCAGCCGCTGCAGGTTGCAGTTGATGACAAAGATCAGGTTGTCGAGGTTTTCGCGCGCGGCCAGGCCGATCGCGCCCAGGCTCTCGGGCTCGTCCATCTCGCCATCGCCACAGAACACCCAGACCTTGCGTTTGGAGGTGTCTGCGATGCCACGGGCATGCAGGTACTTCAGGAAGCGCGCCTGGTAAATCGCCATGATCGGGCCCAGGCCCATCGACACCGTGGGGAACTGCCAGAAGCCGGGCATCAGCTTGGGGTGCGGGTAGCTCGACAAACCCTTGCCGTCGACCTCTTGGCGGAAGTTCAGCAACTGCTCTTCGCTCAGCCGGCCTTCCATGAAGGCGCGGGCGTAGACACCCGGCGCGCTGTGGCCTTGCATGTAGAGCAGGTCACCGCCATGGCTGCCGCCAGTGGCGCTGTCATCGGCATGCCAGAAGTGATTGAAGCCGGCGGCAAACATGTGCGCCATCGATTGGAACGAGCTGATGTGGCCGCCGAGGTCGCCGCCGTCTGGCGGCTCGTGCTTGTTGGCCTTGACCACCAGCGCCATCGCGTTCCAGCGCATGTAAGCGCGCAGGCGGCCTTCGAGTTCCAGGTTGCCCGGGCTGCGCTCCTCGTCCACCGCCTCGATCGTATTGACATAGGGCGTGGCGGCCGAGAACGGGCGATCAATGCCATTGAACCGGGCCTCTTCGATCAGTTTCTCCAGCAGAAAATGCGCGCGCTCCGGGCCTTCGGCGCTGATGACCGCGTCCAGCGCGTCCAGCCACTCCCGGGTTTCCTGGGCATCGATGTCATGGGGATCGAGTGGGTCGAGGGCGGCGTGAGCGGCAGCGTGCTTGTGGGATGCAGACATCGGTTGTCTCCTTGTTCCGGCGTGGTTCAATGGTCGATGAGGGGTTATAGCGCGTCGCAGTGTGGCACAAACGCACGTGAATTTCAAATAGCGCGAAGTGATTTCATAATACGGAATTCTCTGTCGAGGCGCGATGATGCTGTCGGCCAACGGCAGGCCGTAACAAGTCCCGATAATCGCGCCAATGCGGCCCACGACACCCAACCCTGCGCCCTACCGGCCATCCTCGGCCAAGCGCCGCCTGCTGGGCCGCTGGTGGCGGCGGCAGTCACCCTCTCGGCAAGATCGATTTGCCACCCTCGGGCCGCTGCTGTCGGTGTTGTTGTTCCTGGCTGCCATCATTTCGGCCTTCTGGTACCTGCGCAATGAGGAACTTGAGCGTGAGACCGAGTCGGTCAAGCGCGATACCGAGATCGCCCAGCAGCAGATCCGCCTGCGGCTGATCGAGAACCAGGAGCAGCTGGTGCGCATGGCGCGCGAGTTCGTGACGCGCGAGCTGGTAGCCAGCGACTTCAACTCGCAGGCCGCCACCTTTGTCAATGACCGGCCCGAGATCACCCGCTTCGTCTGGCTGGGCGCCGAGCGCGAACTGCTGGGCCTGCACCTGGCGCAGCCCGAGCGCGAAAACGGCGGCACGCCAGTAACGGCCAGACGTCAGCCGCCAGCAGCCAGCCGCGGCGAGTCGGACTGGGCCTTCGTCACCTCGCGCGATCTGCGCCAACCCATCTACTCGCGTGTTTTCAAGGATACGCAAGGGGCGATGGTGTTCCAGGTCCATGTGCCGATGCTGCACCGTGGCAAGTTTGCCGGCGCGCTGGTGGCCGACTATTCGGTTGACGTACTGATGCGCCACTTTGTGCCCGCCGACGTGACACGACGGCACGCGGTGGCCGTGATCGACGAGCGCGAGCACACCATCGCCAGCAGCGTGACGGCGATGCCCGGCGGCGAGCTGCGGCGGCCATCGATCCTGCACGATGTGCCACTGGCGCCGGCCGCCAACGGCCTGGCGCTGCGCGGCAGCGGCTACCGCACCTCGGTGGGCCTGATCGGCAACACCTTGTTCTGGATGGTGGTGGCGCTGTCGGTGCTCACCTTGTGGATGCTGCTGGGTACCTGGCGCCATGTGCGCCGCCGCACCCAGATCCAGGGCGCACTGATACAGGAGACCAACTTCCGCCGCGCGATGGAGAACTCGATGCTCACCGGCATGCGGGCGATGGACATCGAAGGCCGCGTCAGCTATGTCAACCCCGCCTTTTGCGCCATGACCGGGTTCACCGAGCACGATCTGATCGGCAAGCTGCCGCCCTACCCCTATTGGCCGGCGGATCGCATCGATGAGAACAGCCGCCTGCTGCAACAGGAACTG
>JBBQJN010000154.1:0-9249 GCA_038325945.1 Burkholderiales bacterium | reverse complement strand
GGTGTTAACCAGGTCAGGCCGGAAATACTCCACCCAGCCGGCGCAGGTCCATGGCGTAGCTCCCCACGGCCAGCCCCGGCATGCTGACGTCGGGCCCAGCGCTTTCGCGCGGCACGGACTGAGAGGCTGAGAGGCAATCGGATGCACCCTTACCCGAAGGGCCGGGGTACCCAAGGGCCCTGCGCGGCGTTGCATCGCTTGCCCGGACGTGAGTCCGGGCTGCGCGCCGCGCCTTGCTCAGGGCCCTTGGCCACCCCGGTGCGGGTGCATCCGATTGCCTCTCAGCCTCTGAGCTGGTGGGGATTTGACGGCATGACGCCTGCGGCCGGCCCAGCGCCTGCGTCGGCGGCGCTGCCCAGCCCGCCTGCGTTGGCGGCGCCGCCCACCCCAGCAACGCCGCCGGTTCACTGGCCGGCCGTGCTGGCGCGCAGGCCGCAGCAGATCGGCGCGCTGCAGGGCTCGCCGTTGGGTCAGTTCATCGGCACGCCGCTGATGGCAGCCGTGGTGGTCGCCAGCGGCCAATGGGGCTCGGCAGGCTGGGTGAGCATCGGCGCCGCGCTGCTGGGCGTGTTGCTGGGGTTGTTGGCCTGGCGGGCCGAGGGCCGTGCCGGCCATTGAGCCACGGTGGCCTGTGCGCCACCTCTGCATCCTTTACGACGGCAGCCGCGTAGAGCCCAGCATGACAGTTTGCATCGCCTTTGCACTGCAGCCAGCTGCCAACGCCGCCACAATGCGCCACTGCATCGCCGCCAGCCGCACCACATGACCGCAACCCCCAACCCCACCTCGATCGAGCTGGCCGACCTGCTGGCCCGGGTGGCGCTGGGCGACCGCGCAGCCTTTGCGCGCCTGTACCAGCGCACCGCCCCGCGGCTGCTGGGCCAGATCCTGCGCGTCGAGCGCAACCGCAATGCTGCCGAGGAAGTGCTGCAGGACGTCTACGTCAAGGTCTGGAAGTCGGCCGGCAGCTTCGAAGGCCGCCTCAGCCAGCCCGCCACCTGGCTGGGCAGCATCGCCCGCAACGCGGCGATCGACAGCCTGCGGCGGCGCCAGGCCCAACCCAGGACGGTCAGCACCACCGTTTACGGTGACGACGAGCACGACGACCGCGACCTGCTGCAAGATTTCGCCAGCCAGGATCCCGGCCCCGACCAGCGCCGTGAACAGGCCGACGAGGTGCTGGCGCTGCGCCGTTGCCTGGGCTTGCTGTCGGGCGAGCAGAGCCAGGCCGTGGCGCTGGCCTTCTACCAGGGCCTGTCCTATGCCGAGGTGGCCGAACACCTGATTCAGCCGCTGGGCACCGTCAAAAGCTGGGTGCGGCGCGGCCTCATCGCATTGAAGGGCTGCCTGGAACGCAGCCCGCAGGTGACCTGACATGGACTACAGCCGCCCCGAGCTCGCCGATCGCCTGGCCGCCGAATATGTGTTGGGCACGCTGGCCAGCCCGGCCCGCCGCCGCCTGGAAACCCTGCTGCCGGCGCACCCGGTGCTGCGCGAGGCGGTGGCCGGTTGGCAGGCGCGACTGCAGCCGCTGGTGGAGCACACGTCGCCGGTGCAGCCTGGCCCGGCCGTCTGGGCAAAACTGCAATCACGGCTGTTTGCCGACCAGCGCGAAGCCCCGCCGCAGCGCTGGTGGCAGCAACTCGGCCTCTGGCAAAGCCTGTCCGGCATGGCGCTGGCCGGCGTGGTCGGCCTGGGCGTGATGCTGAGTAACCCGGCGCCGCTGGCGCCGCCGATCATCGTGGTGCTGGCCGCCAATGCCGATGCCGGCGCAGGCGTGGTGCCGACCAGCTTCGTGCTGAGCCTCAATGCCGACGGCCGCACCGGCGTGCTCAAACCGGTGGCCGCGCCCACGCTGCTGGCCACGCAGGCCTTTGAACTTTGGGCCGTGCCGCCGTCTGGCGCACCGCGCTCGCTGGGCCTGGTGTCCGACAGCCAGGGCGCCACGCTGCGCCGCGCCGACCTGCTCAAGGGCACGGCAGCGTTTGCGGTCAGCCTGGAGCCCGCCGGTGGTTCGCCCACCGGCGCACCCACCGGGCCTATCGTCTCGGTGGGCAAGCTGCAGCTTTAGGCTAGCGCCTGAGCAGGCGCTACCAGCGGCCTGGCTCTGCCTGACGATTTGCCGCAGCCGGGCCTGGCAACAGGCCCGGCTGACGTCGTGCTAGCCGCGCATGCGCGAGGCCGGCGAGGCCGTGTTGGGCGCCAGCCGCCTGGCGTGCCCGAAAAGCCTTGTCGCCGCCCGATGCCGACGGCCGCTCGAACAGAGTTGAAGCCAGGTCGCATCCGATCCGGAAGTGGCCGCGTAGTTGACTGTTGCCGGCCGATACCGGCTCAACAGGAGCAAACACCCATGACCTCATCTCACCTTTCCCGCCGCCGCCTGACCCCGCTGGTTGCCAGTCTGCTGATCGCCGGCCTCGGCCTGGCAGTGGCCTCCAGCCACCGCGAGGCGCCGTTCATCACCACCTCGCCCAAGGTTGACGGCACCGATTTCTACCTGTTCCGCAGCTACGAGGCCAACCGCGCTGACTACGTCACGCTGATCGCCAACTACCTGCCGCTGCAGGATGCCTACGGCGGCCCGAACTACTTTGCGCTCGATCCCAACGCGCTCTACGAGATCCATGTCGACAACAACGGTGACGCCAAGGAAGACATCACCTTCCAGTTCCGCTTCCAGAACAAACTGGCCAACAACGGCGCCGGCGTCAGCCTCAACATCGGCGGCAAGCAGGTCGGCATTCCGTTGATCCAGGCCGGCCAGGTGAGCAACGTGAAAGACGGCAACCTGCAAGTCGCCGAGAGCTACACCGTCAGCGTGGTGCGCGGCGACCGCCGCAGCGGCAAGGCCGAGATGCTGAGCAATGCCAGCGGCGGCAGCACCACCTTCGACAAGCCGGTGGACAACATCGGCGTCAAGACCCTCCCCAACTACCCGGCCTATGCCGCCAAGCACATCTACAGCGCCAACCTGCCGGGCTGCGCGATGCCGGTCAAACTGTTTGTCGGCCAGCGCCAAGACCCGTTTGCGGTCAACCTGGGCACCATCTTTGATCTGGTGAATGCGCCAGTGGCCGTGATCACCGACCCCAGCAAGATCAACGCCGCGCCCAACACCCTCGGCGACAAGAACGTCACCACCCTGGCGCTTGAGGTTCACAAATCCTGCCTGACCAACGGCGACGACGTGATCGGCGGCTGGACCACGGCCAGCCTGCGCCAGGCGCGGCTGTTGAATCCTTCGCCAGCCTCCGGCCACCAGGCCAGCGAAAAGCCCGGCGGCGCCTGGGTACAGGTTTCACGCCTGGGCATGCCCCTGGTCAATGAGGTGGTGATTGGCCTCAAGGACAAGGACAAGTTCAATGCCAGCAAGCCCAAGGACGACGGCCAGTTCATCGACTATGTGACCAACCCCACCCTGCCGGCGCTGCTGGAGATCGCGCTGGCCCTGCCCGGCACAGCGCCCACCAACTTCCCGCGCAACGACCTGGTGACCACTTTTCTCACCGGCATCAAGAACGTCAACCAGCCCAAGAACGTAGTCGGCTCGGAGATGCTGCGGCTGAACACCGGCATCGCCCCGGTGGCCTTTGCTGAGCAGAACCGCCTGGGCATCGTCGGCAGCCTGCTCAGCGGCGGCACCGACTTCGCCGGTTTCCCCAACGGCCGCCGGCCCAAGGACGACGTGGTCGACATCTCGCTGGTGGCGGTGATGGGTGGCCTGTGCATGGCCAACGGTGACACCGATGCGCTGGGCTTTGGCGCCGCCTGCAAGCCGTCGGCCGTGCCATTGGGCGCCACCGCGTTCAAGTTGCATGACGCGGTTGACCAGGCGGTGGTGCCGCTGCTGTCGGGCTTCCCCTACCTGAACAACCCGATCCCGGGCAGCCGCTAAGTTCCACATCAAGGAGATGACGATGACACGCATGACATGGATCGTTGGCGCGGTGGCCGCGCTGGCACTCAGCGGTTGCGGTGGCAGCGATGGTGGCTACGACAACACCATCATCGACCCCACCAAGGTGCCGGCCAGCGCGCTGAGTTCACCGCAGAGCTACACCCAGTTTGTCGGCTCGTTGGCCACGACTGACAGCGGTGAAGGCCTGTCACTCGAGGGCGTCACGCCCCCGGTGACCGATACCGAGGAGCCGCTCAAGCTGACTTGAGCGGCTTGCCCCGGCGCCGCAGTCAGGCGCTGGGCTGCACTCCGACAGGGCACGGCGCGCAAGCAGCCGTGCCCTTGTTTCGTGGCGATCAGGTGCTTGGGGTGTGTGGCGGCGTGTGGCGGCGTGTGGCGGCGTGTGGCGGCGTGTGGCGTATGTGGCGTGTGTGGCGTGTGTGGCGTGTGTGGCGTGTGTGGCGTGTGTGACGTGTGTGGCGTGTGTGACGTGTGTGGCGGCTGTGGCGAAACACCCTTCGTATGATCGACCTCCATCCCGATCCATCACGCCCTCATGAGCCCGATCCCTCGACCCAGCTACCAGAAGTATGAGGTGGCGGTGCACAAGAGCGGCATCGACGGCTTTGGCGCCTTTGCTGCCGAGGACATTCCGCCGCACCGCAAGATCGGCGAAATCCGCGGCGAGACCATCAGCGTGGCCGAAGCGCGGCGCCGCGCCGAAGGCCAGGCGCGCATCATGATCGTCGAGATCTCCGAGCGCAAAGCCATCGACGCCTCGCAGAGCGAGGATCCGATGCGCTTCACCAACCATGCCTGCACACCGAATGCCAGGCTGTCGATCCAGGGCGGACGGGTTGAGTTCTATGCGCTGCGCGCCATCGCTCCCGGCGAGGAAATCACCATCAACTACGGCGAAACCCACCACGAAGGCACGCTGAAGTGCCGCTGCGGCGCGGCCAACTGCATCGGCTGGTTGTAGCGGCGCTCGCCGTCGTCCTTGCCTGGCGGCGGGCCGCCCTGTTGCTCAAGGCCATGAGCGGTCTTGAAAGCGGGCTGACGGCGCCGCCAGCGAGGGCCTCAGCCAGGGCCTCACGCAGGGCCGCAAGCAGGGCCGCAAGCAGGGCCGCAAGCAGGGCCAGAACTTGCCAGCCGCAAGCCCATGCGCAAGCGCCACAATCGGCGCTGCCCATCATGCTGACCCTGCACTTCGCCAACCGCCAGCAAGACCTGGCCGCTCTGTTGATCGACGCCCTGCAATTGCCCAGCGCGTCGCCTTTCAACGCCGACGAGGTGATCGTGCCCAGCGTGGCCGTACGGCGCGCCATCAGCCTGCGGCTGGCGCAGCAGCAAGGGGTCTGCGCCAACCTGCGTTTCTCGTATCTGGCGCAGTGGCTGTGGCAGCAAGCCGGCCTGGTGCTGGCGGCCGGCAGCGGGCAGGTGCCCGCGCCAATCGCTGCCGGCGCCGACGCGCCCTGGCAGCCGGCGCTGCTGGCCTGGCGCATCTACAGCGTGCTGGGCGATGCCGACTGGGTGGCGCAGCATCCGCGGCTGGCGCGCTACCTGGGCCAGGCCGATGCGGTAACGCGCTTCGAGCTGGCGCAGCGCTGTGCCGCGTTGATCGACCAGTACATCAGCTACCGGCCCGATTGGCTGGCGCGCTGGAACGTAGGCCAAACCGCACTGCCACCCGGCAGCACGGCGGACGAAGGTTGGCAGGCCGCGCTGTGGCGGCGCTTGCGCGCCGAGTTGCAGGCCACCCACAGCCGCGTTGACCCCACCGCCACGCATGAGTTGGCCGCCCAGCTGGCCCAGCTGGCCCAGCTGGCCCAGTTGGCCGAGCTGGGCGCTGACGACAAACACTGCCGCAGCCTGCAGGCGCTCGGCCTGCCCGCAACAGCCCATCTGTTCTGCCTGCCCACCATCGCGCCGGCCTACCTGGCGCTGTTGCACCAGCTGGGCCGCTGGATCGATCTGCACATCTATGCCATCAATCCCTGCGAGGCTTATTGGTTCGAGGTGGTTGACCGCCGCCGCCTGGCCCGCCTGGCTGCGGCCGGCCGCGCCGAGCACCACGAGACCGGCCACCGCCTGCTGGCGGCCTGGGGCCAGCAAACCCAGGCCCAGCTCAGCGGCCTGGTCGATGCCTGTGGTGACGGTGTGCTCGACGAGGGCTTGTACCAGCCGCATCCGGCGGACCATCTGCTGGCGCGGCTGCACAACTCGATCCTGCAGCTGCAAGACCTGGCGCCGGGCTCGGTGCCGCTGCGGCCGGCCGACCGCAGCATCGAAGTGCATGTCTGCCACTCACTGACCCGCGAGCTCGAGGTGCTGCAAGACCGGCTGCTGGCGATGATGGCGCATGCCGATCCGGCGCAGCGGCCCGCGCCCGCCGAGATCCTGGTCGTCACGCCCGATCTGGAGGCCGCCGCGCCGCTGATCCACGCCGTCTTCGGCACCGCGCCGCCCGAGCGCGCCCTGCCCTACAGCCTGACGGGGCAGGCAGTCAGCACGGCCAATGCGTCGGCGCGGGCCTTGCTCGCATTGCTGGCGCTGGCCGGCTCGCGCTGCAGCGCCAGCGATTTGTTCGAGCTGTTGCAGCAGCCCGTGGTGGCGCGGCGGTTTGGCCTCGATCGCAACAGCCTGGACCAGATCCACCGCTGGCTGCTGCAGGCCGGCCTGCACTGGGGCCTGGACGCCGAGCACCGCGCCGCACTCGGGCTGCCAGCGGTCGCCCGGCACAGCCTGGCCGACGCGCTGGAACGTTTGATGCTGGGCTATGCCCTGCCGGCCGACTGCGCAGAGCCCTTTAACCACAAGCTGGCGGCCGGCGCGGCTGAAGGCCTGTCGGCACTGGCGCTGGGTGCTCTGTGGCGTTTCTCGAACGGCCTGCGCCAGCTTCAGGCTGAGGTGGCGCAGCCACTGGCGCCGTCACGTTGGGCGGCGCTGCTGCCGCAGTTGATCGAACGCTTTTTACTGCCCGATAGCGCCGAGCTGGCCGATGCCGCTGCGCTGCGCGCTGCGCTGGGCCAGCTGACTGAACAGTGGCAGCGCGCCGATCTGCTTGAGCCCTTGCCGCTGGACCTGCTGCGCCAGGCGCTGAGCGCCGCGCTGGACGAGCCGGCGCGGGGCGGCGTGCCCGGCGGACGCATCTGCTTTTCGGCGATGGCCAGCTTGCGCAGCCTGCCTTACCGCGTGATCTGCATGATCGGCCTCAACGACGGCGCCTTTCCCAGCGCCGCGCCGGCGGCCGAGTTTGACCTCATCGCGCTGCAGCCGCGGGCCGGTGATCGCCAGCGCCGCCAGGACGAACGCAACCTGTTTCTCGACCTGTTGCTGGCGGCGCAGGACACGGTGCACATCAGCACCACCGGCCGCAGCGTGCGCGACAACTCGGCGCTGCCGCCCTCGGTGCTGGTGGCTGAACTGCTGGACTACCTGCAGCCGGCGCTGGCCGCCACGCCGGCCCAGGCACGTGCCCAGTTGGTGATCGACCAGCCCTTGCAGGCCTTCGACCCCTCGCTGTTCGATCCGGCCAATGATGCGCGCATCCGCAGCCACCACCAGGACTATGCCCAAGCGCTGGCGCGTGGCCTGTTGCAGGCAGCGCCGCGCGCCACTGCGGCGCTGGCAGAAGCGGCGGACGTTGGCGCCGATGCCGGTGGTGCCGGCGGTGCCGGTGGTGCCGGTGGTAGCGCGCAATCGGACGACAGCGCAGCCGACGACGAGGACCAAGACAGCGCCGCCGGCCAGGGCGCCGAACCGGTGTTTTTCGGCCAGCCATTGCCGCCACCCGGGCCGGCCTGGCGGCAGCCCGAACTGGCACAAGTGCAGCGCTTCTTCCGTCACCCCGCGCGCGCGCTGCTGCGTCAGCGGCTGGGCCTGCAATTGCGCCAGGCCGAGGACATGCTCGACGACGACGAGCCCTTTTTGCCCGACGGCAGATCGCGCGCCGCGCTGGCCCGGCGCTTGCTGCCCGCGTTGATCGCAGGTGCCGACGATCAGCGCCTGTTGGCACTGGCCGATGCTGGCATCGAGCTGCCTGCGGGCACGCTGGGGCGGGTGTCGCTGCAGGCCGAGCTCCCGCTGCTGCGCAGTCATGCCGGCCGGCTGGCCCTGCTGACACAACAGCCCCTGCTGAGCCCGCATGTCGCCACGCTGGCGCTGCAGGTGGCCGGCGAGACCTGGCAACTTCAGGTCTCGCTGCCGGGCCTGCGCGCCAACGGCCTGTTGCTGCACCGCTATGACGAGGCGCGCGCCGCCGACCACATCGCCGCCTGGATCGCCCACCTGGCGCTGTGTGCTTGCGCGCCGGCCGGTGTGGCCGGCCGCACCTGCTGGCTGGGCCGCCATGGCGGCTTTGGCTTCCGGCCCTGCGACGATGCGCCGGCGCAGTTGCAGACGCTGCTTGAGCTTTATGCCCAGGGTCTGAGCGAGCCGCTGTATTTCTTCCCCAAGACCGCCTGGGCCTGGGCCACTGGGCAGCGCAGCCTCAGCCGGGCCAGGGCAGCCTGGACACCGAGCCAACGCACCCCCTGGGCAGAACAGGCCGATGCCGCCCACCGGCTGGTGCTGCGCGGCCTGCCCGATCCCATGGGCGCTGGCCTGGCGCGCTTCGAGCGCGTCTCGGCGGCGGTGCTGGAGCCCTTGCTCGACCACTTGGAAGCATGGGACGAGGGCTCGAATTGACCGCGCCCGATCACCCACCGGGGCAAGACCTGCGCACGCCAGCTGACGCCAGCACCCTGGCCAGCCCGCTCGATGTTTTCGGCTGCGCGCTGGCCGGCATGCAACTGGTCGAAGCCTCGGCCGGCACTGGCAAGACCTGGAACATCTGCGGCCTCTACCTGCGGCTGCTGCTTGAGCGCCGGCTCAGCGTGCAGCAGATCCTGGTCGTCACCTTCACCAACGCCGCCACCGCCGAACTGCGCGAGCGCATCCGCTCGCGGCTGGCCGCTACCTTGGCCGCACTCCGCGAGCCCGCTGCCAACGCTGGCGCCGATCCCTTCGTCAGCGAACTGCTGCACAGCCTGCGCAACCGCCATGCGCTAGGAGCCTGTCGGACTTGGGGCGTCGATAGCGAGAATCGGCCCCAGCGAGGACAGTTCTTGCCGGATTTGCAGCCCCATAGCCCAGCTATGGGGCAAAAAGACGGTGAGAAATGGACCGCTGCGGTCGATTTGCAGCCGACGCTCCCCGAGCCCGACAGGCTCCTAGGAGCCTGTCGGACTTGGGGCGTCGATAGCGAGAATCGGCCCCAGCGAGGACAGTTCTTGCCGGATTTGCAGCCCCATAGCCCAGCTATGGGGCAAAAAGACGGTGAGAAATGGACCGCTGCGGTCGATTCGCAG
>JBBQJN010000153.1:0-9308 GCA_038325945.1 Burkholderiales bacterium | reverse complement strand
GATGGCCGCCACGCCGTCGGCATGGCCCAGCGCGTCCTCGCCGGTATCGAGCTGGCGGCCAATCAGCAGCGGCTCGGCAAAGGCCCGCGCACGCTGCAGTTCAAGCAGTGCAGCGTCGGTGTTGACAAGGCCAGCGGTCAGCGGCGCGCCGCTGCCGTCGGTCAGCAGCACGATGGGCGCCGTCTCCAGCGGTGCGGCCGATGCCAGGGTCTTCATGGCGCGAGCAGAAACTCCCGCACCAGGCTGACCTGCACAGCTTGCACCAGCGTTGGCGCATGGCCAACCTCGGGCAGCGTGACCAGCCGGGCCCTGGGGCCACGCTCGGTCATGGCCTGGGCGGTGGCTGCGGACAGCAGGTCAGATTCGGCGCCGCGGATCAACAGCGTCGGGCAGTGCACGCGGTCATAACCGGCCCACAGCGCGGCCTCGCCGGCCTTGGCCAGATCGGGCGTGATCAGCTTGAAGGGCACGGCGATGGCCGGGTCGTAGTGCGGCTTGAAACCGGCGCCGTCGGGCTTGAGTTGTGGCCGCGTCAGCGCCAGCCACTGCGCGCGGCTGTGTTTGCCAAAGCCCGCGCTGATGGCCAGCAACGCGTCGGCGGCCTCCTCTTCGCTGGCCCAATGCGCCGGCTGGCCCAGGTAGCTGCCGATGCGCTGCAGCGAGGCCCATTCGATGGTCGGGCCGACATCATTGAGCACCAGCTTGCTCAGCGGCGAGCCCGGCAGCGCCGCCAGGCCAAGGCCGATCAACCCGCCCATCGAGGTGCCGACCCAGTGCACGGTCTCGGCATCCAGCCGCGCCAGCAGCGTGACCATGTCGCCGACATAGGCCGCGATGTTGTAGCCCATCGCATCGGTCAGCCAGTCGCTGCGGCCGCGCCCCACCACGTCGGGGCAGACCACGCGGTAGTCGGCGCTCATCGCTGCGGCCAGGGTGTCGAAGTCGCGGCCCTGGCGCGACAAGCCGTGCATGCAGACCAGCACCTTGGGATTGGCCGGATTGCCCCATTCCCAATAGGCCATGCGGTGCAGGCCCTTGGCGTCGGCGCATTGCACGTCGCGCAGCCGGGGCTGGGCATCATGGGCATGGGCGGCTGCTTGTGTTGCGTCAGTCATCTGGCGAGTCTCCTGACCGACAATCATCGCAGCAACGCGTTTCTCACTGTCCAACCTAGGAATTCTCAGCATGCTCAACGGAAAAACCGCCCTGGTCACCGGCTCAACCAGTGGCATCGGCCTGGGTCTGGCCGTCGCACTGGCCCGCCAGGGCGCCAACGTGATGCTCAACGGCTTTGGCGACATCGCTGCGGCCAAGGCCGAGCTGGCCGCGCTGGGCGGCAAGGTGTCGTACCACGGCGCTGACATGAGCAAGCCGGCTGAGATCGAGGCCATGGTGCGGGCCTGCGAGGCCGAATTTGGCGCGGTCGACATCCTGGTCAACAACGCCGGTATCCAGCATGTGGCCAACATCGAGGATTTTCCGGCTGACCGCTGGGACGCCATCATCGCCATCAACCTCAGCAGCGCTTTCCACACCACACGTGCTGCGCTGCCGGGCATGAAATCGCGCAACTGGGGCCGGGTGCTCAACATCGCCTCGGTGCACGGCCTGGTGGCCTCGGCACAGAAATCGGCCTATGTGGCGGCCAAACATGGCCTGGTGGGCTTCACCAAGAGCGCGGCGCTGGAGTGCGCCACCAGCGGCATCACCCACAACGCCATCTGCCCGGGCTGGGTGCTGACGCCGCTGGTGCAAAAGCAGGTGGACGCGCGTGCCGCCCAGGCCGGCGTCTCGCAGGACGAGGCCAAGCGCCAGTTGCTGGCCGAGAAGCAGCCCTCGCTGCAGTTCACCACGCCCGAGCAGCTGGGCGCGCTGGCGGTGTTTTTGTGCTCACCGGCGGCCGACAACATCCGCGGCGTGGCCTGGAACGTCGACGGCGGCTGGGTAGCGCAGTAAGTTGAGGCAGGCGCTGCGGCTCAGCGCGGCGACAGCTGGATGCTGCCGCTGACGGTGACGCTGACCAGCGATTTGCCGGGTTCCACCGGCTGGCTCTCTTCGGCGCCGCGCGCACTCATCGCTGTGGCTGCCGCACGGTAGAACACCGGCTGCGCCTGGCCCGACTCGCCGCCGCCTACGGTCACTTCGCGCAGGCTGTAGCTACCGAAGCCAAATTGTTGTGCGTAGGACGCGGCCCTGACCTTGAAGCGGTCGATGGCCTGCGCCGCGACCTCGGATTCCACCTTCTCGCGTGCCTCGCGCGAAAGGCTGAAGCCCAGGCGCGATACCGTCAGCCCGCTCAAGCGGCCGGCCAGCTGGCTCAGCGCCGCAGTATCACGGCCCTCGATCACCAATTCAGCGCGGCCCTGCCAACCGCTGATGCTGCTGCTGCTGCCGCCGCCGGGCCGGGGCGCATAGCGTGGAAAGATCGAGAACGTGCCGCTGCGCAGTTCCAACTGGCCCGACTGGCCCGATTGGCCCGGTTGCACCGCCTTGCGGGCTTCGACCAGTGCGGCGTCCAGCGCCTGTCGCAGCTGGCTTTGCACCGCCGCGGCTTCGCTGCCCTCGCGGCTGACGCCCAGCGTGATGCTCAGCCAATCCTGCGGCACCTCGCGGCTGGCCTCGGCGCTGAGGTTCAACACATTCTGCGGTGGGCTCTGCAGCAGGGTCTGCGCCGATGCGCTAGCGCAACCGGCCAGCAGCAGCACAGGCCACCAAGCCGGCAAGCGCTTTTTGCACAACAAACTCGTGGAGGGCATGATGTTCCTTTGTGGCGCCGGGACGGCGAAGCCTGACCTTATAGCGTTTGAGCGGATCAGCCGGGTTCGTGTTTGACATCACATCCGGCACCGTGCGGCTGGCCTGACTTGTAACAGAAGGTCAGTTCTTGGCCGTCCGGCACGAAGCCGCAGATCACAATGCGCTTGTTACAGATCTGGAGCCCCGCATGAACGCGCCCACCGCGGCCCGACCCGACCGCATCGCGGTGGTGGACGATGACGCCCGCATCCGCGACCTGCTGCGCCGCTACCTCACCCAAGAGGGATTCGAGGTGCTGCTGGCCGAGGACGGCAAGTCACTGAGCCGTTTGCTCAGCCGCGAACAGATCGATCTCATCGTGCTCGATCTGATGATGCCGGGCGAAGACGGCTTGTCGATCTGTCGGCGCCTGCGCGCGGCCAACGACATCACACCGATCATCATGCTCAGTGCCAAGGTTGACGAAGTTGACCGCATCGTCGGCCTCGAGGTCGGCGCTGACGACTACCTGCCCAAGCCCTTCAACCCGCGTGAACTGCTGGCCCGCATCCATGCCGTGTTGCGCCGCCGCCCTGCGCTCGAAGCGCCCGGCGCACCCAGCAAAGACGCGATGACGGTGCAGTTTGGCCCCTTCGAGTTTGATCTCTCGCTGCGCCTGCTGACCAAGGACGGCGAACCCGTGGCGCTGACCACCGGCGAGTTCTCGATGCTCAAGGCGCTGGTGCGCCATCCGCGCCAGCCCTTGTCGCGCGACAAGCTGGCGCAGTTGGCGCGAGGCCGCGAGTTCGAGCCCTTCGACCGCAGCCTGGACGTGCAGGTTTCTCGGCTGCGCAAGCTGATCGAGTCCGATGCGGCGCAGCCGCGTTACATCCAGACGGTGTGGGGCGTAGGTTATGTTTTTGTGCCCGATGGCGCAGCTTGATCAGCAGGCGCCACGGGCGCCCCAGCCGCGTCATCGCCGCCATCAACTTGCCCCCGGTTTGTGCCGGTTCGCGCGGCCATCAGGAGCATCGGCTTGAGGTCTCAGAAACCAGCGCTGAGCCTGTTCTGGCGCACCTTTGTCATGCTGCTGCTGCTGCTGGTGCTGGGCGTCACCGCCTGGGTGCTGGTGCTGCGCCTGATCGACCAGCCCGGCCGCGACGCGCGGCACGGCGCCCGCCAACTGGCCGATAGCCTGCAGCTCAGCGCCGAGGCGCTGCGCCTGAGCGAGCGTGGCCAACGCGCCGCACTGGCCCGTGCGCTGTCGGCGCGTGCCGAGTTCAAGCTGGTGCCGCGCACGGCGGGCGAGGCTTCGGTTGCGCTGCAGGCGGACCAGGCCAGCAGCGCGCTGATCAGGGAACTACAGCGCCGGCTAGGCGCCGACCTGCCTTTGGCGGGCAGCGTCAATGGCCAGCCCGGCCTCTGGCTGGGCTTTGTCGTTGATCGCGAAGGCTGGTGGCTGCAAGCGAACGCGCCGCCGCCTGCAGCGCCCAGCCTGCTGCAGTGGTTGGCGCTGGCTGCGGCCTGCCTGCTCAGCCTGGGGCTGCTGGTGCTGGTGGCGCGATTCGTCAACCGGCCGCTGCGCGAGCTGTCGTTTGCCGCCAGCCGCATCCACAGCGGCACCTTCGATTCGCGGCTGGATGAGACCGATGTCACCAGCGAGATCCGTGAAGTCAACCGGGGCTTCAACCGCATGGCCCGCGAGCTGGCCAAGGTTGAGGAGAGCCGCGCTGTGATGCTGGCGGGCATCAGCCATGATCTGCGCACGCCGCTGGCGCGGCTGCGTCTGGAGGCCGAGATGAGCGTGGTCGACGAAGAGGCGCGCAACAACATTGCAGAAGACATCGACCAGCTCGACGCCATCATCGACAAGTTCATGGACTACGCGCGGCCGGGTAATTCGCACCTGCGGCCGGTGCTGCTGTCGCAGTTGATCGACAAGGAGGCCGCAACCTTCCGCGATCCCGGCGAGATCCGCATCACCTCACGCGTGGCGATCGACCTGGAGGTGATGGCCGACAAGGTGGAGCTCGGTCGTGTCTTCGCCAACCTGTTCGAGAACGCCAGGCGCTACGGCCGCAGCACCGACACCGGCATCGCCAAGGTGTCAGTGAGCTTTCGGCGCATTGGCCATTGGGTGATCTGCTCCGTGTCCGACCAGGGCCCGGGCGTGGCACCCGAGCGGCTGGGCCAGCTGACCACCCCCTTCTTCCGTGGCGATGCGGCGCGCACCGCCGCCACCGGTGCCGGGTTGGGGCTGGCCATCGTCGAGAAGTCGATGCAGCGCATGGGCGGTCAGGTGGAGTTTGCCAATGCGCCCGAAGGCGGCCTGCTGGTTCACCTGCGGCTGCGCCATGCGTTGCACGGCCGCAGCGAAACCATGCCGGCCTCACGACACTGAGGCACTGAGGCACTGAAGCACTGAGGCTCTTGGCAGGCCATGAGGCCGGGCACAAGCCCGGTCGAGGGTCTGCGGCTTCAGCCGCGCTGCAGCAAGCAAACGGCGCGGGCCTCGATTGCCAGACCCTCGCCCACCGCACCCAGCTTCTCAGCGGTCTTGGCCTTGACGTTGACCTGCTCTTCGGCCAAGCCCAACAGCGCGGCAATGCGCGCCACCATCGCCGGGATATGCGGCGCCAGTTTGGGCGCCTGGGCGATGATGGTGGCGTCGATGTTGTTGATGGCCCAGCCGCGCCCACGCACGCGGCGCGCCGCCTCGGCCAGCAGCACGCCCGAATCGGCGCCCTTGAAGGCGGCGTCGGTATCGGGAAAGAGGCGGCCGATGTCACCCAAGGCCGCTGCGCCCAGCAGCGCATCGGTAATGGCGTGCAACAACGCGTCGGCGTCCGAGTGGCCCAGCAGGCCATGGCTGTGCGGCACGGTGATGCCGCCCAGCACCAGCGGCCGGCCGGCCACCAATTGGTGAATGTCCCAACCCTCACCGATGCGCAGCGTGTTGGCCGTCATGTCAACTCTCCTGGCGACGCTGTGCGATGCGCCACAGCACACCGCTGGGGTCGATCAGCGTCATGTCGACCAGGCCCCAGGGCCGCAACGCCGGCGCCTCGGCGCGCACGCCATGCGCAGCGTACCGCGCTACCAGGCCGTCGGCCTCGATGCGCTGCCAGAAGGCGGCCAGATCGGGCAGCACCAGGTGCAACACGCAGTTGTCGGCCAACTGCGCCACATAGAAGTCCTGCAGCAGAAATGCACAAGGCCCCAGCCGAAAGCCGGCCAGCCCAGCTTGCTCGAATTCGCGTTCGAAACCCAGCTCGGCGTAGAAGCGCTGCGACAGCGCAAAGTCGCGTGCTGGCACCATCGGCCGCAACTCCGGCCCCGGCCGCGCGCTGGCCAGCAGACGCTCGGCCAGCGCAAAATCGCCCGGCCAGGTGAGCTTGAAGTTCTCCAACTCACCCGGCACCAGGCGCGGCCGCTGGCCCAGCAACTCAACCGCGCTGGCTTCGTCGGTGACAGCGGCGCCGGCCTGGCGCAAGGCCTGCTCCAGCAAGCCCAGGCGAAACATCTGCGGTGTCTGCGCCGCCCATTTGTGCTGGCGGTCGACGGTGGCATCGACCCGATCGCCAACCGCCCGCTTCAGCGTGTCGGCCAGCGGCAGCGCCAGCAGACCGCCAACCTCGTCGTTGGCGCAGGCATCAATCAGCCGATCAACCCACTGGGCGCGGATCAGCGCACGAGCGGCGTCGTGCACCAGCACCCAGTCCTGATCCAGCGCGCCGCGCGCGCGCAACTCGGCCAGGCCGGCGGCCACGGTTGCGGCGCGGCTGGCGCCACCCACCCGCGCCACCCAGGCCTGCGGGCCGACAAAGCCCGGCACCGCCTGCTCGAACTGGGCGTCGTCTGGCGCCAGCACCACCAGCGTGGCGGCCAGCCTCGGCACCTGCGCCAGCGCCGCCAGCGTATGCGCCACCAGCGGCCGGCCGGCCACCGGCGCGTACTGCTTGGGCTGCGTGCTGCCAGCGCGGCTGCCGCTGCCGGCGCAGGGAACCAGGGCAAAACAGCGGGGCTCTGCGCCGACAGGAAAGGTGCTCATGGCGCGGATTCTAGAATTCGCCTTTCCTCACGCCCCCGAGCCATCGCTCCTGGGCGTGTTGCCGCTTTCTCCTGATCCGCGAATCCATGCATCTGCCAGCCATATCCGTCGGAAAGCGCTACACCCTGCCCCGCCCTACCGGATCGGCCGATGCGCTGTTGCTGGCGCGGCTGGCGCTGGCGCGCGCGGCCGAGGGCCGCATGCTGGCCATCGTCACCGCCGAGCCCGCCGACGCCCAGCGCCTGGTCGACGAGTTGCCGTTTTTTGCACCGGGGTTGCGGGTGGCGCTGTTCCCCGACTGGGAGACCCTGCCCTACGACAACTTCAGCCCGCACCAGGACCTGATCAGTGAACGGCTGGCCACGTTGTGGCGCATCCACAGCCGCGATGTCGACGTGGTGCTACTGCCCGCCACCACGGCGCTGACGCGGCTGGCGCCGCCGGCCTTTTTGGCCGCAACCACCTTCCAGTTCAAGCAGAAAACCAAGCTCGACGAAGCCGGCCTCAAGAGCCAGCTGACGCTGGCCGGCTACAACCATGTCAGCCAGGTGGTGTCACCCGGTGAATACGCGGTGCGCGGCGGGCTGATCGACCTGTTTCCGATGGGCTCGCCGGTGCCGTTTCGGGTCGACTTGTTCGACGACGAGGTCGATTCGATCCGCACTTTCGATCCCGACACCCAGCGCAGCCTGTACCCGGTGCCCGAGGTGCGGTTGCTGCCTGGCCGCGAGTTTCCGATGGACGAGACGGCGCGCGCCACCTTCCGCCAGCGCTGGCGCGAGAAGCTCGAAGGCGACCCGACCAAGAGCCGCATCTACAAAGACATCGCGCAAGGCATCGCCACCGCCGGCATCGAGTACTACCTGCCGTTGTTCTTTGAGCAGACCGGTACCATCTTCAGCTACCTGGGTGAGGATGGCGACGGCGCCGAGCCGCCCCAAGCCGGCGCGCTCCCCTCAGGGGACAGGCCGCGCGGCGCGGGGCCTCAGGTACGCAAACCCGCTGCGCTGGTGTTGCACGGCGAGGTCGATGCTGCGATCGATCGCTTCTGGGTCGATACCCGCGAGCGCCACCGTTTCATCGCCGCCGATCCCACCCGCCAGGTGCTGGCGCCCGAGGAGATCTTTCAGCGCAGCGACGAGTTCTTCAGCAACACCGGCCGCTTTGCCACGCTGGCGCTGCGCGGCAACGATCCGGTGGGCACAGGCCAGGCGACCGCATCAACGGTTGCGTGGGCGCGGCCGCTGCCCGATGTGGCCGCCGACCGCAGCGCCACCGAGCCGCTGGGCGCGCTGGGCCGCCACCTCGATACCACGCCGCACCGGGTGCTGATCGTCGCTGAGAGCGAGGGCCGGCGCGAGAGCTTGCTCGAACTGCTGCGCGACCACAAGATCTCGCCACCCAGCGTGGCCACCTTGGCCGAATTCGAGGCCAGCGAGGAGAAGTTCTGCATCACCGCGGCGCCGCTGGCTGCCGGCTTCTTCTGGTTCGAGCCGGATGCCACGCCTGCGGTCTCGATTCAGTTCATCACCGAGACCGAGCTGTTTGCCAGCTCGCCGCAGGGCCGGCGCCGGCGCAAGCAAGAGCAGGTCAGCAGCGTCGACGCGCTGATCAAGGATCTCTCCGAACTGAAGCCGGGTGATCCGGTGGTGCATGGCAACCATGGCATCGGCCGTTATGTGGGGCTGATCAACATCGACATCGGCGAGGGTGCCAGCGAGTTTCTGCACCTCGAATACGCCGACAAGGCCACACTGTATGTGCCGGTGAGCCAGCTGCACTTGATCAGCCGCTACACCGGCGTCAGCGCCGATGAGGCGCCGCTGCACCGACTCGGCTCGGGCCAGTGGGACAAGGCGAAGCGTAAAGCCGCCGAGCAGGTGCGCGACGCCGCCGCCGAGTTGCTCAACCTGTATGCGCGCCGCGCCGCGCGCGAAGGCCATGCCCACCGCTATTCGGCGCATGACTACGAAGCCTTTGCCGCCAGCTTCGGCTTCGAGGAAACGCCCGACCAGCGCGCCGCCATCCACGCGGTGATCCAGGACATGATCAGCCCGCAGCCGATGGACCGGCTGGTCTGCGGCGATGTCGGCTTTGGCAAGACCGAGGTGGCGTTGCGCGCCGCCTTCATCGCCGTGCTGGGCGGCAAGCAGGTGGCGATCCTGGCGCCAACCACGCTGTTGGCCGAGCAGCACTTTCAGACCCTGGTTGACCGCTTCGGCAAGTGGCCGGTGCGCATTGCCGAACTGTCGCGCTTTCGCTCGCCCAAGGAGGTGAAGATCGCGCTCGAAGGCCTGGAGGCCGGCACCGTCGACATCGTGGTGGGCACGCACAAGCTGTTGAGCCCGGACATCAAGTACAAGCGGCTCGGCCTGCTGGTGATCGACGAGGAACACCGTTTTGGCGTGCGCCACAAGGAGGCGATCAAGGCCATGCGCGCCGAGGTCGACGTGCTCACGCTCACCGCCACGCCGATCCCGCGCACGCTGGGCATGGCGCTGGAGGGCCTGCGTGACTTGAG
>JBBQJN010000152.1:0-9315 GCA_038325945.1 Burkholderiales bacterium | reverse complement strand
CCACCTGCAGCCGGCCTTGGCGGGCCGGTGCCGCGTGGCCGTTGGGCAGCGCCCAGCCGGCCACCGCAAGCGCGCCGTCGTGCCAGCGCGCCGGCCGAAAGTTCATGCCCGGCGAGCCGATGAAGTGGCCGACAAAAGTGTGGCGCGGCCGCTCGAACAGCTCGGATGCGCTGCCCACCTGCACCGTGCGCCCGCGTGTCATCACCAGCACCTGGTCGGCAAAGGTCAGCGCTTCGACCTGGTCATGGGTGACGTAGATCAGCGTCAGCTTCAACTCATGGTGAATCTGCTTGAGCTTGCGCCGCAGCTGCCACTTGAGCTGCGGGTCGATCACCGTCAGCGGCTCGTCGAACAGCACCGCCGAGACATCCTCGCGCACCAGGCCGCGGCCGAGTGAGATCTTCTGCTTGGCGTCGGCCGCCAGCCCTGCGGCGCGCTGGTCAAGCTGGCCGCTGAGCTCAAGCATCTCGGCGATCTTGCCCACGCGCTCGCGGATGCGAGCGGGCGCCACACCGCGGTTGCGCAGCGGGAATGCCAGGTTGTCGGCCACCGTCATGGTGTCGTAGACCACCGGAAACTGGAACACCTGGGCGATGTTGCGCTGCTGCGGCGTCTTGCCGTTCATCACCACGCCGTCAAAGCTGACGCTGCCCTGCGACGGCGCCACCAGGCCCGAGATGAGGTTGAGCATGGTCGACTTGCCGCAGCCCGACGGCCCCAGCAGCGCATAGGCGCCACCGTCCTCAAAGCACATCTTCAGCGGCAGCAACGCGTAGTCAGCGTCGGCCTGCGGGTTGGGCTTGTAGCTGTGCGCGAGGTCGAGGTCGATGCGTGCCATGACTGATTCAGCCCTCGCGGTCCGGTGCCTGACGCAGCAGGCCGTCGACGCCGAAGATGTGCAGCCGCGCCGGGTCGAAGTACATCGTGATGGCCTCGCCAAGTTCAAAATGATGCACCCCGACAAGCTGCGCCACCAGCTCGCCGGCCGACGTGCTCAGGTGCACAAAGGTGCCCGAGCCGGAGATCTCGGCCAGCTCCACCTGGCCGGCAAGCGCAACGTCGCCGGGGCGCTGCTGCAGCCGCAACGCACTGGCGCGCAGGCCCAGCGTGGCATCCACCGGCATCACACTGGCCGGCAGGCCCAGCAGCGGCCCGCCCTCGGCCAGCAGGTTCATCGGCGGATCGCTGAAGGCACGCGCCACGCGGATCGACGCCGGCTGGTGAAAGACCTCAGCGGTCGGCCCGTACACCAGCAGCTCACCGCCGTCCATCACCGCCGTCCAGCCGCCCAGCAGCAGCGCCTCGCTGGGCTCGGTGGTGGCATAGACCACGGTCGACGAGCCGGCGGCAAACAGCGCCGACAACTCCTCGCGCAGCTCTTCGCGCAGCTTGTAATCGAGGTTGACCAGCGGCTCGTCAAGCAGCATCAGCGGCGCGTCCTTGGCCAGCGCGCGGGCCAGCGCCACGCGCTGTTGCTGGCCGCCCGACAGCTCAGCGGGCAGGCGCTGCAGAAAGGGCTCGATGTGCAGCTTCTCGGCCAGCGCCTGCACCCGCTTGGCGATCGCCGCGCGATCAAGCCCGCCGCGCAGCTTCAGCGGCGAGGCAATGTTGTCGAACACGCTCAGCGACGGGTAGTTGATGAACTGCTGGTAAACCATGGCCACATTTCGCTGGCGCACCGGCATGCCGGTGACGTCCTGGCCGTCCACCGTGATGCGGCCCTGGCTGGGCTTGTCCAAGCCCGCCATCAGCCGCATCAGCGTGGTCTTGCCGGCCTGTGTGGCGCCCAACAGCACCGTCACCGTGCCCGGCTTCAGCTCAAGCTCAAGCGGGTAGAGATGGGTAAAGGCACCCACCTTGTGCACGATGTGATGCAGGTTCAGCTGCATGAGGCTTACCTGGTGGTGGTGGCGGCGGTGGCGGTGGTGGCCGTGAGCAACTGCGGATGACGAGCTGCCCACCAGCGCGCCACCGCTTCGCGCTGTGCCGCACTGTAGTGCAGGCCCAGTTTGCTGCGCCGCCACAGCACGTCATCGGCGCTACGCGCCCATTCGTGCTGGTGCAGGTAGTCCAGCTCGGCCTCGTGCAGGCCTGGCGCCACTTCGACGCCCAGCCCCTTGCCGCCGGCCAGCAGCAAGGGGATGCGGCTGCCATAGGCATGGGCCCAGCGCTCGCGCAGTGCGGCCGGCAGCTCGGGGTGGCGTTTGGCCACGGCCTCGATGAAGCGGCGCAGGTCGGTGTCGGGGCGTGTCGGCGCGCCGATGTAGTCGGCAAAGTCGCCGCCCGGGAAGTAGGTCTTACCGGTCCAGGCCGGCCGGGATTCGCCAAGCCGGCGCAGCAGCTTGGCGCTGACCTCCTCGGCCAGCTTGCGGAAGGTGGTGAGCTTGCCGCCCCAGACGGTGAGCAGTGGTGCGCTGTCGGGCGACGCTTCGTCGAACTCCAGCAGGTAGTCGCGCGTCACCGCCGAGGCGCTGCCCGAGTCGTCGTCCAGCAGAGGCCTCACGCCTGAATAGCTCCAGACCACGTCGGCAGGCTGCACCGGCCGCTCGAAATAACGGCTGGCCTGCTCGCAGAGGTAGGCGATCTCGTCCTGGTCGATGCGCGCCTGGCCGGCATCACCGTGTATTTCAACGTCGGTGGTGCCGATCAGCGTGAAGTCACGCTCATAGGGGATGGCAAAGATGACGCGTTTGTCGGGGTTCTGGAACAGGTAGGCATGGTCGTGCTCGAACATCCTGGGCACCACGATGTGGCTGCCTTTGACCAGCCGCAGCTGCCGTGCGTCGGGCTGCATGGCGCTGTCGCGCAGGAACTGGCTGGCCCAGGGCCCGGTGGCGTTGATCACCGCGCGCGCCTGCACCGTGATCTCGGCGCCGCCCGCAGGCTGCAGCCGCGCCGCCCAGCCGTCGCCCTGGCGCTGCAATTGCACACAGGGGCAGCGGGTGAGCACGGTGGCGCCATGGGCCTGGGCGTCGATGGCGTTGAGCACCACCAGCCGCGCGTCATCGACCCAGCCGTCGCTGTAAGCAAAGGCGCTGGTAAAACGCTGCTGCAGCGGCTTGCCCACCGGGTGGCTGCGCAAATCGAGCGTGCCGCTGGCCGGCAGCCATTCGCGCTTGGCCAGGTGGTCATAGAGGAACAGCCCGAGGCGGATCATCCAGACCGGCCGCATCGACGGATCGTGCGGCATCACAAAGCGCAGCGGCCACATGATGTGCGGTGCGGCGCGCAGCAACAGCTCACGCTCGGCCAGCGATTTGCGCACCAAGCCAAACTCGTAGTACTCCAGGTAGCGCAGGCCGCCGTGGATCAGCTTGGTGGATGCCGACGAAGTATGGCCGGCCAGGTCATCGCGCTCGGCCAGCACCACCTTCAGGCCGCGACCGGCAAGGTCGCGGGCGACGCCCACACCATTGATGCCGCCACCGACCACCAGCACGTCTGCGGTGATCGCCGACGAGGTGATGCCCTGCGCTACGGCTGCTGGATCCGACTTGCTCAACTCCGTCTCCCACGGTGAGTGCTAGAACAGGGCGGCACCGCAACCCTGACCGCTTAAATTCGTTTTTGTGGTTTCGTGATCGCTTCGATTCCATTCTGACCCAGATCAGGCCCGTTTTACAAGCCTGATTTTCCCGGGGCTTGAGCCAGCGCAGATCCCGTACTCTTGGGAGACCGACGCTGCCCTGCCACCTTCGCCCGCTGGTTATCGTGAACGACGTGATCCCCAATCCACGCCAGGCTGGTGTGCTCGACACCGTGCGAGAACTTGGCGCGGTCAGCGTCGAGAACCTGGCCGAGCGCTTTGGCGTTACCTTGCAGACCGTGCGGCGCGACATCAAGCTGCTGTCCGACGCCGGGCTGCTGGCGCGCTTTCATGGCGGCGCGCGGCTGCCGGCCAGCACCACCGAGAACATCGCCTACCGCCAGCGCCAGGCGCTGCATGAGCAGGCCAAGCGCGCCATCGCCGCAGCGGTAGCCGAGCAGGTGCCCGAGGGCTGCAGCCTGTTCCTCAACATCGGCACCACCACCGAGGCCATTGCGCGCGCACTGCTGCGCCACCGCGGCCTGCGCGTGATCACCAACAACCTCCATGTCGCCACCATCCTCAGCGACAACCCCGACTGCGAGCTGATCGTTGCCGGCGGCAGCGTGCGCAGCCGCGACCGCGCCATCGTCGGCGAGGCCACGGTCGAGTTCATCGGCCAGTTCCGCGTCGACATCGGCCTCATCGGCATCTCGGGCATCGAGGCCGACGGCACGCTGCGCGACTTCGATTACCACGAGGTCAAGGTGGCGCAGGCCATCATCCGCGCCAGCCGCCAGCTCTGGCTGGCCGCCGACCACAGCAAATTCAACCGCCCGGCGATGGTGGAAGTAGGCCGCCTCGACCAGGTGGACCAGCTGTTCACCGACCGCGCGCCACCGCCGCCCTTTGTGGCCCTGCTGGCCGAGGCCGGCGTGGCCTGCACGTTGGCCAGCAGTGCAGCGGCGGCTGCGGCGATCAACAACGGAGACACCCCATGAGCTACATCCTCGCCCTCGACCAAGGCACCTCCAGCTCACGCAGCATCGTGTTCGACGCCAACGGTCGCACGGTGGCGCTGGCGCAGCAGGAGTTTCGCCAGATCTTTCCGCAGCCCGGCTGGGTAGAGCATGACCCCGATGAGATCTGGCAAAGCCAGCTGGCCACCGCCCGCGAGGCCATTGCCAAGGCCGGGCTGAAGGCTGGCGACATCAGCGCCATCGGCATCACCAACCAGCGCGAGACCACCGTGGTGTGGAACCGCCGCACCGGCCAGCCGATCTACAACGCCATCGTCTGGCAAGACCGCCGCGGCGAGCCGCTGTGCGCGCAACTGCGCGAGCAAGGCCATGCCGAGACCATCCGCAACAGCACCGGCCTGGTGATCGACGCCTATTTCTCGGCCAGCAAGATCCGCTGGATCCTCGACCATGTCTCGGGCGCGCACATCGCCGCCGCGCAGGGCGATCTGGCCTTCGGCACCATCGACAGCTGGCTGCTGTGGAAGCTGACCGGTGGCCGTGTGCATGCCACCGATGTCAGCAATGCCTCGCGCAGCATGCTGTTCGACATCCGCCACAACTGCTGGGATGCCGAGCTGCTGGCGCTGCTGCATGTGCCCGACAGCCTGCTGCCCACGGTGTTTGCCAGCAGCCATGTCTTTGGCGAGACCGATACCGCGCTGCTGGGCGCGGCGATTCCGGTGGCCGGCATCGCCGGCGACCAGCAAAGCGCCTTGTTCGGCCAGGCCTGCTTCACGCCCGGCTTGGCCAAGAACACTTATGGCACGGGTTGCTTCATGCTGATGCATACCGGCGACAAGTTTCAGATCAGCCGCAACGGCTTGCTCACCACAAGCGCGGCGCAGGCCAGTGCCGGCCGGCCCGAATTTGCGCTCGAAGGCAGTGTTTTCATCGGCGGCGCGGTGGTGCAATGGCTGCGCGACGGCCTGCGGGCGATCCAGTCCAGCAGCGAGGTGCAAGCGCTCGCCGAAAGCGTGCCCGATGCCGGCGGCGTGATGTTTGTGCCGGCCTTCACCGGCCTGGGCGCACCGTACTGGAACGCCCATGCCCGGGGCACCATCACCGGCCTGACGCGTGGCAGCACGGCGGCCCACATCGCCCGCGCCGCGCTGGAGAGCATCGCTTTCCAGAGCGCGGCGCTGCTGCAGGCGATGAGCAAGGACGCGCAAGGCGCTGGCGCTGCCTCTGTTTCCGAGCTGCGGGTCGACGGCGGCGCCTGCGTCAATGACTTGCTGATGCAGTTCCAGGCCGACTTGCTGGGTATCCCGGTGGTGCGGCCACGGATCATCGAGACCACCGCGCTGGGTGCCGCCTACCTGGCCGGCCTGGCCACCGGCATCTACAAGAACCAGGCCGAGCTGTCGGCGATGTGGCAGGAGGAAAAGCGCTTTCTGCCGACACTGGACCGCAAGCAGGCCCAAGGCCTGATGGACGCTTGGGAGCATGCGGTGCGGCAGGCCACGGCGACTTGATCGGCCAAACTCGACATGACGACATCCGACCAGACCGCTGGCTCGTCCGAAAAGAGAAGACCCGGCGCGGGCCAATGGATGCTGTTGTTTGTGGCCATCGTCGCCGAGGTGATCGCCACCAGCACGCTCAAGGCGACCGAGGGCTTTACCCGGCTTTGGCCATCGGTGACCGTCGTCGTGTGCTACGAAATCGCCTTCCTGCTACTTGCGCTGACGCTGAAAAGGATGCCCGTGGGGGTGGTCTACGCCATCTGGTCGGGCGCTGGCGTGGCATTGGTGACACTGGTGGCCTGGCTATACCTGGGCCAGAAGCTGAACATTGCGTCCCTGATTGGCGTGGCACTGATTGTCGGTGGCGTGGTGGTGATCAGCCTCTTTTCGAAGACTACGGTCGAATGATGGGGCTAAGCCTTCATGTCGCGATCTTTGTCGCGCGGAACCCCTGACATGCACTGGTTGCTGCTGTTGGTGGCCGTTGTGGCGGAGGTCATCGCAACATCGGCGCTCAAGATGTCACATGGGTTCACCCGCTGGCGCCCGGTGCTTGTGATGATCACTTGCTACTCGCTGGCCTTGTACCTGCTGTCGCTGACGCTGGCGACCATTCCAATCGGCGTGGGGTACGCGATTTGGTCGGGTTCAGGCGTTGCGCTTATCACGCTGGTGGGCCGCTACTACTTTGGACAATTGCTCGACCGCGCGGCACTCGTTGGCATCGGCATGATCATCGCGGGCGTGATCGTATTGCAGCTGTTTTCTCCCGCAGCGCCGCCGTAGCGCGCCGCAAAACAATGGACAAGATCATGCTCTCCACCAGACTCGACGGCAAACGCGTGCTGATCACCCAGGCCGAGGACTTCATGGGCCCGGCGCTGGTGGACATGTTCAGCCGGCTCGGCGCCGAGGTCATCGCCGACAGTCGTGTGCTGGCCGACGACCCCGGCGCACCAGCGGCCATGCTGGGCGAGGCCGGCATCGTCGACGTCTTGCTGCTGCACCTGTCGATGCCAGCGCCCGCCACCCCGACGGCCGACATCAGCGAGGCCGAGTGGCGCAGCGTGTTTGCGCATCTGGTTGACCCGATGCCCAGGCTGGTGGCCGCCGTGCTGCCGCAGATGCTGGCGCGTGGCAGCGGCCGCATCCTGCTGATGGGCAGTGCGTCGGCGCTGCGCGGCCAGAAGCGCACCGCCAGCTACAGCGCGGCGCGCGGTGCGCAACTGGCCTACATGCAGTCGGCGGCGTTGGAACTGGCGCCGCAGGGTGTGCAGTTCAATGCCATCGCGCAGAACTTTGTCGACAACCCGACCTACTTTCCGCCCGAGATCCAGGCCAATCCACGCTTCCAGGAGCGGCTCAAGCGCGAGGTGCCGCTGGGCCGGCTGGTCTCGGCCGAAGAAGACGCGCTGTTCGCCGCCTACCTGTGCAGCGACGCCGCGGCCTGCTTTGTCGGCCAGGTGTTCCCGGTCAGCGGCGGCTGGGCGATGCGTTGAAACCCCAAGGAGATCCGATGAACGATGAAGCCATCCTGCCCGGCGCCCAGCCCTTCCACTTCGAGGGCAATGACATCGGCGTGCTGGTCTGCCATGGTTTCACCGGCACGCCGCAAAGCATGCGGCCACTGGGCGAGCGGCTGGCACAGGCCGGCTACACCGTGCTGGGGCCGCGGCTGGCCGGCCATGGCATCACGCCGCAGGCGATGGCCCGCAGCACCGCCAGCGACTGGATCGCCTCGGTGGACGAGGCGCTGGCCACCCTGCGCCAGCGCTGCAGTCAGGTCTTCATGGCCGGCCTGTCGATGGGCGGCACGCTGACCTTGTACAGCGCGGCCAAGCATGCCGAACTGATCCGCGGCGCCATCACCATCAACGCCTCGGTGCAGAGCAATGCCCCCGACCGCGCCAACCTGACCTTCGACGCCAGCGCGCCCGAAACGGTGCCGGGCATCGGCTCGGACATCAAGGCCCCCGGCGTCACCGAACTGGCTTACCGCGAGGTGCCGGTGGCGGCCTTCCGCCAGATCTACAGCCTGCTGGGTGTCACCCGAGATCTGCTGCCGCGGGTGCGCTGCCCGACGCTGGTGCTGCAGTCGCGCATCGACCATGTGGTCGATCCGCGCAACGGCCCGCGCATCGTCCGGCTGATCGGCGCACCACGGGTTGAACTGCACTGGCTCGACCATTCCTACCACGTGGCCACGCTGGACAACGACCGTGAGCTGATCGCCGACAAGACCATCGCCTTCATCCGTTCGATCGCCGGGCGCTGATCACCAGGCCAGTGGGTGCACCTGGTAAAGCAGCGCCAGCTCGCGGTAGACCAGCGGCGCCTCAGCATTCAGCGCTTGCGGTTGCTCGAAGAACAGCTCGCTGACCACGGCAAAGAACTCGGCCGGCTCAGTGGCCGCGTAGGTACCGATCAGCGCCGAGGGCTGCTGCTGCAAGCGCTGGAAGGCCTCGTCCATCACCTGCGCCCAGCGCTGGCCTTGCCGCCGCGAGGGCAGCCAGGGCCGGCCGTTGGCCACGCCCTTGTCCTGGTCGATCTGGTGGGCGAATTCGTGAATCACCACGTTCTGGCCATCGTTGGCATCGGCTGCGCCAGCCAGCACCTCGTCCCAACCCAGCACCACCTGGCCCTGCGACCAGGACTGGCCGGCCAGCGCGCGGCGCTGGCGGTGCAGCACGCCGCCGCCGACCGGCTGCTCATGCTCGACGACAAAGGCGCCGGGGTAGACCAGCACCTGGCGCAGCCGCGGGTAAACCTCGGGCCGCGCATGGCCGAGCAGCAGCAAGCAGGCCTGGGCGGCGATGGTGACGCGCACCTCGTCGGTGATGGCCAGCCCGTCGCAGCCGATGAAGGGCTTTTCAGCAACGAAGACCTGCAGATGGCCCTTCAGCCGCTGCTGCATATCGGCCGGCAAGCGCGCCACCGCCGGCACGCGCCGGCGCAGGATGCGCCGCCAGGCAGCCGGAAACGGCAAGGTGCGCAGCCGCTGACGCCGACGCTCGGTCCACCAGGGCCGGGCCAGCACGGCGGCGATGCCCAGCACCACGGCCAGCACCAGCAGGATCATGGGCGAGGCGGCGGCCAGTGCATCGGATATCACCCGTTGGAGATGGCGCCAGCGCGGCGATCTTCAAGGTGAGTCTGGCGCGAGGCGAACTGAGCTGCTGCTCTGGGGGGCTGTCGGGTCGAGCGTAGAAGCGCACAGGAGCCACCGCTCCCTCGCTTCGGGGGATGCCCACAGGCCACCCACCTGCTAAGGTCACTCCAATCGAACCGTATTCCGGAGCACCCT
>JBBQJN010000151.1:0-9330 GCA_038325945.1 Burkholderiales bacterium | reverse complement strand
TGCGCCTGATCGACAAGGTCGGCATAGACAAGATCGTGGCCGATCTGCGCGCCAAGCACGCGCTCTGATCGCGCGCTAACCTACAGCCCCACAGGAGCACACCATGGCAAGCAAAGGCGGACGCGAAAAGATCAAGCTGGAATCCACCGCGGGTACCGGTTTTTTCTACACCACCAACAAGAACAAGAAGACCACGCCCCAGAAGCTCGAATTCATGAAATTCGACCCCAAGGCGCGTAAGCATGTGCTGTTCAAAGAAATGAAGCTGAAGTGATCAGCTGATTTTCCGGCACGAGAGTGGCCCGCTTCGGCGGGCTTTTTGCTGTCTGGTCGAGATCATCCGGTCATTCATCTGGCCGCGACGGGGATGTTGACGTCACGCATCGGCGCATCGGCGCATCGGCATCGACGACCATCGGGCGCCGTCGCAGGCGCGTTGCGTTTGAGGTCCACGTCCTGGTGCACATCGGTTCAGGGATGGCGCAGTGAAGCGTCCGTCGCGTCGATCGGGTAGATCGGTCGACGCAGGTGCCGGAAATCGAACTGGCGGTAGTCGGAGGTGGTGACGCCGCCACTGTCGCATTCGACCATGCCGCAGGCTATCAGCCCGAAGACTGGCCGGCAGTACATGCGCGACTTCAGCAACAGGTAATCAAAGTCCCTCGGGTCGATCCCCAGGCTGGTGAACACCCCGAGGTCCAGCGGCTCCATCGGACGTTCGCTGACGACCAGCACCGCAGCTTCGTGCTCAAGCAGCACACTGCGACCCATCGCCCAGGTCTCGCCGGTGTAGATCGGGCCGCTGATGCGGAATCGCCCGTCGGTGATGGCGCGAACCCGCACTTTGAGCGCCAGCGGCGGCGGCTGGCCGCCGGGCCGCCCTAGCGGCGTGTGGTTGCCGAGCCTGATCTCGACACGGTTGCCGACACCGGCGGCGATGCACTGTGCGACCGCCTGTGGGTCAGCCAGCGGGCCGACGCCCATGCGGCGCAGGCCCTGCCGCAGGCAAGCCTCGAACAAGGTGGTGGTGTCGCAGGTGCCGCCAGACATCACGTTGTCGCCATGGTCGAGCAGCAGCACCGGCCCGGCACCGGCTGGCGCGGCCGCGCGCAGTGCAGCGGCTCGCGCCACGCTGTCGGAAAGCGGCTCGCTGGTGTAGACAAAACCGTCGCGCTCGGCCCAGATTTGCGCCGCCAACTCGTTGGCCGCAGCCTGCGCCTGCTCGGCGCTGTCGCCGACCACCACCACGCTCATGCCGGCCTCGGCAATATCGGCTTGCGAGAAACCGGCGAATACGCTGACCGCCCGCAGGCCGGCCGCCTCAAGCTGTCCAGCGCGCTGCACCGCGCGCTGCATCGCGCCCTCGCCGGTGGCGCTGCGCAGCGTGTGCGACAGCAGCGGCGGCCGGGCCCAGGCCAGCACCGGCCGCAGCCCGCCGTCGAGCCAGGCAAAAGCCAGGCGCGCGGCATGGGCGCCGGTCTCGGCCATGTCCACATGGGGATAGGTCTTGAAGCCGACCACGATGTCGGCGCGTGCCAGCATGGCTTGGCCGAGGTTGCCGTGCAGGTCAAGGGCGAGCGCCAGCGGGGTGTCGGGCGCAACCTCGCGGATGCGGCGCAGCAGCTCGGCTTCGCCGTCGTCGAAGCGCTGGGTGGCCATCGCGCCATGCAGGTCAAGCAGGATCAGATCGCAGCCTGCGCGCACCGCCTTGACGATCGCGTCCGCCAGGGCCTCGTAGGCGGCGTCGTGCACCCGGCCGCTGGGATTGGCGGTGGCGTTGACCGCGACCTCGATGGTTGCGCCGCGCGCCTCAGCGGCCTCGATGAAGGCGCCCAGCGCGGTGCGGGTGCCGCGAGCGCCGGCCAATGCCGCAGCACCGAAGACGGGCCCCTCGGGGCCGAAAGCTTCGAGCGGCGTCGGAACCGGCGAGAAGGTATTGGTCTCGTGGTTCATGCGGGCGGCGACGATCTTCATGCGGTACTCCCCGTGCGGCGCAGTGCCTGGTTGGCCTCGTCGCGGTGGCGTGAGGCCATCAGCCGGCTGCGGCCGCGCAGCAAATCGGCCACTGCATGTACCTTGTTGGCGACGTCAGCGGGCCGATCCAGCGCGACCATCGCGACCCCGCGCAGGTTCGAGTGGCCGACCAGCGACGCCAGGTTGATCGCCAGTGGCGAGGCCTCAAGCGCTGCGAAACAGCCCGCGAGAGTCTCGAAGCGCGGGCCCGCACTGTCCGCGCCGCCGGCGACCGGGTTGAGCGGCGGAACCGGCTCGTGCCCGCCCAGCGGCGCGAGGCTCAAGCCGCAGTTGCCAGTGATCATGCGGCCAATGACCTTGGCCCCATTAGGCGTACTCGGTAGCTTTGCCGAAAAAGTCGAAACCGTTGCCGTTGCGCAGTCGCTTGGCGCGCACCATCGCGGCGCCCGCTTGCTTGAGCAACGACGCCACCGTGCTGCCGTCGGCCGGGCTGAGCGCGACGCCGATGCTGGCCCGCACGCTGAGCTTGAGCTCGCCGAACTTCACCGGGGACGCCACCGCACAATGCAGCTTGTGGGCCAGGTGTTCGATTTGCAGGCGATCCACAGGCCCTTCAAGCAGACAAGCAAACTCGTCGCCGCCGACCCGGCACACCATGTCCTCGCTGCGGATCGCCGAGCTCAGGCGCACGGCAATGATGCGCAGCATCTCGTCGCCCGCATCGTGGCCATGGGCGTGGTTAATGGCCTTGAAGCCGTCGACGTCGATGTACAGGATGGCCAGCGTTCGGGCTTCCATCGGGCTATGGCCCAACGCCGCTGCCAGCCGTTCTTGGAAGTGAGCGTGGTTCGGCAGCCTTGTCAAGTGATCGTGGCGCGCCTGGTGACGGGCGCGCAACTCGCCGGCCTGCGAACCCGTCAACTCGATGTGTGCCTGCGCCAGTGCGGTACGGGCATCGAACAGATCGAGTTCGAGCTGCTGTTTGCGGTCGAGTTCGTGTTGCATCGTCTGATGCAACTGCTCCAGTGCCGTGACACAGTCCAGCACCGCGTCGCGCACCTTCACTGCGTGCTCAGAACCGCAGGGCAGCGGCGCCGCCAGCGACGCACCACCCACCGTCGCTCGCAATCGGTATTGCACGGCC
The DNA here is from genome assembly GCA_038325945.1 of Burkholderiales bacterium. Lineage (GTDB taxonomy): Bacteria > Pseudomonadota > Gammaproteobacteria > Burkholderiales > Burkholderiaceae_C > Pseudaquabacterium. Next base: position 6,212 of record JBBQJN010000151.1, on the reverse strand, counting down.
GACATCAGTTCAGACCAGTCGCGCAGGCTCACATCGCCCCTAACCGGCGTCGCCGTCGCTTGGGCTGGCGGGGCATCCTGCAAGGGCGGTCCATCGTTCTCGAGGCAAGCGCCCAGCAGGCCAGCGCCCGTGTGAACGCTTGAGGTCGACCGCAGGTCGCGCTGGTAGAGCTGGTAGAGGATGGACTTTGGCATCGGCTGCATTCAAGGGTAGACCAACCCGTGCTGGCCGCAGCACCCCACCGGCCGCGCGGCTTCACAGGCCTGAAGCTTTGGATTTTGCCGAATCCACCTCGGGCCGTATGTACGCCAGCCAACATAGGCGGCCCCCTGGCCATAGGCGGCTGTCGGTCGACAGCAATGCTGCTGCTGGGCTCCCGTTGAGCCCAAGCAAAAAACATCAGGTCAGCAGTGACGCATAAACGCGCTGGTTGGCGGCGTAGCAGCCGCAGGCGGCCGCCTCGAGCCCTGGGCGGTCAAGCACCGTCATGGCGCCGCGGTGGTATTCGATCAAGCCGCTGCTCTGCAAACGGCCAGCGGCGGCGGTAACGCCGACCCGGCGCACGCCCAGCATGCAGCCCAAAAACTCCTGCGTCACGCGGAAGTGGCTGGCATAGGCGCGATCCTGGCTCATCAACAGCAAGCGCGCCAGGCGCGGGCCGATCTGGTGATAGCGCAGGCAGGCGGCAGAACAGGTCAGCTGCGACATCAGCACGTGCACATAGCGGTTCAGGCAGCGTCGCAACGCTGTACCACGGGCCAATTCGCGACGGAAATCGGCCGCGCTGACGCGCCAGGCCTTGCCGTCACCCTGCACCAGCGCCCGCAACGGCGTTGCCGCCACGCCCAGCGCCAGTTGGGCGCCCAGCATGCCCTCGCGCCCGACCATGCCCACCTCCAAGCCCGCATGGCCATCAACCATGGCCACCAGCAAGATGAAGCCATCGGTGGGAAAGTAAACATGGTGCGCGACGTCGCCGGGCTCGCCCAGCACCTGGCCCAACAACAAGGGTACGGCTTCACACAGGGCCAGCAGGCTCATGGCGTCCTTGTGTGGCAACAGTTCGATCAGGTGATTTTCAGCGGCGGCCAAAGGAGGGTCACTTAGGCGATTGATGACACACGCGACGGATCCCGACGCATGAGGGCACGATCCAACCCCGGAGCAAGGCCCAACCGCAGAGGCATTCTGATCGTCTCGCAGCGCGTTGGCTGTACGCCAGCGCACTTAGCGGCGCAAGCTTGCCGGTCGCTTCAGGCGCAAAGTGCCATCGGCCCCAGCTGCCGAGAGGCGCGCGACGCCAGGCGAACGGCGACCGGCTTGGCCCGTGGCTGCGGCGCCTGCGTGCCACGCCGCAGTTGGCTGCGATCAAGCACGGTGATGCGGCCGCGGCTGTAGCTGATGGCGCCTTCTTGCTGCAACCTGAGTGCGGCTGCGGTGATGCCTTCGCGCCGCACACCCAGCAAGTTAGCCAGCAGCTCGTGCGTCAGCGCCAGTTCGTCAGAGTCGCTGCGATCCAACGCCATCAGCAAGCGGCGGCACAGCAGCTGATCAATCGACTGGTAGCGGTGGCTCAGGGCCGTCTGCGCCACCTGCACCATCAGCGCCTCGGTGTAGCCCAGCATCTGGGCCAGCACCGAGCCGGCCAAGCCAACCTCGCGCTTCATAGCGACAGCGCTCAGTCGGTAAGCCCATCCTGCGCCGTGCACCACCGACTCGCTGGGGGTGGCATTGCCGCCGGTGAACAGCGCGATGCCAACCACGCCATCATGGCCGACCACCGCCAGTTCGGCGCTAGCGCCCTCACGCGTCAAGTACATCAGTGAGACGATGGCCGTGGTCGGAAAGTGCGCAAAAACCGGCGTACTGCCGGCGCCGCACAGCACCTGCCCCAGTTGCAGTGCCACAGGCTCCAGATGCGGCTGCAGGCGCCGCAGCACGTCGGCCGGCAAGGCCGCCAGCAACTGGTTCTGGCGCGGGTCTTGCTCTTGCAGCTGGTGGGTGCACATGTCCATGGCGCATCTCGTCAGAGTTGTCGAGTGCCCATGGTCGGCGAATCACCGCGCCGCTGGCGTCGGCGCTGGCCGGCTCTGATTGTCGGCCCTCTCCTACACGTGCCTCACATGCGCACTGCACGCACCCCGCAGGTGCAGGCTGAGGCGCATTTCAGGCCGCCTGCACGTCCGGCAGCAGCCGGTCGTATTCGCGCTTCACCACCGCATAACACTCACAGGTGCGCTGCTCCAGGCCTTCGCGATCTAGCACCTTGATGCGTCCTCGCGAGTAGCGGATCAGGCCGGCGTCCTGCAGCTTGCGCGCGCACTCGGTCACGCCTTCGCGGCGCACGCCGAGCATGTTGGCGATCAGGTCTTGCGTCATCATCAGGTCGCTGCCCGGCAAACGGTCCAGGCTCAGCAACAGCCAGCGGCACAGTTGCTGGTCCAGCGAGTGGTGGCGGTTGCACACAGCGGTTTGCGCCATCTGCGTGATCAGCGCCTGCGTATAGCGCAGCATCAGGTGCATCACCGGGCCAGCGCGCGCAAACTCAAGCTTCATCGCCTGCTCGTCCAGTGCAAAACCCTGTCCGGCGCTCTGCACCACGGCGCGGCTGGGCGTAGAGCCACCACCCATGAACAGCGAGATGCCAACGATGCCCTCATTGCCCGTCACGGCAATCTCGGCCGAGGCGCCGTTCTCCATCACATACAGCAGCGAGACGATGGAGGTGGTCGGAAAGTGCACGTCCTTGATCACACCGCCCGATTCGTACAGCACCATGCCCAGCGGCATGTCCACCAGCCGCAGCAGGGGCAGCCAGCGGGCCAGTGCTTCACTGGGCAGCGCCGCTAGCAAATGGTTGGCCTGCGCGGCCTGGGCGGTGGTCGACATGGGGATCGGGATTGGGGCTGAGAGGTTGAGAGGCAACGGATGAGCAACGTTTCCTGCCCTGTGGATTTTCTGCAAATTGTCGATATGTGTATGTTCGCTAGCGAACATTACCCAACACCGCGCACCTTCGCAACTGCCGCGCCGCCATCAAGCAACAAAGCCACACCGTGCTCAGCCTGCGGATCCGTCTCGCCGTCACGCCATGGCGTGGCGCCTTGCTGCGCGAGCAGAAAGACAGGGCTCGCTGAACCGTCGTACAGGCGGCTCCGGGCCGCACCGGGCCGCACCGGGCCGCACCGGGCCGATCCGGGCCGCGACAAGCTGCCACAAGCCGCCCGAGTGCCCGCAAGGCCTGAGACTTACGGCGTCGACCTTCCTGAGCACCAAACCCGGTTTCGCTTTTGCGGCTTGCTTGAGTAAAGTTGCGGGCCTACGCAGGTGCATGGCACGGCCTCTCGCCCGCTCAAACCGCTGCGGCAGCAAGATCGAGCAGCGCCTTCATGGCTTTCTTGCGCTCGCCGGCCAGCTCACAGGCCGTGCCGATCAGCCGGCGCTGTGCGCCAAGCGGCGCAGGCTTGCAGCGTCCAGCACCCGCACATCGCGGTGGGCGATGGCCAGCACGCCATCGGCTTGCAGCCTGGCCAAGGTGCGGCTGACGGTCTCCAGCGTCATGCCCAGGTAGCTGCCGATGTCCTCGCGCGTCATGCGCAGCACTATCGTCCTGGCCGACTGGCCGCCAACGTGCAGGCGGCGTGTCAAATCCAGCACAAACGCGGCGACACGACCTTGGGCACGCTCGGTACCCAGCATCAGCATCATCGACTGGTCGCGCACGATGTCGCGGCTGAGCAGTCGGTGAAACTCGCGCTGCAGGTTCGGCGTGCCGTGGCACAGAACACCCAGCTGATCGTAGGCCAGCGTGCAGACAAGCGCCGCTTCCATCGCCACCGCGCCGACGCAATGGCGTCCGGTGCCGATGCCGTCCTGCCCTAGCAGTTCGCCCGGCAGATGAAAGCCCGTGATCTGCTGACGGCCGCCGCGGTCGGTGTGGGCAGTCTTGAACTGGCCGGCGCAGATCTCGAACAGCGACAAATGGCCATCGCCCTGGCTGAACAAGGTCTCGCCTTGTGCCACCTGTCGACGCACGATCGACAGAGCCTGCAGGCGGAATGCGCCTGGCGCTGCCATGCCCGCGATGGGCCAGGGCTCGCAACGGTGATGCCATTGCGCTAGCTCGGCAGATCTCAACTCGACAGCGTCGGCTTTGATGGCATTCGCTGCGGCACGACGTTGCGTTGGCAGCCTCGCACCGCAAGGCGTGCTGGCCACGGGCTGGTGCGATAGCCTGCTGTGGACGATAGTCATGCACGACTGTCACCGCAGCGCCGCTGGCCGTCTGTACGCTACCGCACGCTCAGAGCCAAACTTGTCAGCGCAAGGCCGGCGCCGCGATCACCCGCTGCACGCCGCCCGGCGAGAACACCGTGAACGAACGCCGGTCGCGCCTGTCGCAGTTGTGCCAACACGAGCTGCCTGCCGCCCGGACGCGATGCCGGCCAACGAGATCCAGGTCTACACCTTCTGCACCCAGCTCAAGATCCGCCATCGCTCGCCGAGCTGAAACCGCCTCAGCCGGCGGGCCGTCAAGGCGACAGCGTCAAGGGAATGGCGGTCAATTGCTGCAGCGCCGCCAGATCCAGGCCGTCGCAGATCTCGCGCACCACGGCGCGGCCGTGGGCCAGCTCGATCACCGCCAAATCGGTGTAGACGCGGCTGACGCAGGCCATCGCCGTCAGCGGATAACTGCAGGACGGCACCAGCTTGCTGGCGCCGTCCTTGCTGCAGTGTTCCATCATCACCCAGGTCTGCTTGGCGCCCAGCGCCAGGTCCATCGCGCCGCCCACCGCCGGCATAGCGCCGGGCGCGCCGGTATGCCAGTTGGCCCGGTCGCCGCCGGCCGAAACCTGGAAGGCGCCCAGAACGCAAACATCGAGCTGGCCGCCGCGCATCATCGCAAAGCTGTCGGCATGGTGGAAGAAGCAGCCGCCCGGCAGCAGCGTCACCGGCTGCTTGCCGGCGTTGATCAGGTCATGGTCCTCCAACCCTGGCGCCGGCGCCGGCCCCATGCCGAGCACGCCGTTTTCACTGTGCAGGATGATCTCGCGTGTGTCGCCGCTGCCCGAGCGCGGCAGGTGGTTGGCCACCAGCGTTGGCGTGCCGATGCCCAGGTTGACCACCGCGCCGTCGCTGAGGTCACGCGCTACGCGCTGCGCCATCTGGTGGCGGCTCCAGCCCGGCTTTTTATTGCTCGACATGGCTCAGTTCCCCGTCTTGTTCGCCGCTGCCAGCGCGCTGGCCAGCGGTACACAAACCAGCCGCTGCACAAAGATGCCGGGTGTGACCACCGCCTCGGCATCAAGCAGGCCCAGCGGCACGATCTCATGCACCGTGACCACCGTGGTGCGCGCGGCCATCGCCATCACCGGGCCGAAGTTGCGCGCTGTCATGCGGTAGGTCAGGTTGCCCCAACGGTCGCCGCGCTCGGCCTTTATCAGCGCAAAGTCGGCATGCAAGGGCGTCTCGAAGACCTGCATGCGGCCGTCGAGCTCTCGCACCTCCTTGCCCTCGGCCAGCGCCGTGCCGTAGCCGGTAGGCGTGAAGAAGCCGCCGATGCCGGCGCCAGCGGCGCGGATGCGCTCGGCCAGGTTGCCTTGCGGTACCAGTTCCAGCTCGATCTGGCCGGCGCGGTAGAGGCGGTCGAAGTGGTGCGAATCGGCCTGGCGCGGAAAGCTGCAAATGATCTTGCGCACCCGCCCGGCGGCCAGCAGCGCGGCCAGGCCGCCGTCGCCGCTACCGGCGTTGTTGTAGATCACCGTCAGCTCACGTGCGCCCTGGGCCAGCAAGGCGGCCACCAGTTCATCGAGCAGGCCGGCGGTGCCGAAGCCACCGATCATCCTAGATTCCGCAGTTGGATACGCCCGAGTGGGCTGCGATGCGGTGCTCCAGCAAGGCGCGACGACGCTGCGGGCTCTTGCCCGCGAGGAGGAGCAACGCCGCTGGCGTGCCGTAGCGCAGCTCAGTCGGGTGTGTAGCGCTCTCACCCAAATGGTGTAGGGGGTCGTGAGTACAAAATTGAGCGTTCATGCGGTGTGGCCAGCGGTTTCAAGCGGTCAACTGCGGAATCTAGGAGCCTGTCGGGCTTGGGGCGTCGATAGCGAGAATCGGCCCCAGCGAGGGCAGTTCTTGCCGGATTTGCAGCCCCATAGCCCAGCTATGGGGCAAAAAGACGGTGAGAAATGGACCGCTGCGGTCGATTCGCAGCC
>JBBQJN010000150.1:0-9349 GCA_038325945.1 Burkholderiales bacterium | reverse complement strand
CGATGTTTTCGATCTCCGAGCTGTCCTTGGCCTCCAGCAGCGGGATCGTGTTGATCAGCATGGTCTGGTTGGGGATCAACTCTGCGGCCTGCTTCAGCTCGGCCAGCGCGGCGCGGGCGGTGATGCAGGCCTTGAGCACGGACTTGCTTTCCAGCTCAACGGCGGGTGGCAGGCCGGGCAAGGCGTTGTAGGGCAGGTCGCTTCGCCAGAGGGGCTGGGGCTCGGTCATGGTGACAAAAATAGGTTTTGGCGACAGGTGGGAAGCATAGGTCGCTGGCGGCGACAGGTCAAGGCATCGTGTCGCTGATAGCTAAAAATGGCGACACGTTGCTACTCATGTCGCTGGCAGCGACATGGCGGTATTTTGTGTCGCTGAAACGCTGAAATTGCGACACGTTAGGCCATCACCCAACGGATGGTGAACAGCGCCTGGGTGCGGCTGGCCTGGTACAGGCGCTTCTACAGCGCACTGATCAGCGCATCGCGCCGGGCATCGATCTGGTGCGGGTTGAGATCGACACTGGCGTCGAACAGCGTTTGCGAAAGTCGGTCGTCTTCCGACGCGGCGCGGCGGCGGGTCAGCTCCCAGGCAAAGTACTTGGCGTGGTGCGGGGTGATGCCTTGAATACCTTCAGCCATGCGCCGTCCCTGGGTGTGCTTGTGGTTTGGGGCCGACTATGCCAGCGCTGAGGTTGCCGGCTTGCGGCATCATCTGGCCATGATTCAGAAGACTTGCCCCTGCGCTCGGCGGGATTTCGATCCCGGCAGCGCCCGCACCGCATGAGCGTTTTCCTGTTCAAGCGCCTGGCCACCTTCCTGGCTACGCTGGCGGTGGCTTCGGTGCTGGTGTTTGCGGTGCTGGAGCTGCTGCCCGGCAATGTGGCGCAGGTGATCCTGGGCGAAACCGCCACGCCCGAGTCGATCGCCTCGCTGGAAAAAAAGCTGGGCCTGGATCGGCCGCCGTTGCAGCGCTATACGCAGTGGGTGGGCGGCCTGGCGCGCGGCGAAACGGCCAACAGCTTTTCCTACGACACCCCCACCGCCGAGCTGATCATCGAGCGCCTGCGTGTCACTCTGCCGTTGGCCGCGCTGGCGATGGCGCTGACCACGGTGCTGGCCCTGGCGCTGGGCGTTTTTGCCGCGTCGCGGCACAACCAGCTCGGCGATGTCGGCGTGATGGCCGCCAGCCAGATCGGCATCGCCATCCCCAGCTTCTGGTTCGCGATCATGCTGATCCTGCTGTTTGCGGTGGAATTGCAATGGGTCAGCGCCGGTGGCTTTCCGGGCTGGACCGAGGACGAAGGCGGCGGCCCGATCGAGGGCCTGAAGGCGTTGCTGCTGCCTGCCGTGGCGCTGGCGCTGGTGCAGGCGGCGATCTTGGCGCGGGTCACCCGATCGGCGGTGATCGACGTCATGCGCGAGGACTATGTGCGCACCGCCCGCGCCAAGGGTTTGTCGCGGCGCCAGACGTTGTGGCGCCATGTGCTGCGCAACGCCATGATCCCGGTGCTGACCATCATGGGCCTGCAATTCGCCAACCTGATCACCGGCACCATCGTGGTCGAGAACGTGTTTGTGCTGCCCGGTATCGGCCGGCTGGTGTTTCAGGCCATTGCCAACCGCGATCTGGTGGTGGTGCGCGATGTGGTGATGCTGCTGGTGGCGATGGTGGTGGTGGTCAACTTTGCGGTCGACCTGCTCTATGCGTTTGTAGACCCGCGGCTCAAGGCGCATGATGTTTAGCCCACCCCCGAAGCGGCCGTTGGCCGCCCCCCCTCAAGGGGGCCACGCCGACGGCCCGGCGAAGCCGGTTCCGTGGCGTGCGCTTGATGGCACCGCTGCGCCGCTGCTGTGCTGGCCACTCTGCCCATGAGCGCCTCATCGACCATCCGTACCCCTCAGGCGGCATTGCGCGGCTTCGTCGCTCGGGCGCTGCGCCACCCCAGCTTCGTCGCCGGTGCGCTGTTGACGGCGCTGCTGGTGGCTGCGGCGCTGCTGTCGCTGTTCTGGGCGCCTTATCCGCCGGCCGAGATCGATATCCCCAACAAGCTGGCTACGCCCAACGCCGCGCATTGGCTGGGCACCGACAGCCTGGGCCGCGACATCGCCTCGCAGTTGCTGGTGGGCGCGCAGAACTCGATCGTTGTCGGCGTCATCGCGGTGAGCATCGGGCTGGCGGTGGGCGTGTTCTTGGGCTGCCTGGCGGCCGCGCGTGGCGGTTGGGTCGAGGAGGCGGTGATGCGGCTGGCCGACTTCACCTTCGCCTTCCCGGCGCTGTTGTCGGCCATCATGCTGGGCGCAATCTATGGCCCAGGGCTGCTCACCGGCATCGTCGCCATCGGCATCTTCAACATTCCCGTGTTCGCCCGCATCAGCCGCGGTGCGGCCAACGCAGTGTGGGCGCGTGAGTTTGTGCTGGCCTCGCGCGCCGCCGGCTTCGGGCCGCTGCGCATCACACTCGACCATGTGCTGCCCAACATCGCCAGCGTGCTGATCGTGCAGGCCACGATCTCGTTCGCCACCGCCATCCTGGCTGAGGCTGCGTTGTCCTATCTGGGGCTGGGCACACAGCCGCCGCAGCCCAGCTGGGGCCGCATGCTCAACGAGGCCCAGACCATGCTGTTCCAGGCGCCGATGCTGGCGGTCTACCCCGGCGTGGCGATCGCGCTCAGTGTGCTGGGCCTGAACCTGATGGGCGACGGCCTGCGCGACTTGCTTGACCCCCGGCTGGCGCGCCGTCGCTGAGCCGCACAGCAACGCACGCAGCAACGCTGCGCCGGCAAGCGCATATAATCACAGGCTCGGTGCGTGGTGCGGCTACTACAGCTGCGCCACCGATCAGCCCTCATGTCCCATGCATCGAGGTCCGATCAGCCCGCGTCCCGCAGCTCTCCCACCCCCGTGATGGGAGCAGCTCCAGGCACTTGCCGCCCCCGTTTGCCAGAGGGCCCAGGTGGCCCGCCTTTCGCCATGAGGCAGGCCGCGTGTCCGATCCCCATGCGTGTGGCTTGCCGGCGGCGCGCCGTTGGCAGGTTGCGATTGTTGTCGTGGGTGCTCACCCGCTGCCCAGGCAGCACCGGCACCGCGAATTGATTTTTGCAGGAGACCTGAGCCCCATGGCCAAGGAAGAACTGATCGAAATGCAAGGCAAAGTGACCGAGGTCCTGCCCGACTCTCGTTACCGCGTCACGCTGGACAACGGCCATATGCTGATTGCCTACACCTCGGGCAAGATGCGCAAGCACCACATCCGCATTCTTGCCGGCGATGCCGTCTCACTGGAACTGTCGGCCTACGACCTGACCAAGGGTCGCATCACCTTCCGCCACATCGAGCGCCGCGGCCCCGGACCAGAACACCGCGCCCGCTGAGGCAGTGCCCGCATGCTTGCGGGCAAGCTCTTGAGCCCCAGCCGGCTTGAGCAGGTCGCTCAAAGTGATCGCCAGGCCAGGCTCAGCGAAAAACTCGTGGCCTGACGGCTGTGTGTCAGCGGACTGGCCGCCGCGTCACCCTGCAGCTGCGACAGGCCGATACCGGCCGAGGCCGTCCATCGCCCCGCCAGCGGCATGCGCAGGTTCAGGCCGGCGTGCAGGTTCATCAGCCCCGCCGAGGGCTCAAAGGCGGCGCGCCCGGCGGCTGCCGCCACCTGCGGCGAGATGCCGAAGTAAGTGGCCATGTGTTGACGATTGGCCCAGTTGCCACCGACCAGCGCCGTCGCCGACAGCCCAGGCCAGGGCGTGAAGCCATGGCTCAGCGTGAGGCCGCTGATGCCACCGCCGCCGCGCCCCAGCAGATCGACCGAGTGCCCCAGCGATCCATGCCAGCCGCCGCCCCAGTCAACGCTGCCGTAAAAGCGGCCGCGCAGGGTCTTGCGAATCTCTGGCAAGCCTGCCAGCGCCGGATCGGCATCGGCTGCGCGCCCGCTGTCGAAGCGAAACGAACTGCCCAGGCGCCAATTGGCGCCGCCCAGCAGCGCGGCGCTGACCCCCGAACCACCCTCGCCGGCCGCGTCCAGCAAACCCGAGGCCCGCGCTCCGCTGACCCGAAAGCGCCCGTAGCTCAGCGCCCACAATGGCCGCAGCTTGAGCTGCTGGCCGCTGCTGCCCAGGTAGGTGGGCGTTTCGATCATCGCCGCCCCCAGCGCATAGTGCAGCACGCCGTGCGGGCCCAGGTCGGTAGCGTCGAGCTGGGCGCAGGCCGGCGCCATCGCCCCGCCCCACAAGGCCATGCCGAGAACGAGTGACAAGTGGCAATTTCGTAAGATCATCCATGCTCCAGTGCCAGACACGCACGCGCTCAGGCCGCAGTGGCCAACGCGCATGCAGTGTCGCGGGCCGGTCTGAAGCCGGCCTTAAGCCTTGGCCGATACCGCACAATCCGGCCATGCCCAGCAACATCGAAATCAAGGCCCGCATCACCAGCGTCGAAGCCCTGCTGCCGCTGGCGCGTGCGCTGGGCGATGACGACCACGCACAGCTCATCCACCAGGACGACAGCTTCTTTGACGTGCCGCATGGCCGGCTCAAGCTGCGCGTCTTCGGCGACGGCTCGGGCGAGCTGATCCACTACCACCGCGGCGACGCCAGCGGCCCCAAGCGCAGCGACTATGTGCTGGTGCCGGTGCCCGAGCCCGACAGCCTGCGCGAGGCCTTGGGCCGGGCTTGCGGCCTGCTGGGACGGGTGCGCAAGGAGCGCATCCTGGTGCTGGTGGGCGCCACCCGGCTGCACCTCGACCGCGTCGAGGGGTTGGGCGATTTCCTTGAGCTTGAGGTGGTGCTGCGCGATGGCCAGGACGAGGCCGCAGGCCATGCCGAAGCCCAGGCACTGATGCAGCGGCTGGGGCTGCAACCGGATCAACTGGTGCAAGGCGCCTACCTCGATCTGCTGCGCGAGCAGGCAGCGGCCGCGCCGGCATGAGTGTTGCCTCCGGCCAGCTGCCGGCGCCCTTGCTGGAGGTGCAGAACCTGCGGGTCAGCCTGAACACCACACGCGGGCCGGCGGAGGCGCTGCGCGGCGTCTCGTTCAGCCTGCAGCGCGGCCAGACCCTGGGCCTGATCGGCGAGTCGGGCTGCGGCAAGAGCATCACCGCGCTGGCGTTGATGGGCCTGCTGCCCGAGGGCGCCCAGGTCTCGGGCACGCTGCGCCTCGATGGCCGCGATCTGCTGGCGCTGGGCGAGGACGACTGGTGCCGCTTGCGCGGCAACCGGCTGGCGATGGTGTTCCAGGAGCCGATGACGGCGCTTAACCCGCTGCACCCCATCGGCCGCCAGATCGCCGAGCCGCTGCGCCTGCACAAGGGCCTGGACGCTGGCGCCGCGCGCGCCGAGGCGCTGCGCCTGCTGCAACGGGTGCAGTTGCCGCAGGCCGCGCAGCGGCTTGATGCCTATCCGCACCAGCTCTCGGGCGGCCAGCGCCAACGCGTGGTGATCGCCATTGCGCTGGCCTGCGGGCCCGATGTGCTGATCGCCGACGAACCCACCACGGCGCTGGACGTGACCATCCAGCGCGAGGTGCTGGACCTGATCGCCCGGCTGGTGGCCGAGGACGGCATGGCGCTGCTGCTGATCAGCCACGACCTCGGCGTGATGGCCGAAAACGTGCAGCGCATGCTGGTGATGTACGGCGGCGCGGTGGTCGAGAGCGGCCCCACCGAGGCGGTGTTCGCCCGACTGGCCCATCCCTACACCCGCGGTCTGTTTGCCGCACGGCCGCGGCTGGGCCTGCCGCGTGGCCACCGCCTGGCCACCATCCCCGGCCGCGTGCCTGAACTGATCGATCTGCCGGCGGGCTGCGGTTTTGCCGAGCGCTGCACGCTGGCGCAGCCGGCCTGCCGCTCCGCTGCACCGCCATTGCTGGCGGTGGCGCCCGAGCACCATGCGCGCTGCATCCGGCTGGATGCCTCACTGGCTGCCTCGTTGGGTGCCTCACCGGATGCCGCGCTGGTTGCCACGGTAGGTGCGTTGTGAGCGCGCTGTTGCAGGTGGATGGCCTGGTCAAGCATTACCGCCTGCCGCGCCAGCGGCTGCTGACGGCGGCGCCGCTGGTGCAGGCGTTGCAGGGTGTGAGCTTCAGCCTGCGCGCCGGCCGTAGCCTGGGCGTGGTGGGCGAATCGGGCTCGGGCAAGAGCACGCTGGCGCGGCTGGTGATGGCGCTCGAGTCGCCCACCGCCGGCAGCGTGCGGCTGGCCGGGCGCGACCTGCATACGCTGGATGCTGCTGCGCTGCGGCGCGCACGCGCCGATCTGCAGATGGTCTTTCAGGATCCGTTTGGTTCACTCGACCCCCGCCAGACGGTGGGCCGCATCGTTGCCGAACCGTTGGCCGCACAAGGAAGCACGCCGCGCGCCGAACAACTGGACCGCGCTGCAGCGATGCTCGACGCGGTGGGCCTGCGCGCCAGCGACGTGAGCAAGTTCCCGCATGAATTCTCGGGCGGCCAACGCCAGCGTATCGCCATCGCCCGCGCCCTGGTCACCCACCCCAAACTGATCGTTGCTGATGAACCGGTGAGCGCGCTCGATGTCTCGGTGCAGGCCCAGGTGCTGAACCTGATGCAAGACCTGCAGGACAAGCTGGGCGTGACCTATCTCTTCATCAGCCACGATCTGGCGGTGGTCGATCTGGTCTGTGACGAGTTGATCGTGCTCTACCAAGGCCGCGTGGTAGAGCAGGGTACGCCCGAGCAGTTGTTCATCGCTGCCGCCCATCCCTATACCCGAGCGCTGATCAGCGCGGTGCCGCGCGCCCATCCAGCGGCACAGGCCGACGCGGCCAGGCGCCTGCGCGCCGTGGTGCAAGCTGCGGCTGCTGCCGCAGTTGCGGCCGAAGCCGAATCGCCAAGCGGCGCGGGCTGCGCCTTTGCACCACGTTGCCGCTGGGCCCAGCCCATCTGCCTGCAAGCCGCGCCCGCTCTGCGGCCTCTGGGCGACGGCCAAGCGGCGGCCTGCCACCGCGCCGAAGAAGTCGTGGCCGACCGGCACGCTGGGGCGGCAGAATCCGCATCCATCAGCCCCTGAACTTGCCCCTCTCGCCGTCTACCCGGCCCCCAAGGAGTACAGCATGACCCTCAAGCGCCGCACGCTCGCCCAGGCCACCGCCTTGCTGGCCCTGCCCGGCCTGGCGCAGCACGCGTTGGCCCAACGCGGCAAGGACAGCGTGGTGCTGGGCATGGTGCTCGAGCCCTCGCCCGGGCTTGACCCCACCACCGCTGCGGCCGCCGCCATCGGCGAGGTGGTGCACTACAACGTGCTCGAGGGGCTGACCAAGATCACGTCCAGCGGCGCGGTGCTGCCCTTGCTGGCTGACGACTGGACCAGCGACCCCGACGGCAAGACCTATACCTTCAAGCTGAAGAAGGGCGTCAAGTTTCAGGACGGCACGCCGTTCGACGCCGAGGCGGTGCGGTTCAGCTTCGAGCGCGCCAAGGCACCGGGCAGCACCAACAAGGCCAAGGCCACGGTGTTCGACAACATCTCGTCGATCGCCACGCCGCTGCCTGACATGGTGATCCTGACGCTGAACAACCCCGACGCCACGCTGGCCTTCCGGCTGGGCGAGAGCACGGCGGTGATCCTGAGCCCGAAAAGCGCCGCCACCACCGCCACGCAGCCGATCGGCACCGGGCCGTTTCGCTTCGACAGTTGGCAAAAAGGCACCGCTATCACCTTGGTGCGCTGGGAGGGTTTTCGCAATCCGGCGGCGATCAAGCTGCGGCGCGTGGTGTTTCGCTTCATCAATGACCCGGCGGCCCAGGTAGCGGCCCTGCTGGCCGGCGACATCGACGGCATGCCGCGTTTCGGCGCGGTGCAAAGCCTCAAGCAGCTGCAGGCCGACAAGCGCTTCACGGTGGAGATCGGCAGCACTGCGGGCAAGGGCATCCTGGCCATCAACAACAAACGCAAGCCGCTCGACGACGTGCGGGTGCGCCGCGCCATCATGCACGCGATCGACCGCAAGGCCTTCATCGACGGCGTGCTCGAAGGCCTGGCCAAGCCGATCGGCAGCCATGCCGCGCCCACCGATGTGGGCTATGTCGATCTGACCGGCGTGACACCCTTCAACCCCGACATGGCCCGCGACTTGCTGCGCCAGGCCGGCGTGACCACGCCGCTGAACCTGACGTTGACATTGCCACCGCCCACCTATGCCCGCAAGGGCGGCGAGGTGGCGGCGGCGATGCTGGCCAAGGTAGGCATCAATGCCAAGATCGAGAACGTGGAATGGGCGCAGTGGCTGTCGGGCCCGTTCAAAGGCAATTTTGATCTCACCCTCATCAACCACGTCGAGCCGCTGGACTACATGCAGTACGCCAACCCGCAGTACTACTGGGGTTACGACAGCAAGGCCTTCAACGACCTGGTGAAGAAACGCGCCGAGGCCGCGCGCGGCAACCAGCGCGTGGCGCTGTATGCCGACATCCAGCGCATGCTGGCCGCCGATGCGGTCAACGCCTTTATCTTCAATCCGGCGCAGGTATCGGTGGCACGGCGCGGCCTCAAGGGCTTGTGGTCGAGCTCGCCGGTCTTCGCCAACGACATGTCCCAGGTCTTCTGGCAATGACACCTTGACGGAGCCGAAATTGAGCCAAGCCGATACTGCCGCCGCCGCCCTGACCGCCCTGACCGCTGAGTTGCGCGGCTACGAAGAGCGCCTGCTTGACCCCGCCGTGCGCGCCGATCCAGCGCAGGTACGCGCGCTGCTGGCGCCTGAGTTCAGCGAGTTTGGCTCTGGCGGCCGGGTCTTTGACCGCGACGGCATCATCGCCATGCTGGCCGCCGAGCCCACGCGCGTGGCCCGCGAGGCGCGCGGCTTCAAACTGCGGCTACTGGCGCCCGGCGCGGTGCTGACCACCTGGCGCGTCAAACGCGACGACGGCATCGAAACCCTGCGCAGCAGCGTCTGGCAGCAGCAGGACGGGCGCTGGTTGATGGTCTTTCACCAGGGCACGCTGGCGGCGCGCGACGACGAGGGCACGCTTTAACCTAGATTCCGCAGTTGACCGCTTGAAACCGCTGGCCACACCGCATGAACGCTCAATTTTGTACTCACGACCACGTTCACCCTTTGGGTGAGAGCGCTACACACCCGATTGAGCTGCGCTACGGCACGCCAGCGGCGTTGCTCCTGCTCGCGGGCATGAGCCCGCAGCGTCGTCGCGCCTTGCTGGCGCACCGCATCGCAGCCCAATCGGGCGTGTCCAACTGCGGAATCTAGGAGCCTGTCGGGCTTGGGGAGCGTCGGCTGCGAATCGACCGCAGCGGTCCATTTCTCACCGTCTTTTTGCCCCATAGCTGTGCTATGGGGCTGCAAATCCGGCAAGAACTGTCCTCGCTGGGGCCGATTCTCGCTAT
>JBBQJN010000149.1:0-9354 GCA_038325945.1 Burkholderiales bacterium | reverse complement strand
TCGCCAACCATGTGGATTCGCAATTCTCGGCCTGGGTAAGCATGGGGATCACCTCGGGATATCACCTTCGTGCCGCTGATCGCCGACACCTCGCTGTGGTTCGTCAAGCGGCGCGGCATCGCGGTGGCGGTGTGCGCCAGCGGCAACTACCTGGCCGGCGCCCTCTGGCCGCCGGTGGTGCAGCACTTTGTCGAGACGGTGGGCTGGCGGTCGACCTGTGTGGGTCTGGGCATCTTCACCGTCGTCACCATGGTGGCGCTGGCCGGGGCCATGCGCGCCAAGTCGCCTGCAGCTGTCAATGCGCCGGCCAAGGCTGGTGGCCCGGTGCCGTCGAACCGGCCGTTCGGCCTGAGCCTGGCCCAGGCCCAGGGCCTGCTGTGCGTGGCTGGCGTGGCCTGCTGTGTGGCCATGGCCATGCCGCAGGTGCACATCGTGGCCTATTGTGGTGACCTGGGTTTTGGCGCGGCGCGCGGCGCCGAGATGCTCAGCCTGATGCTGGCCTGCGGCATCGTCAGCCGGCTGGTGTCAGGCGCCATCTGTGACCGCATCGGCGGTGTGCGCACGCTGCTGCTGGGCAGCTTTCTGCAGGGCGTCGCGCTGCTGCTGTTCATCCCGTTCGACGGCCTGCTGTCGCTGTATGTGGTGTCGGCCATGTTCGGGCTGTTCCAGGGCGGCATCGTGCCCAGCTACGCCATCATCGTGCGAGAGCACTTTCCGCCGGCCGAGGCCGGCGCGCGGGTGGGCACGGTGATCAGCTGCACCCTGTTCGGCATGGCGCTGGGCGGCTGGATGAGCGGCAAGGTGTTTGATCTCACCGGCAGTTACCACGCGGCCTTTGTCAATGGCGCGGCCTGGAATGCGCTGAACCTGTCCATCGCGCTGTTTCTGCTGTGGCGCTTGCGCGGCGGCCGGGCGTCGCCGCCGCAGCCGCCACCGCGGGCTGCCGAGCCGACAACAGCGGTCTGAACGCCCTGCGCGCCGATGCCGCTGTCACTGCTCCACCATGCCTGCGATGGCCTGCACCGCTGCTCCTGGTGCGGCCACGGCGACGCCAGCGTCGACTACATCCATTACCACGACCAGGAGTGGGGGTTGCCGGTGGCCGACGAACGTCGGCTCTTCGAGAAGATCACGCTCGAGGGCTTTCAGTCAGGCCTGTCCTGGATCACTGTGCTGCGCAAGCGTGAGCGGTTTCGCGAGGTGTTCAGGGGTTTTGATGTGGCGAGGGTCGCCCGCTTCACCGACCACGACGTCGAGCGGCTGCTGCGAGATGCAGGCATCATCCGCCACCGCGGCAAGATCACCGCCGCCATCAACAACGCGCAACGGGTTTGCGATCTGCTCGACAAGCGCGGGCCCGGCGCACTGGCGGCCCTGGTCTGGCAACACGAACCGGCCGCCACCGCCCGGCCCAGCAAGATCACGCCGGCTGTTGCGGCCACGCTCGGCCAGACCCCTGAATCTGCCGCACTGAGCAAGACTCTAAAAAAGCTGGGACTGCGCTTTGTCGGGCCGACCACGATGTACGCGTTCATGCAGTCGATGGGCGTGGTCAACGACCACCTGGAGGGCTGCGCCTTTCGCGCGACGGTGGATGCGGCGCGGCAAGCCTTCGTGAGACCGGCGTGAAGCCGAGTGCGCCCGTGGGTGCCTCCGCGTCGCGATGACGCCAAAGAAAGCGGCGCTCCACCAGCCCTGCGAACTGACCGTGGGTTCCGGCGCCGTGGTCACCGCAAAATGCGCCGAATTGCTGGGCGCAGTAGCCGCAACCTTGCGCAACCGGGCGCAAGGCCGCCGAGACCCCGCCGGCGCAGGCCGCGTGCCGTTGCGTGCGATCCAAAACGATCCTGTCAGTGTCATCAAGGGGCTGACCGGCTGAAGAGAGGCCATCATGGCTACGAAGAAGAAGACTGTTGTTTCCGGCCTTCGAGGCGCGGTGAAGATCGCCATCGACGCCACCGTCGGCACCACCGATGTGGTGGAGCGCATGCACCGCACCATCCAGGCGCTTCCCGCCCCGGCGGGCAAGGCGCGGCCAGCGCAATCAACATCAGGCATCACCGGGTTGGTTTACCGCACGGTGCGCGGCAGCACACGGCTGGTCGGCAAGGGCGTCGAAGCCTCACTGGCTGCGCTCGAGATGGTCTTGCCGGAAGCGGGCTCCGGCCCGCGTCGCGAGGCCTTTGTGTCGGCTCTCAACGGTACCCACGGCGACCATCTGGCGCGCACCGCCAATCCGCTGGCGATCAAGATGGTCTTGCGCTACCAGGGGCGGGTGATCGATGCCACGCAGCCTGCGGCCTCGCTGATGGCCGCGGGTGGCGGTACGCCGACCGGCAAGCTGCTGATCCTGGTGCACGGCCTGTGCATGAACGATTTGCAGTGGCTGCGCAATGGCCACGACCATGGTGCGGCGCTGGCCAGGGAGTTTGGCTACACGGCGCTCTACCTGCGCTACAACAGCGGTCTGCACATCGCTGACAACGGCCGCACCCTGTCGGCGCTGCTGGAGACGCTGGTACTGCACTGGCCATGCCCCTTGCAAGAACTCACCATCCTGGGCCACAGCATGGGCGGCTTGCTGGCACGCAGCGCCTGCTTGCAGGCGTCTGGGCAGTGGCAGCAGGGGCAGCAGGGGCAGCAGTGGCTGCAGGGGCAGCAGTGGCTGCAGCGGCTGAGCAAGCTGGTCTTCCTCGGCACACCCCACCAGGGCTCACCGTTGGAGCGTGGCGGAAAAAAAATAGATCAGGTGCTGGAGCTGAGTCCTTACTCGGCGCCGTTGTCGCTCCTCGGCAAGTCGCGCAGCGCTGGTATCCAGGACTTGCGGCATGGCGCTATCACCCAGGGCGGACCGGACTTCGTGCCCTTGCCGGTGGGCGTTGAATGCTTTGCGGCAGCGGCAACGCTTGGCGCCAAGCGCAACCAGCTGGTTGATCGTCTGCTCGGCGATGGCCTGGTGCCGCTGAACAGTGCCCTCGGCATCCACAAGGATGCAGCGCGCACACTGGCGTTTGCCAGCAGCCACCAGTGGATCGGCTTCGAGATGGGGCACCTCGAGCTGTTGAGTCGCCCTGAGGTCTATGCGCAGTTGAGAGCCTGGCTCAAGCCGGTGGATTGATCGCCCGTCCAGGCCCGCCCAGGCCCGGATCTGCCTGTTGCTGCCTGTTGCTGCCAGCCAGGAGCGCCCGAGAAGCTGTGCTGCTGCCGCTTCAGCCCTCCTGCCAGTCGAAGCGCCAGAGCGCCAGTGCGCTGAAGCCGGCGGTGAATGCCAGCATCACGCCGATCGACGCCAGCGCGGCCTGCAGGCCGAGGCCGCGCCAGGTCATCGCGTCGAGCCCGTCCACCGCCCAGCATCAATCCCTGAGCTGGCGGCCGGTGAGGGCCAGAAACACGTCTTCCAGGTTGGCGCGGTCGCTGGCCAGGTGGCTCAGCGTGTGGCCTTGCGCGGCCAGCCAGGCCAGCACGGCGGAGGCCGGCGCGCCAGGGTGGCGCCAGTTGCGCAGGCAGACCGCGCGACCCAACGTCGCGGGTCAAGTTGGGTCGACCCGAGCTGTGGCCGATAGGCCGTGCAGGCACAATCCTGAGCCCATATGACCGGGATCAACATGCTTGCCGCCGAGTTGTCCGGCGCGCTCGGATCGGTGATGACCGTGCTGGCCTTGTGCGCAGCCTGCAGCGCTGTGCAGGCCGAGGCGTCGGCCGAGCGCGATGCGCTGCATGCCCAAGCCTTGCTGCCTGGCGAACGCTTGCGTCTGGACGGCAGGCTTGACCATCCGGCCTGGCAGCGGGCCCGCGTGCATGATCGGTTTGTCGAGAAGGCGCCAAGCACCGGCGCGCCGCCGTCGCAGGCCACGCGGGTGCGGGTGCTGTTCGATGAGCAGGCGTTGTATGTCGGCATCGAGGCGCTGGATGACCAGCCCGAGCTGATGCGCGCGCCGCTGGTGCGCCACGACGGCGTCAACCGCACACAGGATTTTGTGGTGGTCTACATCGACGCCATTGGCAGCCGGCAATCGGCGCAGTTCTTCCGCGTCAATGCGGCGGGCAGCACCGGCGACGGCATGCACACCGCGGCCGACGATACCGAGGACTTTGCGCCCGACTTCGATTTTGATGCCGCCACCGCGCGCCAGGCCGGCGGTTGGACGGCGGTGCTGCGCATCCCGTTTGCGTCGCTGCGTTTTGCCGGCCAGGCCGAGGGCGCGAGCCAGCCCTGGCGCATCCTGGTGGCGCGGCGGCTGCCACGTCAGCAGTTTCTGCTGCATACCTCGACGCTGATCCCGCGCGACGCCGCCAGCTTCATCGCCACCCTGCAGCCGCTGCTGGGCGTGACGCTGCCCGCGCATCGCCAGTTTCTGACGCTGCGGCCCAGCCTGGTCTGGCGAGGCCATCAGCAGCGGTCTGCAGGCGCGGCGACCCGCACGACGCAGAGCAGCGATCTGTCACTGGACCTGAAGTGGCGGCCGCTGCCCGAGTTGGTGGTCGATGCCGCGCTGAACCCCGATTTCTCGCAGGTGGCGCTGGATGTGCCGCAGCTGGTCGGCAATACGCGATTTGCCTTGCTGCTGCCGGAGAAGCGGCCGTTTTTCTATGAGTCCAGCGACCTGCTGCGCACGCCTACCGATGCGCTCTACACCCGCAGTTTTACCCAGCCGCGCTGGGGTCTGCGAGGCACCTGGCGCGGTGCGGCGCTGGCCGGCAGCGCCTTTGCCATCGATGACCGCGGCGGCGGCGCGGTGCTGCTGCCCGGCGCTTTTGCCACCCACCATGCCGAGCAGCCGGCCTCACGCAGCGAGGTGCTGCGCCTGCGCGCCGATGCCGCAGGCCTGCAATGGGGCGGCCTGTTGGCATCGCGCAACTACGGCCAAAGCATCGGCCATAACCAGGTACTGGGTGGTGATCTGGGCTGGCAGATCGACGGTGCCTGGCGCTTGCGCGCGCAGCTGATGCAGTCGCACACCACGGCGCAGCCGCAGTCTGGCCAGCTGCTGCGCGGTCCGGCCAGCCGTGGCCACCTGGCACACGCTCGGCTGCTTTACCAAGGCGACCGCCGTGAGCTGGATCTGGCGGTCGAGGACATCAGCGAAGACTTTCGAGCCGACAGTGGCTTCGTGGCGCAGAGCGGTGTGCGCAGGCTGCGCGGTCGGGCTGCGCTGGGCTGGGCCGACGTCGGGCCGTTCAACGAATTCTGGTTCAACGTTGAAGGTGAGCAGGCGCGCCGTAGCCAGGACGGCCAGCTGGTCTCGCAGACGCTGAGCCCGGGCTTCTGGGTGGCCGGTGCGCACAACCTGGAGGCCTTTGCCTTTGTGCACGGCCTGTGGACGGGCAGCGCGGCCCTGCGGCCGCAGGCCGGCGCGCCCTTGCTGCACCAGCGCTACCTGCGCGCCGGCCTGACTTTCACGCCGGGCGCCTGGGCGCCTTTGCTCAACGCCGAGCTGCAATGGGGCCAGCTGGCGGATGTGGCGGCGCAGCGCCTGCGGCCAGGCGGACGCCTCAATTTTTCGCTCAACACACGCCCGCTGCCGCGCCTGGAGCTGGAGCCCCGGCTGGGCTTTGCCTGGTTGCAGCAGCACGGCCGCACGGTCTACAGCGAGGCGGCGCACGAGCTGCTGGCGCGCTGGCACTTCAGCGCGCGCCAAAGCCTGCGGCTGATCCTGCAGCACCATGCCCTGCAGCGACGGCCCGACACCGGTGATCAGCTCGCCACCCTGGCCGAGCGCCAGCAAGGCAACACCGGCTCGCTGACCTGGGCCTGGCAATACGCCACCGGCACGGTGTTCTATGCCGGGCTAGCCAGCAGCCGCCAGGGTGCGACGGCGGTGGCCAGGGGTCGGGAAGCCTTCATCAAGCTGCAGGTCGACACCGATGCGCTGCGGCGCTGACTTTGAGCTGCCCGACAGCCCTCCAGCTGCCCGCATCGGCTTGTTAGCCAAAAGAGAGCCGGGCGTGGCACAGTGCAAGTCCCAGCCACCGCACGAGGAGACCGCCATGATGAAGTCCGGCATCGACCAGCAAGCCCTGATCGACCAGTTCGCCACCGCCAGCGCACAGCAGACCGCCCAGCTGCGCAGCGCGGTTTTCAACGCCACCTTGCAGGCCCTGCAAGGGCGCGAACTGAGCTTAAAGAACATCCGCAGCGTGCTGGGTACGGTGGCCCAGGCGGCCAGCGCCGGCGCGGCCAAGAACCCGCTCGGTGGCGTTGATGCCGAGGAGCTGATCGACAAGGCCGTCTCCGGCATGGACGATGCACTGCTCAAGGCGGTGGAGGCCAACCGCGTGGCGCTGAAGCAGTTTGTCGACAAAGGTGTCGACCTGCGCGAGACCCAGCTGAAAAAGGCCTTGGCCGACATGGACAAGTTCGAGGATGCGCTGCTGGGCACCTTGAAGAAGTCGGCCGCCGCGGCCGGCGACCCGATGGCCGGCCCCTGGGCCGCCGCGCTCGAAAAGCTCAATCTCAGCGGCACCCAGACCGGCATCAAGGCCAGCGGCGCCGCAGCGCAGCTGGAAGCCCAGATGGCGCAGATGCAGGGTGCGATGCGCGAAACCCGCGCCGCCAGCCTGCGCGCCGCGCAAACCCTGGCCGAGAGCTATACCGCGCTGGTTTCTGGCGTGCTGATCGGCCTGTCCGAC
Organism: Burkholderiales bacterium; assembly: GCA_038325945.1. Lineage (GTDB taxonomy): Bacteria > Pseudomonadota > Gammaproteobacteria > Burkholderiales > Burkholderiaceae_C > Pseudaquabacterium. The sequence continues at coordinate 2,724 of JBBQJN010000149.1, read as the reverse complement.
GCGATGCAGCAGGGCAGCGCTGCGGCCAAGACAGCGCGCAAGAAGTAGGTCAAGCGCCGCGTATCCCACCAACGGGGGGCCCCCATGGCCCCGCCCTCGGTGGGATCGTCGGCCGACGGGCGGGTGGCTAGGCTGCAGGCATTGTGTTCAGCCGGAGTTCACCATGTCCGCATCCACAGGCCCCTGTGAGTCTGTCTCGGTCAGCCGCCGTGCCATCTGCGTCGCCGCACTGGCCGGGCTGTTCGCGCGCCCGGCCGCTGCGGCCCAGGCGCCCGCGCTGCTGCTGGCACGCGAATGGCCGGCCGACGCCGACCCCGCCGGCTATCTGGTGAGCGAAAAGTTCGATGGTGTGCGCGCACTGTGGGACGGCCGTGTGCTGCTTTTGCGAGGCGGCGGTGAAGTAGCCGCTCCGCGCTGGTTTCTTGATCGGCTGCCAGCGGCGCCACTCGACGGCGAACTGTGGCTGGGCCGCAGCCGTTTCGAGGCGGTGGCCGGTTTGATCAAGCGTCTGCAGCCCGACGACGCTTCGTGGCGTGCGCTGCAGTACCAGGTGTTCGAACTGCCTGCCGTCGGCGGCCGCTTCGATGATCGGGCGCAGGCGCTGGAGCGGCTGTGCCGTGAGCAGGCCTGGCCGCAGTTGCAGGCGGCGGCGCAGGCGCCGGTGGCCGACCGGGTGGCGCTGCAACGCCGACTGGATGCGGTGATTGCCGCTGGCGGCGAGGGTTTGATGCTGCACCGCGCCGACGCGCCGCAAGCCACCGGCCGCGGCCTTTGGCTGTGGAAGCACAAGCCGCTGCACGATGCCGAGGCGCAGGTGCTGGCGCATCTGCCGGGCCAGGGCCGGCTCAGTGGTCGGCTGGGCGCGCTGCGGGTGCGCAGCGACGCTGGCATCGAGTTCACCATCGGCACCGGCTTCAGTGATGCTGATCGCGCACAGCCGCCGGCGCCGGGCCAGCGCATCAGCTTCAAGCACCGCGGTTTTACCGCCGCCGGTGTGCCGCGATTCGCCAGCTACTTGCGCATAGCTGGCCCGGCATGATCGCCAGACACCTCCGTCAAGCCGGCCCGGCCTGACGTATCGTGCCATCCTCGACGAAAGCCCTCCATGGACGACTTCAGCTTCTTCTGGCACGACTACGAAACCTTTGGCCGCGTGCCGCGCCGCGACCGGCCGGCGCAGTTTGCCGGCGTGCGCACCGACGCCCAGCTCAACGAGATCGGCGATCCGCTGATGCTTTATTGCCAGCCGGCGCCCGACACCTTGCCCGATCCCGAAAGCTGTTTGCTCACCGGCATCACGCCGCAGCACTGCCTGGCCGAGGGCGTCAACGAGGCGGCTTTTGCCAGGCAGGTACTTGGTGCGCTGGGCGAGCCCGGCACGGTGGGCGTGGGCTACAACAGCATCCGCTTCGACGACGAGGTGACGCGCCACCTGTTCTGGCGCAACCTGATCGACCCCTACGGCCGTGAGTGGCAAAACGGCTGCGGGCGCTGGGACCTGCTCGATACCGTGCGCTGCGCCTATGCGCTGCGGCCCGACGGCCTGACCTGGCCAAAGCACGATGACGGCCGCGTCTCCTTCAGACTGGAGCAACTGACCCAGGCCAACGGCTTGGCGCATGAGGCGGCGCACGACGCGCTGAGCGATGTGCGTGCCACCATCGCGCTGGCCCGGCTGATCCGCAGCCAGCAGCCCAAGCTCTTTGACTTCTGCCTCAAGCTGCGCAAGAAAGACGCGGTGTGGCAGGAGATCGGCGCCGGGCGCCCGTTCCTGCATGTCTCGGGCATGTTTCCGGCCGAGCGCGGCTGCCTGGGCCTGGTGTGGCCGCTGGCGCAACACCCCAGCAACAAAAACGAGCTGATCGTCTGGGATCTGGCGCACGACCCCGCTGAACTGCTGACGCTGGACGCCGACAGCCTGCGCGTGAGAATGTTCAGCAAGACCGCCGATCTGCCCGAGGGCGTGACGCGGCTGCCGGTCAAGACCATCCACATCAACAAGAGCCCGGTGGTCATCGGCAACCTCAAGACGCTGGCGGCGGCCACTGCCGAGCGCTGGGGGCTGGACATGGCGCAAGGCCTGCGCCATGCGCAATGGGCCGCCGAGCACACCGACGCGCTGGGCGCGCTGCCCTGGCGGCAGGTGTTTCAGCGGCCCACGTCGGGCGCATCGTCCGATGTTGACGAAGACCTCTACGGTGGCTTTCTCGGCCCGGCCGACCGTCGCAGCCTGGAGCGGCTGCGCGGACTGGCCGATAGAGGGGGAGGTGCGGCGCTGGCCGGCAAGCAGCCGGCTTTTGAGGACGGGCGGCTGGACGAACTGTTGTTCCGCTACCGCGCCCGCAACTGGCCCGACACGCTGAATGAAGCCGAGCAATCGCGCTGGCAGCAACTGCGCCACGACCGCCTGCACGAAGGCGCGGGCGCCGGGCTGACGCTGACCCAGTTTTTTGAGCGCATCGACGAGTTGAACGAGGGCGCCGACGAGCGCGGACAGGCGCTGTTGGGCGAGCTGTACGACTACGCTGAGGCGATTGCGCCCGAGTTGGATTGATTCGGGCTGTTGGTCCGAGGGATGTCGCCTTGACGGCCGGTCTCGGCTCGTAGCGGTCGTCCTGAGCGTCGCCGCCAAAGCCGACTCTCGACGTGCCGTGCGAGGCTGACGAGGCCGCCAGGCAACCGGATCCCTCCATGTCCCCCGCCGACGTCCGGCCTGCCGGCCGG
>JBBQJN010000148.1:0-9363 GCA_038325945.1 Burkholderiales bacterium | reverse complement strand
GCATGGGGTGGACTACTTCTTGAGCGCCATGAACACCATGGGATTGCTGAACAACGTGGCTCTATTCACCGCATCAGACTTCGGCCGTACGCTGCTGAGCAACGGCGACGGCAGCGACCACGGCTGGGGCAGCCATCACTTCGTGGCCGGCGGCATGGTGGCCGGGCGCCACATTCATGGGCGCTTTCCTGACTTAGCGCTGGGAAGCGCCGACGACATCGGATCGGGCCGCCTGCTGCCTGCGCATTCGGTGACCCAAATGGCCGCGCCCCTGGGGCGCTGGATGGGCTTATCTGCCACCGAGGTGGCCAACGTGCTGCCGGGCATCGGAAACTTCGATGCGATGGCACTTCGGTTCTTGTAACCGCAGCCGTCTGCCGTGGATTGACCCACGGTGGGTGATGTCAATTCAACACTGGCCTGCGCCATCGTGGCCAAGAAGGCGGGTATCCCGGTGGCACATGTAGAAGCGGGCCTTCGAAGCGGTGACATGAGCATGCCCGAAGAAGTGAACCGCATCGTCACTGATTCAATCAGCGACTGGTTCTTAGACACAGAACCAGCGGGCGTCACCAATCTTCTCCGTGAAGGACACCCGACGGAACGTATACGTATCTTCCATGTGGGGCACGTGATGGTTGACAACGTTATCTTCCAGGCGCGACAACTCGACCGGATTGACCGTGGCTCATACCAGACGCATGCAATGAAGGGCGCGATTAGTGGACACTATAGCGTGGTGACAATGCATCGGCCATCCAACGTTGACAGCCCGGCGACCTTGGCCGGAATCGGCGGCGCACTGAACACTGTGGCCGCTGAACTGCCTTTGGTATTGCCGGTGCATCCGCGCACCCGAAGTGGTTTGGAGAAGTTGCAAATCTCCATGTCACCACGTATACATTTGATGGCGCCGCAGCCCTATATGAGCTTCCTGAACCTCTGGAAGGACGCAAAGCTGGTGCTGACAGTGGCGACCTGTAGGAGGCGACCACCGCCATGGGCGTTCCGTGCATCACAATGCCCGAAAACCCCGAAGGCCCGATCACGGTCGATGAGCGCAGCAATACGCTGGCAGCGACGAACCCTAAGCGCATTGAGTCGCTAGCTTTGGCAGCGTTGCGTCAAGGTAAGAAGCGCGGCGTGCGGCCCGCACTTTGGGATGGCCAAGCCGCTGGCCGTATTGTCGACATCTTGTGCAGACAGCTGCTCCTCAGCAAATAGGCAGCAATTCACACCCATCCTACGCAGCTCAAAGCTGACTGCCGGCGAGTGCAGTTCTCGCGCAGGTAAGATCAATCGCGCGCCAAGCATGTCTATTGCCCAGCACGAGAAGATCTCAGGGAACCGCACTTCACGTCCAAGGCGCAATGCTAGTTTATGGGTCGCCACCCGTCCATCATAGGTTCAGCCCTAACCTCGGCTGCGCCTTGTCCAGGAGAAAACAAGGCCGCCACCGAGAAGCAAAGTCAATATACTTGCTGGCTCAGGCACTGGCGCTGCAACTGCCTGCCGCATTGAGTCAAAACTCTCGAAGCCGTCACCGATTACCACCCCGGTGTTATAGGTTGTTAAGGAAGACCAACCGTCTGCACGAGCCAGTGCATATGTACCTGCTTTGAACCAGGGCCCCCGAAGATCGTTGAAGGTATTGCCACTGCCAACTTCGGAGAATACAAGTTCGTCGTTGTGCCAAATGCGTAGGAAACCTCCATCCGTGTGTGTCCAGCTCGCATTGATCACGATCGAATTCCAAGTTCCCGGCGCAGCATTCCACTGCGCGAGTTTTCGGAAATCGTAATCGAAATTTGGCCTGGGCGCGACATCAGGCGGCGTAGTAATCAGATCCGCATCGCGGGCATTCCAGATCTGGATCGTACCGTCTGCGAAAGACGTGATTTGTAGAGTGGGATGGCGAAGACCGCTCTCGCCCGCATCTGCTTTGTCATGTATCTGAAAGATCTTGACGACTGGCTCCAATTGCATCCAGTCTGCGCCAAGCATGTACCCGAACGAATACCACCGTTCAATGTTCAATGGCTCTTCGTATCCACTCAACTCAGAGCGCAAACCACCCCAATTCAGCGCATCACCGTGAAATATTGAAAGTTTGGCAACATCCCGACCCGGGTGCAATGGATCAACAACCTTTGATATGCGGTCGGACATCCCATTGGGCGACGAAACGCCTGACACCAGTAACCCGTTAGTCTCCATGGCGCGGTAACTTGAAAAACTACCACCATCGAGCCGCCCGTCAAAAACGAAGGCGCCATGACTCGCAGAACTAAGAAGTACGAGGAACCCTGCTACAGTGAAGCCGAGTAGCGGGCCCGAAGAAGACCGACTGGCGACGCGCTCTTGCATGACGAACCTTTCAAATTGGTTCGCAAATAGTACTAGGTTTTCTAGAACTAAGATACGATCTGCACGGCAAGATGACGCCCCACTCACGGGGTGAGATGACGGTTAGACCTAGAAACCGCAGTTGGACGCGCCCGAGTGGGCCGCGATGGGGTGCGCTGGCAAGGCGCGACGACGCTGCGGGCTCATGCCCGCGAGGAGGAGCAACGCCGCCAGCGTGCGCCAGTGCGGCTCAATCGGGTGCGTAGCGCTGTCACCCAAGAGGTGAAGGTGGTCGTGGCTGCGAAAGCCAGAATTCATGCGGTGTAGCCAGCGGAGACAAGCGGTCAACTGCGGTTTCTAGGATCAAGAACCGCGTCAGCGCCTGTTTCTGGCCGCCGCCGCAGTGAAACCCAGTCTCGCCGGGCCAAACCGCGATGGCGATCAGCGCTGCGGCAGTCGCCTCGTGGGCACGCTGCGCGAGCATGTGTAGGACGCTGCCGACGCGCAGCGGCGCGGCGCGCGCTACAGCTCAGGCAGCGTCACCTGCAAGCGCGTGCCTTGGCCCGGGGCAGACAACACGCTGAGCGTGCCGCCTTCGGCTTCAACGCCAGCCAAAGCCCATGCCGAAGTGACCGCGCTCAGACGCGCATCGTCGCCGCGCCGCAGGGGCAATCTCCGGCCGCCAGCTCTGCGCAGTAGTCGACCAGCGCATCGATCTCGGTGGATTTGTCGAACACCCGCTCGGCGCCCAGCGCCAGGCATGCACGGCGCATCTCGGGGTGGGCGAAGTTGCTCAGCACGGCCATGCGCGGGCGCTGCGGCAGCGACCGCGCCGCCCTGAGTACGCCCAGCCCCGAGCCGCTCTTCAGGAACAGGTCAACGATCATCAGGTCAACCGGCTCGCCTGACTCGCGCAGCCAGCACAACGTTGTCGCTTCGTCCTCGGCAGTGCCCACCACGTGCACGGGCACCAGCTCTTCGAGCGTGGCGATCAGGTTGTCGCGAATGACCGGACTGTCTTCGACGAGGTAGATCTTGAGCAGGTGCATGGACAAGCGTGGTGCATGGAACTTCACAGTTCGAAGGACGTCCCTGCCCGCCGATGAACATCGGTATACAGGTGCAGACCCGTGCCGGCAAGTGCCGATGGTGACGAGCCCAGCCCAGTGTGCTCGTGCGCGAACCCTCGACACTTCGGCCATCGCCGCAGCTGCGTGTAGGACAAACCCCATTCGGACTGGTGCCGCACCAGCGGCCTGCAGTCGCGGTCGGGCCTGTTTGACGGCGGCCCTGTTGCCGCCGGGCCAGCCGGAGATCGCGGCTTGAGGCGCCCGCTCAACTCGCTTTGCCGGCCAGAGCGCGCTGCCGCAACAACTCCCGACGCTTCATCGACAGGTATTGCTCACGCTCCAATTCGTGCAGCTGGCGCGGGTACCGCTCTACCGCCGTGTACCAGTCGAGCAATTGCCTCTCTGCCCGCTGCGCCGGCGGCAGGTGGTAGGCACCGAGGTAGGCCTCGATGGCGAGGTAGTAGCGCATGGTGTTGCGCTCGACGACGCCACGCACGCTGCCAATGAAGATCGGGGTACCGTCGGCTTCGTGGCCGGTAATGCTGAAGCCGACCTTGTCATGGCCTATCGTCGCCAGGTAGCCTTGCATCGCCAAGCGCGCCGCCATGCCGTAGGCGTACGAGTACGACAGGTGCACAAAGCTGCTCTTAGCGTCGCGCGGGATCACCTCGATCACCAGGCGGTAGTCACGCGTGCCCAGCGGCCCACTGTCCGCCTTGAGCAGCACCTGCAGGTACTCGGGCTGGCTCGCGCCGACGCGATAGGCGAAATCGACGCGATAGGCGTCGGCCAGGGGCTGGTCGAACTTGCGGCCAACGGCCAGGCTCAACACGCTGTCGGCGCCCGATCCGCGCGCCTGGCAGTTTTTGACATTGATGTGCACGATCAGGATGTCGCACCATTGATCCATGCCCTGCAAGGCCGGGCTGACGACGCCGAAAGGCCTGCCGACAACGGCATAGACGTCTCCCTTCAGGCCGTTGTCACTCTGCATCGACTCGAGCACCAGCGGCCGGCCGAACGCATTGCTGGCCAGCGCTTCGCGCAGCGCCGTCTGGCGCAGGCCCAGCGAGGCTGCATCCTGCGCCTGCGCGCGAGGCACAAAGCACAGCGCGGCGAGCAGTAGCAACACGCAACAGACGAATCGCCCCTCGGGATGTGCCGCGCTTGCGTTCATGGAATCCCTCTGCTGTGAGCGCGCCCAGACCTGCCGCCTCCTGATCTGCGGCCGCGCCGCTGTTGGCGTGATGTGGTTGGGTCGGCACATCGGACGGCCCTGCGCAGGCAGCTTGCACCAGCGCCTGGCCCGTGCAAGCTGCGGCAGCCCGATCAGGCCTTGCCGAAATACGCTTTAGCTTGCGCCACGCAGGCTATTTTTGCATCACCCGCCAGCGCGTCGCACTGCTCGGCCTCCGCCTTGTAGTCGGCGTCGCGCTTGTCGTCGGCGGCGTCCTTCCTCGCGACACCTATCTGCTTGCCCAACTTGGCATCGGCCAGCGCCTTGGTCTTGTTGGTCTTGGCCTGCTGCACGCAAACGTCCTTGGGGTTGCCCGCAAAGTCGTCGCATTGTTCCCTGGCCACGGCGTAGATCGCCTTGGCCCGGGCCAGCAGAACCTTGTTCTGGTCGGCAGGCTTGCCGGTGTAGTCGGACTCGCGCTCGGCCTTGGCGATGTTGGACTTGCCGTTGGCCGTTTCGATGCAGATGTCTTTGGCGTTGCCGGCCAACGACGCGCAAGTTGCCTTGTCGGCCTTGTCGGCCTTGTAATCGGCGTTGATACGGGTCTTGGCCGCTGTGTAGTCGGCCTTGCCCATCAACGTGGCGTGGGCCATGGGCAGCGCCAGCAAGGCGGTCAGCAACAGAGAAATCTTGTGCTTGAAATGGAAGTTCATGTGCGTTGCCTCGGCTGAATCGGCTGAAGGGAAGCCGCTTGTAGCTGGCGCTGCGTCACGGCGTCACGGCGTCTGTGCGTTGGCCTACATGCCAGCCTGTGACGCGCCAACCTCCTGTTAGCGATCAAGGAAGGCAAAGCCCGATTGCTGCCGCTTGGCGCGGTACATCGCTTCGTCGGCGCTGCGCAGCAGCGCTTTGGACGTTTCACCATCCCTGGGGTAGATGGCAATGCCGATGCTGGCACGCACCGTGAGCTCAAGTGTGCCGATCTGCATGGGCGACGCCACCGCGTTGACGAGTTTGCGCGCCAGGCGCTTGAGTTGCTTCTTGCTGGGCAGGCTTGTCAGCAGACAGGCGAACTCGTCGCCACCGAGGCGCCCGATGGTGTCGTTGGCGCGCACCGCGCACACCAGGCGGCTCGCCACGATCTGCAGCACCTGGTCGCCGATGTGGTGGCCGTGCTGGTCATTGATCAACTTGAAGCCATCCAGGTCGATGTACAGCGCGGCCAGCGAGACGCAAGCGCCCTGCAGATTGACCAGCGCAGAGTCCGTACGTTCTATGAAGTGGCCACGGTTGGGCAACTCGGTCAGGCTGTCGCGCGAGGCCCGCAGCAGTGCCGATCGGGCCTGGTCCTCAGCCTCGAACAGCCTGACGCGCGCATGCGCCAAAGCCGTGTCCGTAGCCAGCAACTCGCTCTCGATTTTGTGGTGCTGCCGCCTTTCGTCGCCCAAAGTGCGATGCAATTGCTGCAGGGCTGCCACGCACTCCCGCATGGCCACCTGCGCGACGACCGTCGCGCCCGGCCGTGGCAGCCCGTCTTGCCCGTCAAGCAGCGCGCCGGCGACAGCGCCGAGCCGGGCCTCGACGGCCTTGAAGAGCAGGTCCCAGTCAGGGCTGGGAATGGCGGCGCTTGCATTGCCCGCGCACTCCGGCGGTGGCGTGACGGCATGCGCCGGCTTCAATGCGACCACATTGCCGCGGGTGCGAACTAGGCTCAGGACAGGCTCCGGATCGGTGCTCATGGAAGTCAAGTTATGGCCTGGCGGGGCAGGGCCGCACCCGGCAACTTGCCCACGCCGGGGCTGGCTGGCGCCACGGGCTTCGTGGCCTCACCCGGCAGTGCCGGGGCCGGCGCGCCCTCGGCCGTGAAATCGCTCTTCTGCTGCTGCAGGCTCTTGGCCTTGGCGGGGGCCGTGGCGGGGGGCTTGAGTGCGCGACGAATCATGCGGGTGCCTCGACACGGTGGATGACGAGATTTCCTTGTAGCTTGCCCCTGGACGAACGTCTGTACGGCAGCGCACACGAAGCGCTGTCAAACTGGCTGTGTCAGGCGCGGTATTCAGGCGCGGTGGACAGGCACGGTGGTCAGGCACGTTAGTCAGGCACGGTACAGCTGCCCGCCCTCAAGCCGGACGCGGTCGCCCACGCGCAAATCGTCGATGCGTTCGTAGTCGAACTGCTGCGTCGCGCCGTTGTCGAGCCGCACGTTGACCCGGTAGACGCTGCCGCCGCCGCCGTCGTTGCGGCGCTCGATTTTGTCGCCGATCACGGCACCGCCAATGGCGCCCAGACCGGTGGCTGCGGCACGGCCACTACCGCTGCCCACCCGGTTGCCGATCACCGCACCGAGCACGGCGCCCAGTACCGCACCGCCGCCCGAAGCACGCGATTCGCGGCTCACGACCTCGATGTTGCTCACCCGCCCGAACTGCACGGCCTGGCTGTAGGGCGCGGGGACGTTGGAGACGGTCTCGTTGCGCCGCGGTACGTTGCCACAGGCCGCAAGCAGCGACAGGGCCGAGATCGACAAGACAACAGCAAGCTTGCGCGCATTCATGGCACACCTCTGAGTTTGATGTCTGCCAGCGGCACCCGATATGCCGCCAGAGCCCTACTGTCGACCATCGTTGCAGCGCTGCGTGTCGGTGTGAGGCGCGTCTGCGCCTCGGCGTCGAGGCGCTGCGCTTGTCGGCGGCGGCCTACGCAGCCTATGCAGCCTAAGCAGGCTAAGCAGCCTTTGAGGCGGCGCGATCACTCGTCGCGCACGGTCAGCGGCGCTCAGCATGTTCTTGGCGCAGCCGACAACCTGCCGGCAACTGGCTATTCGAGAACGAAGGTGACTTTGAGGATTACTTTGTAGCCTGTCACCTTGCCTGCATCGACGGTCACTTCCTGATCCTTGACCCAGGCGCCCTTGACGTTCTTGAGCGTCTGGTTGGCGCGTGCAATGCCTTGCTCGACGGCGTCTTCGAAGCTTTTGCTGCTGATGCTGCTGATTTCGGTGATGCGTGCGACGGTCATGACATACCTCCGGTGATGAGACCCTGCGGTCAGGAGCCCAGAGTTTGCAAGCCGCGTCATCGCCTCACAAGGCATGCCGGCTGAAAGTCATGTAGGCGCATTCCGACAGGCCGGCCTTGAGCCCTGGATGGCTGTCGATCTGCGCCGCCAGCGAGATGAGCTAGGAGCCTGTCGGACTTGGGGCGTCGAAAAGCGAGAATCGGCCCCAGCGAGAACAGTTCTTGCCGCATTTGCAGCCCCATAGCCCAGCAATGGGGCAAGAAGACGGTGAGAATTGGACCGCTGCGGTCGATTCGCAGCCGACGCTCCCCAAGCCCGACAGGCTCCTAGGAGGCTGCCGGCGCCGAGAGTGGGTCCGATGCCGATTCCGGCAACGTCACCTGCAAGCGCGTACCTTGGCCTGGGGCAGACACCACGCTAAGCGTGCCGCCTTCGGACTCAACACGAAAGCGCATGCCGACCAGGCCGTAGGCCGAGCGCTGCGGTGTTGCGGCGTCGAAGCCGACACCGTCATCGCGCACCGCCGCCTCAACCACGCCGTCGTGCGACGACAGCTCGATCCAGACATGGCGCGCCTTGGCGTACTTGCTGATGTTGGTAAGGGCCTCTTGCATCAGTCGGTAGACCATCAGCTCGGCGTTGGCGTCGAGCTTCACCGGCGCCATGGCGCATTCGACCTCGACGCCCGAGTTTTCGGCAAACTCGTGCGCCAGGATCTCCAGCGTCGCCACCAGCCCGAGGTTGCTCAGGGTCGACGGGCGCAGATCCTCGATGATGCTGCGGCCCAGCGCGATGCTGCTGTTCAACGTGACCACCAGGTGGGCCAGTCGTTCCAGGGCCTCGGGCGCACTGCCAGCCAGCCGCGACTTGATGCGTGCGGCGTCCAGCTTGGCCGAGGTCAGCAGCGCGCCAAGCTCGTCGTGCAGGTTGCGCGCCAGCCGATGGCGTTCGTCCTCGCGCGCGGTCTGCAGGTGGTGGGTGAGTTCGGTCAGCTCGGTGGTGCGGCGCTTGACTTCGATGTCCAGCCCGTCACGCTCGGCCTGCACCGCCTGCTTCAGCGCAAGCTGTTGCCGCTTGAGCGCAGCGGTCTGGCGCAGGTACAGGTACAGGGCCAGCAGGCACAGCAGGGTCAAGGCGCCGACACCGATGCGGCGCTGCGCCAGCGTCTCGTACAGATCACCCCGGGCTGCGGTAATCCGCCGGTCCTCAAGATCTACCAGCGCGTTGGCCAGCGCGCGGATCGACGCCATCTGTTCGCGCCCGATATCGCTCAGCACGATGTCGTCGTCGCCGAACGCGCGCCTGTCTTCGCGCTTGCTGATCGTTAGCGCCAGCTGCGTCAGCTTGGCGGTGATCAAGGACTGCAGCTTGTCGAGCAGTACCGCAGCCTCGGGCTCGTCAGCGTAGTAAAAAACCAGATAGCCCAGCGCGGCGTCGATGTCTTGCAGCGCCTTGTCGTAGGGCGGCAGGTGCTCCAGACGCAGTGTCAGCAGATAACCGCGCTGGCCGGCCTCGGCGTCGACGATGCTTTGCTGCAGACCCTGGATGCGGCTGCGCGTCATCGCCATCACGCCCACCCTGTCGAGCCTGCCGACCGATTGCCAGTACCCGCTCTCGCTGATAACAAGCATCGTCAGAGCGGCGGCGCAGGCCAAGGGCAGGGCGATCGATTGGCGCTTGATGAGGCTAAAAAGGTTCATCCTAGGAGCCTGTCGGACTTGGGGAGCGTCGGCTGCGAATCGACCGCAGCGG
>JBBQJN010000147.1:0-9375 GCA_038325945.1 Burkholderiales bacterium | reverse complement strand
CACCGCCAGGCCCGGCCGGGCCACCGAATAGGTGTGCTCGATGCCGGCGATCTGGCCCAGCGCGGCCTCGGCTGGCCGCGCCACCATGGCTTGCACGTCGGCGCTGCTGGCCCCCGGGAAGGGGATCAGCACATTGGCCATCGTGACGTTGATCTGCGGCTCTTCCTCGCGCGGCGTCACCAGCACCGCAAACAGGCCGAGCAGCAGCGCCACCAGGGCCAGCAGCGGCGTCAACGCGTTGCTCTGGAAGCTGCGGGCCAGGCGGCCGGCGACGCCAAGCGTCGGCGTGGGAGCAGGCTGAAGGGGTGGGTTCATGGCCGGGCTTTTAAGGTGCTGGTGGCGCAGGCACGGCACCGGCCAGACCGGCGGCCACAGCGTCCAGCGCCACGCGCTCGCCCGGCTTCAGCCCGGTCAGCACCTCGATGCCGGCAGCGCCGCGGTCGGCCCCGGTGCGCACCGCGCGCAGTACAAAACCTTGCTCGCGCACGGCGTAAACGGCGGTCAGCTCACCGCGCCGCAACACCGCGCTGGCCGGCAGCAGCAGCGGCGGTGATGGTGCAGCGGCGGCGCCAGCGCTGGCTGCGGCCTGGAAGTGCACACGCACCGCCTGGCCCGGCAAGAGCGAAGGCGTGCCGGTGGGCAGCTCGAGCCGCCATTCCACCGTTTGCGATACCGCATCGGCGCCGGGCAGCAGGCTGCGCTGTACGGGCGTCACACGTTGACCGTCGGGCAACTCAACCTGCACCGCGCTGGCGCTGCGCGCATCGCCGGCCATCGAGGCCGGCACCTGCACCACTGCCCGCAGCGCGCCGGGGGCGTACAGCGTGGCGATAGGCCGGCCGGGTGTGGCCAGGTCACCCGCTTCCAGATGGGTGGCCAGCACCACGGCGTCAAACGGCGCGGTGATCGCCGAGAAACTGCGTTGCAGGGCAGCCTGGCTGCGTCCGGCCCGCGCCTGCAGTACGCCGGCTTGGGCGGCCTGCGATTGCGTCTCGGCCTGATCCAGCGCAGCTTGGCTGACAAAGCCCTGGGCACGCAGCGAGCGCTGGCGTTCAGCGGCCAGGCGGGCGTTGCGGGCCTCGGCCTCGGCCTGCGCCAAGCCGGCATCGCTGCGGGCCAGCGCGGCCTGGGCGTCGCGCTCGTCAACACGCGCCACCAATTGGCCGCTGCGCACGCGGTCGCCGGCCTTTACCGCCAGCTGCAGCACGTTGCCGCCGATCTGGGCGGCCAGCGTGGCCTGGCGCACCGGTTGCAGCGCACCATCGAGGCTGCGCTGGCCGGCGCCGGCAGCAGGCTGGGCCAGCACGGTGGCCAGTGGCGCGGCACCGGCCGGCGCCACGCTGACCAGCGCGACGACCAAGGTGGCCGCGAAGCGGAACTTGGAAGTGTTCATCTGTATACCCATGGCCGTATAGTACCAGATACCATGCCGGGTATCAACGCAAGACCCTTGAACAGCTTTTATCGGTATCGGCAACCCTGTGCCGGTGCAAGCATCGCGGTCTTGCCGACGAGATCCGACCGCCTGCGCCGGCCACCGCGCGCCGTCGGTATAGCGCGAAGAAGCAACTCGACGGTGACGCGGATCAATGAAAGTAGCCTGGGAGGCTGTCGGGCTCGTCCCAAAGCCCGACAGGCTCCTGGCGCAACGGCTGGCCGCCGGGCACCAGAGGCCGGCGCATTTGGCGCTGCCCTCGGCGGCATGGGCGAATGGCGCGGTGATGAGGCCAGCGCACAGCAGTGCGGCGGCGGCGATGGCCAGGCTGCTGAGCGGCATGCCCCCGTGAGGCGGCTTAGACTGGGCCTCAACCCACAGCAGAGGATGGACATGCCCTTGCACAGCGTTTGCCCGGTCGATGACCTGAAACCAGGCCAGATGAAGGCCTTCAGCGTGGCCGGGGTCAACCTGGTCATCTACCACCTGGACGATGGCTTCCATGCCACCCAGTCCAAGTGCACACACACCTTCGCGCCGCTGGCGCGCGGCAAGATCATCGACGGTTGCAAGGTGCAGTGCCCTCTGCACCGCGCGCGTTTTGACATCAAGACCGGCGCGGTGGTTGATTGGGCCAACTTCCCGCCCGGCATTCAGGTGCTGAATTTTGTGCGCGGCGAGAAGGCGCTGCAGACCTACAAGGTCAGCGTCAAGGGCGGTGAAGTGCGGGTCAACCTGCCCGCCGCGGCCTGAGTGCAAGCGGGCCGATGCGCGCGCGTCCCGCTCAGCCTGGACAGCCCGTTCAGCCCGTTCAGCCCGCCAGCACGGCGGCGATGGCGTCGGCGGTGCGCGCCACGTTGTCGTTGTTGAGCCCGGCAACGCAGATGCGGCCCGAGCGCAACAGGTAGACGGCATGCTGCTCGCGCAGGCGGTCCACCTGTGCGGCGCTGAGGCCGGTGTAGCTGAACATGCCGTGCTGGCTGAGCAGGTAGCCGAAGTCGCGGCCCGGCGCCAGCTTCAGCAGGCGCTCGTGCAAGGCGCGGCGCATCGCCAGGATGCGCTCGCGCATGGCCGCCAACTCGGCCTCCCACATCGGCCGCAGGTCGGCGTCGCCCAGCACATGGGCCACCAGCTTGGCGGCGTGGATCGCCGGGCTGGAGTAGATGCGGCGCACGGTGGCCCGCAGTTGGCCCAGCACCAACGCGGCCTCGGCGGCGTTGGCGCAGATGGCACTGAGTGCGCCGCAGCGCTCGCCATAAACGCTCATGCTCTTGGAGAACGAGTTGGCGACAAAAAAGGTCACTCCAGCGCTGGCCAGCGCCCGCACCGCGTAAGCGTCCTCTTCGATGCCAGCGCCAAAGCCCTGGTAGGCGAGATCCAGGTAGGGCAGCAGTTGTTGCTCGCGCAGCAGCGGGATCAGCTCATCCCACTGTGCCTTGCTGAGGTCAACGCCAGTCGGGTTGTGGCAGCAGGCGTGCAGCAGCACGATGCTGCGGCGCGGCAGGCCGCGCAGCGTGGCCAGCATGTCGTCAAAGCGCAGGCCGCCGCTGGCGCTGTCGTGGTAGGGGTAGCTGTGCACCGCGAAGCCGCTGCCTTCGAACATCGCGCGGTGGTTGTCCCAGGTTGGGTCGCTCACCCATACCGCAGCTTCAGGCAGCCAGGTGCGCAGAAAGTCGGCGCCAACCTTCAGCCCGCCTGAAGAGCCCACGGTCTGGATGGTGGCCACCCGGCCCTCGGTGATGGCCGCATGGTCGGCGCCCAGCAGCAGCGCGGCCACCTGGGCACGGCAGGCGGCGGCACCTTCCATCGGCAGGTAGGGCTTGGCGCCGCCTTCGGCCAGGATGCGGGCCTCGGCCGCCTGCACGCTGGGCAGCACCGGCAGCCGGCCTTGCTCGTCGAAGTAGATGCCGATAGACAGATTGACTTTTTGCGGACGGGTATCGGCGTTGAAGGCGTCGACCAGCGCAAAGATGGGGTCGCCGGCATAGGGCTGAATGTGCTCGAACATCGGGGGCTCTCCTGGGATCAGGGCAAGGGTGAGCGATGATCCCGGCGCAGCGAGGGGGGGCGCTTCAGGCCGCCAGCGCCGCCTCGATATCGCGGGCCAGCTGCTCGGGTTTGTCTTGCGGCGCATAGCGGCGGATCACCTGGCCGTCGCGGCCGACCAGAAACTTGGTGAAGTTCCATTTGATGCCGGTGCTGCCCAGCAGGCCCGGCGCCTCGGTCTTGAGCCAGTTGAACAGCGGATGCGCGTCGCCGCCGTTGACCTCCACCTTGGCCATCATCGGAAAGCTCACGCCGTAGTTGAGCTGGCAGAACGAGGCGATCTGCGCGTTGTCGCCCGGATCCTGGCCGCCAAACTGGTTGCTGGGGAAACCCATCACCACCAGGCCGCGCTTGCGGTAGGTCTGCCACAGCTTCTCAAGCCCGGCGAACTGCGGCGTGAAGCCACATTGGCTGGCGGTATTGACGATCAGCAGCACCTGGCCTGCTTGATCAGCCAAACGCAGTTTGCGCCCTGTGATGTCGAGGGCTTCGAAATCCTGCAATGTGCTCTGGCTCATGGTGATTCGGTACGCGGTGGCAGCGGCGGCAGCGCATCGTACCCCTAGTTCCTGCCGCAGCGACCTTGATGCACCGGGTTGACGCGCCGCGCGCTGCCGCCCAGGATGGGGTACGACTTCCTTGCGCCGTGGATCAGCGTCCACCGCCTTCGTTCCAACCATGCCTGCCGCGATCCCCATCGCTCTGCTCGGCTTCAGCCCCTTTGATCGCAAGGCGCTGGCCTCCTACTTCCATTTGCACGGGCGGGAGCGGCAGCGCTATGTGCATGTGATGGGCCTGGAAGACGCCGATCTGGTGATCGCCGATGCTGACGCCTCCGGCGTGCTTGACCTGCTGCATACGCTGGGCCGCGTCAAGGATGCGTTGTTCATCGGCGGCGCCGCGCCGCCCGACGCGGTGGCCTGGATGATGCGGCCGATCGACCGCCTGCAGGTGCTGCGCGAGCTCGACGCGCTGATGGAGCGGCGCGACAACCCGCGCTCGCCGCCCCTGCCATTAGCCCTTCCCAGCAGCCTGGGCCGCGGCGCGCTGCGCACCATCGGCGCGATCGAGCCGCTGACGCCGCGGGCGCGGCGCGCCGATGACGAGCCGCCGCGTCGGCACCCGGCACAACTCGATCCGGCCGAGGCGCGCCGCCGCGAGTTGGATGCGCTGCGCCGCTCGCAACTGCCGGCGCGGGTGCTGCTGGTTGATGACAGCGACGTCGCCTTGCACTTCCTGCAGCGCCAGCTGCAAGGCTACGGCCTGGTCATCGACACCGCGCATCACAGCGACCGCGCGCTTGATCTGCTGACCCACCATGTCTATGGCGTCGTCTTCATCGATGTGGATCTTGGCCCCGACAGCCGCGCCGATGGCCTCACGCTGTGCCACCAGATCCGTTACCGCCTGGTGCATGCATTGGGCCGGCCGCCGATGGTGGTGATGGTCTCGGCCTTCCACGATCCGGTGCACCAGGTGCGTGGCACGCTGGCCGGCGCTGAGGCCTTTTTGGGCAAGCCGCTGGACCTGATCGAGCTTGATCGCCTGCTTGGTCGCCAGGGCCTGTACCGGCAACTGGGCGCGAGCAGCAGCACCCAGCGCAGCCCGTCCCCTGACCGGAGCCGCTGACGCGGCTTCACCGCGCTCAGGGCCCTTGGCCAGCCCCGCGCGGGTGCATGGCATTGCCTCTCAGCCTCTCAGTCGCGCTGCACCGTGGCCAGCAGCGCGCCGCCCAGGATCATCAGCCCGCCCAGCAGCTCGCGCGGGCCCAGCTGGCCTGCGCCCAACGCCAGCGCCGAGGCACTGGCAAAGAACACCTCGCTGATCATGATCACCGAGGTGGTGTTGGCCGGCAGCCGCGCGGCGCCGTACTGCAGCGCCAGGTTTGAAGCCAGAAACCACAGCGCCAGCGCCAGCGCCGCCAGCACCCAGCCCAGCGCCGGCGCGGGTGGCAGCGCGGCGATGCCGGCGCGTGTCAGCACCACCGCCAGCAGCAGCGAAACCAGCGCGCCGCCGCCAAACATCGCCAGCGCGCGTGACGACCCGCTGCGGCCGGCCTCGCGGCGCAGCATCACGTTGTTGAGCGCGAAGCTGAAGCCACCCAGCAGCGCCAGCCCATCGGCCAGGCTGTGCGGCAGCCACCACAGGCTGCCAGCAGTGGCCGTGCCTGGGTCAGCCTGCGGCCACAGCACCACCAGCGCGCCGCCGAGTGCCATAGCCACGCGCAGCGCGCCGCGTGCGCTGATGCGTTCACCCAGCAGCAGGCGCGACAACAGCACCGTCCACAGTGGCATCAGGTAGAACAGCAGCACCACCCGCACCACGTCGCCGATGCTCACCGCCCAGTTGAAACAGGCATTGGTCAGGCCGGCGGCCAGCACCAGTACCCACAGCACCGGCGTGCGCAGCAGTTCACCCAGCGCGGCGGGCCGATAGGCCAGCAGCAGCAGCACGGCGAAACTGAAGATCAGCCCGGTCAGCCACAGCGGGTGCAGGCCCAGCGCGGCCATCTGCCGGAACGGCCACCAGCTCAGGCCCCAGGTGAGGGCGTTGAACAGCAGCGCCAGCACCGCCAGCCAGCGCACTGGCATGGCGCTGATCAATGCTTGTCGGAGCGGGCGATGGCCAGCAGCCGCTCCACCTCGTCGCGGTGCGCGACGGTATTGAAATGGTGCCAACGCCGGATCAACTCCATCACGATGGCCACCACCAGGCCGAACACGCCGATGGCGACAAAGGCCGAGAAGCCCAACCTGGTCATGCCGGTGTAGAACGCACCCAGGCCCAGGATGCAGGCCTGCTCGTTGAAGTTCTGCACCGCGATCGAGCGGCCCGCGCCCATCAGGTTGTGGCCGCGGTGCTGCAGCAGCGCGTTCATCGGCACGATCAGGAAGCCGCACAGCGCCCCCAGCAAGATCAGAAAGGGCGCGGCCACCCAGACGTTGGTCATGACGTTGAGGCCGATCATCAGGATGCCGACCAGGATCGCCAGTGGAATCACCTTGACCGCGCGGTCCAGCCGCATGAAGGCGGAGGCGGCCACCGCGCCGAGCACCGAGCCGATGATCACCACGCCGGCCAGGTTGGAAGCCTGCGTCGTGCCATAGCCCAGCGCGGCGGCGGCCCAGGCAAAGATGATCACCCGCAGGTTGCCAAACACGCCCCACAGCAAAGTGGTGGTGGCCAGCGAAATCTGGCCCAGCTTGTCGGCCCACAGCCGGCTGTTGCAGGCGGCGAAGTCACGCACCAGCGCAAACGGCTGGCGTGACAGCGGCTGCAGCGCGGCCTCGGTGCGCGGAATGTAGAGGTTGAAGATGGCGGCGATGATGTACAGCGGCACCATCGCGGTGATCGCCGCCTCGGGCGCAGTGTCGATGCCGGTATCGATCCACGGCAGGTCGAAGCCCAGCAGCACCGAGGCCAGCTGCGGCCCCACCAACTGCCCGCCGACCAGGATGCCCAGGATGATCGAGCCGATCGTCAGGCCCTCGATCCAGCCATTGGCCTTGACCAGTTGCGACGGCGGCAGCAACTCGGTGAGGATGCCGTATTTGGCCGGCGAATAAGCCGCCGCGCCGAGCCCGACCACCGCATAGGCCAGCAGCGGATGGCTGCCAAACAGCATCATCAAGCAACCCACCACCTTGATCGAGTTGGAGACGAACATCACCCTGCCCTTGGGCACGGCGTCGGCAAAGGCGCCTACAAAAGGCGCCAGCAGCACATAGAACAGCGCGAACATCGGCGCCAGTGCGGGCACCTGCCAGGCCGGCGAGTGGGAGCTCTTCAACAGTTCGATGGCGGCCACCAGTAGCGCGTTATCAGCCAATGAGCTGAAAAACTGCGCCGACATGATGGTGTAGAAGCCTCTTTTCATGCGCTTCGTCTTCGGGGGAGCCCCAGCGTGTTTCCGATCGGTACGGAAGGGGGCCGATCCAGGCACCATCCTGCAGCAAGCCTCGGTGCCTGGTGCCGGCCGAGTGAGGCGCGGTTATAGCACGCAGCCCGGCGCCTGCCGTGGGCTGGCGCACCGCCTGGCGTGAGCTTGTGAACAGCCCAGGCAGAATCCGGCGCATGCCCCGTCCGATCGAAGCGCTGGTCCACTCCGACGCCCTGGCTCACAACCTGGCCAGGGTGCGCGAGCAAGCACCCGATGCCCGCATCTGGGCGGTGGTCAAGGCCGACGCTTACGGCCATCACATCGAGCTGGTGTTCGACGCGCTGCGCGCCGCCGACGGCTTTGCGCTGCTCGATCTGAGCGAGGCGCAGCGGCTGCGCGCGCTGGACTGGCGCGGCCCCATCCTGCTGCTCGAAGGCTGTTTCGAGCCGCGTGATCTGGAGCTGTGCTCGCGGCTGAATCTTTGGCATGTGGTGCACAACGAGCAGCAGATCGACTGGTTGGGCCGCCACAAGACCCATGTGCCGCACCGCGTTTTTCTGAAGATGAACAGCGGCATGAACCGGCTGGGCTTCAGGCCCGCAGCGTTTCGCCAGGCCTGGACGCGGCTCAATGCCTTGCCGCAAGTGGACGAGATCTCGCTGATGACGCATTTCTCTGACGCCGACGGCGAGCGCGGCGTGGCCCATCAGGTAGCGGCGTTTGAGGCCGCCACACATGACCTGCCCGGCGAGCGCTCGCTGAGCAACAGCGCGGCGGTGTTGCGCCACATGGTGCCGGGCGGCGGTCTGGCCTCCGACTGGGTGCGCGCCGGCATCTTGTGCTACGGCAGCGCGCCCGACTACCCCGCGCACGACATCGCCCATTGGGGCTTGCAGCCGGCGATGACGCTGCGCTCGCGCTTGATCGCCACGCAGTCGTTGCAGCCCGGTGACAGCGTGGGCTATGGCAGCAGTTATGTCGCCCAGCGGCCGATGCGCATCGGCATCGTTGCCTGCGGTTATGCCGACGGCTATCCGCGCCATGCCGGCAGCGGCACGCCGCTGCTGGTGGACGGCGTACGCTGCGCCAGCGTGGGTCGGGTGTCGATGGACATGCTGGCGGTTGATCTGACACCGGTGCCCGCAGCGGGCATCGGCAGCGAAGTCACGTTGTGGGGCCGCGGGCCGGTGGTCAACGGCGTGGCCAGCCTGCTGGCGATCGACGAGGTGGCGCATGCGGCGGGCACCATCGGCTATGAACTGATGTGTGCGGTAGCGCCCAGGGTGCCGCTGCACGGCACGGGCTGAGCGGCCGGGGTGCCAGCGGCGGGCGCGCGGCGCGTCAACCGACAATCAGCCATGGCCAAGACCCAATACACCTGCAGCGCCTGCGGCGGCAACAGCCCCAAGTGGCTGGGCAAGTGCAGCGCCTGCGGCGAATGGAACACGCTGGAGGAGACTGTGGCCGAGCCCAGTGGCGGCACGCCGCGCCACCGCTACCAGAGCCTGGCCAAGAGCCAGCCGGTGATCACGCTGTCGCAGATCGCGGCCAGCGAGGTGGAGCGCACGCCCACCGGCCAGCCCGAGCTCGACCGCGTGCTGGGCGGCGGCATCGTCGAGGGCGGCGTGGTGCTGATCGGCGGCGACCCCGGCATCGGCAAGAGCACGCTGCTGCTGCAGGCCGCCGAAACCCTGTCGCACGGCATCAAGGTGCTGTATGTCACCGGTGAAGAATCGGCGGCGCAGATCGCGCTGCGCGCACGCCGGCTTGGGCTGGTGGGCGACAAACTGCAGGTGCTGGCCGAGATCCAGCTGGAGAAGATCCAGGCCGCGCTGGCCGCCGAGCAGCCGGCGTTCTGCGTCATCGACTCGATCCAGACCGTGTACTCCGATCAGCTCACCAGCGCGCCCGGCTCGGTGGCGCAGGTGCGTGAGTGCGCGGCGCAACTGACGCGCACCGCCAAGTCCAGCGGCTGCGCCATCGTGCTGGTGGGCCATGTCACCAAGGAAGGCGC